>DATGSX010000062.1:0-47289 GCA_035302145.1 Flavobacteriaceae bacterium | reverse complement strand
TCTGTTGTGTTACTATTTCTAGGATTAGTAGCATTACTACGCCCACGATCGGAATTCGTTGGGTTTTGTATGTTTTCCCTTCTATTATCAGTTGTACCTTCTCTTCTTGGTCGTTGGGTTACAGGATCTACAAACGTTCTTCGCCCATTGTCATAATTAGAGCGGCCTCTATTATCATATCTTTTACGATGCTCATCGTAAGAATAACGTCTTGGTTTGTAATGCTCTCTATAAGGAGTTGAATGTACTATTGGATAATACGGTCTAGTATAGTACGGATGCCAAGGCTGTGGTTGTAAATGTTGATTATAATTGTTTACATAGCCTGAACTTGCCATATAAACTCCTCCTCTTTTATATATAATGTGCATGTTTCCAATTTGAGTTACATAATCACCACTGTATCTTAGAACAACATTACCAGCTTGTATAATCCGTCCATAATAGTCGTAATAAATAGGAACACTTTCTACCTGAACAACCGCACCAAATCGGTCAAATTGTAAATAAACATCATAATTATATCCACCGTTATAAGAAAACGGACGTCTAGGACCATTGTATGGGGTATACCGATAATTTGGACCCACATATGCAAAATCGAATTCACCTGTCGGATAGATAGCAAATTCAACATCTCGTTCTACAAAAATAAAGGGAACACTACCTTTGTAAGTGCCCATGGCTTGTGACTGTGAGTTTGACCTCATGCTTTCCATGCTTATACAACTCGAAAAGCCAAGAAATAATGCCATACTTAAAATAAATAAACCAGCTCTTTTCATATCTATAAGTTGTTGTAATATTTATATTCTATTAAATTATAATCAAGTTGCGTACCGTAAAATGATTATTAAAGGTAAATTTATAATTTATTAATAGGTTAACATTGCTTTTTTGAGAAATTTGAAAATAAAAAGCCGATGTTTTTATAATTAGAAACATCGGCTGTGTGTTAATGGATTTAATATTAGTTTAGAACTGATACCTTATCCCCAAAGCAATATCAAAGTTTAAATCGTCCCGATAATCACCAAAACCGATTTCTGGACGGAAGTCTAAAGATAAGAGTAAAGGAATATTAAAATTATATTCTATACCAATATCTCCAGCAACAAAAATAAATGTATCTGATTTTGATTTATGGTAGTAATCGTGTTTTTTATCAAATTGAACACTTCCTAGTCCACCACCAACTCCTGCATACCAGTTAAATCTATCTTCTAGATGCCATACCCATTGGTGTAACCCTGTAAGCTTATATGCATTTGTTTTAGACCCAGAATGCCAGCTTAATCCAAACTCCAAGCGTTTGTTTTCCTTTAAGCCATGTTGATAGTTAATCTCGGTTCCAAACCCTTTGTTATCGCCTAAACGCAACCCTAGAGCATTACGAGCTATCTCTTGCGCTTGCGAACTAAAAGTAAAACCTAAGACAAATAAACTTAATAAAAGTAATCTTTTCATCATTGTTTGGTTAATGTTCATATAAAGAGTCAAATGTAGACCAACACAACGATAACTAGTGTTAATGAGTTATTAAGCTTACCGATGAGTAATTTAATGTTTTGAAAAAAATAAGATAAAAAAACACTACCTTTCCCTTATTAAATAAGGAAATTAGGCCGATTATATGCAAGTTGAAAAGTATCAAGGACTTATAAATGCAATAGAGGGTGAGGTATATACTAGTTCGCTTTATAAAAAGCTATATGCCACCGATGCGTCTGTGTATCGTGCTTTACCAGAAGCTGTTATTTTTCCTAAGCATGAACAGGATATTCAACAAGTAATTACTTTTGCTAAACAGCACAAAATAGGAATAGTTCCTCGTGCTGCTGGTACATCACTTGCTGGTCAGTGTGTAGGGAAAGGTATTATTTTGGATGTATCTAAACACATGACTGGCATTTTAGAGTTGGATGAAAATGCTAAAACTGTCCGCGTGCAGCCAGGAGTTATTCGCGACGAGTTAAATATGTTTCTGGAGCCCTACGGACTGTTTTTTGGTCCAAACACTTCTACTTCCAATAGATGTATGATAGGGGGAATGCTTGGTAATAACTCTAGTGGCACCACTTCTATTCAATACGGAGTTACACGAGATAAGGTTATTGCTATGCGTACTGTATTAAGTTCTGGCGAAGTAATACACTTTTCTGAGGAAGATTTGGATGGCATAAAAACTAAAATTACCCAGCCTACACAAGAAGGGAAGATATACAAGTTTATCCACGAAAAACTTCAACAACAATCTATTAGAGAAAATCTGTTTAAAGAGTTTCCAGATTCAAGCATACATCGACGAAACACTGGCTATGCACTAGATGTTCTAGCATCGAGTAGGGTATATGATTCCAAATCGAATCATAGTTTCAATATCGCAAAACTATTAGCAGGGAGCGAAGGAACACTTGGAATAATTACCGAAGTTACCTTACGTTTAGATAAAACACCACCTAAGAAAATGGGTTTGGTTGTACCCCAATACGACAACTATTCCTCTTGCTTATCGGATGTTGCTGTTGCAATGCAACATAACTTGTTTACTTGCGAGATGCTCGATAAACCAATTTTAGATCGTACAGCAGCCAATGCTTTTTATAAAACCCATAGGTTCTTTATAAAAGACGATCCACAAGCTATTTTAATGTTAGAAGTTAGAGCAGATACCGAAGAGGAGTTGAAAGAGCAAATGAAATCTGTTGAAAGCAGTTTGAAAGTATCAGGACAAAGTTCATACGTTGCTAGTTTATATGGAACAGATGTTACTAAAGCATTAGACTTAAGGAAAGCTGGGTTAGGACTTTTAGGCAATATTGTTGGCGATACAAAAGCAGTTGCTTGTGTAGAAGACACTGCGGTATCGCTTGACGTATTATCTGAATTCATTTCTGAATTTCGAGAAATTATGGAGTCTTTCGGACAAAAAGGAGTTTATTATGCACATGCTGGTGCAGGAGAGCTACATATACGTCCTATGCTGAATTTAAAGAAAACGGAGGATATTGAAAATTTTAAATCCATTACAGAATCTATTGCAAGGCTCACTAAAAAGTACCGTGGCTCATTTTCCGGAGAACATGGGGACGGTATAGTTCGAAGTAGTTTTCTACCACTAATGATAGGGGAAGATAACTACCAGTTGCTGAAAGATCTAAAACATACGTTCGATCCAGAAGGTATTTTTAATCCAGGAAAGATTATCGATGCTTGGCCTATGGATGCTAATTTACGTTATGAGGCAGATAGGGAAGAGCCCAAGATTTCAACCAAAATGGATTTCACGGATAATCAAGGAATATTGCGATTGAGTGAAAACTGCAATGGTAGTGGAGACTGTAGAAAGACACACCTTTCTAATGGTGCCATGTGTCCAAGTTATCAAGCAACAAAAGACGAATTGCATACTACTAGAGGTAGAGCAAACGTTTTGCGTGAAGTGCTTACAAACAATAAAGCGAAGAATAAATTTGATTCTGAAGAATTAAAAGAAGCTATGTCCTTGTGCTTATCCTGCAAAGCGTGCCAGAGTGAATGTCCGAGTAATGTAGATATCGCAATAGCCAAAACCGAATTTCTTTATCAATATAGTAAAGAGAATGGTACTAATTTGTCACAGCGGCTGTTTGCTTACAATATTAGGATGATGCGGATGGCAAGTATATTTCCCAGCGTATCCAATTGGATGTTTGAAAATGATTTAACTTCTAAATGGATAAAGTCTATTGGGAAAATTGCTGCAAAACGAAGTTTACCTAAAATCATAAAACCAAACTTCAAGAAGATAGCGCCGTTTAAAGTGCATCAAAAAACAGAGGTTATTTTATTCGTAGATGAGTTTTGTAATTATATGGACGGGAAAGTAGCCGAAGATGCTACAATACTCCTTCGTAAACTAGGTTATCGCGTAACTATATTAAGGGGATTGGATAGTGGACGTAGTTATTTGTCTAAAGGATTTTTAGATCAAGCAGAAAAGGAAATCCATTTGAATCTACAAAAAATAGCCCCTTTATTAAACGAAAATACGGTGTTGGTTGGTATTGAGCCATCGGCGATTTTGTCTTTTAAAGATGAGTATTTACGCTTAGCAAAAGATAAAGAGCTCGCCAGAAAGATAGCCGATAAAACCTATATAATTGATGCCTTTTTAGCTTCAGAAATCCGTAATAAAAATATTCTTTCCGATTCCTTTACTGATGAAGTAAAAGAAGTAAAGATACATGTACATTGCCATCACAAGGCAATTGGCAATCAGAAGGATACCTTCGATATTCTAAATCTACCGTTAGGATATAAACCAACAATCTTGCCCACAGGATGTTGTGGTATGGCGGGAAGTTTTGGCTATGAAGAAGATAAGTACGATTTGAGTATAAAAATTGCCGAACTACATTTAGCTCCATCGGTTAGAAAAGCTAAAAAAGATGTGCTTATTGCTGCCAATGGGATTAGTTGTAGACAACAGATAAAGCATACAACTGATAGGCAAGCTAAGCACCCAGTAAGCATTTTAAAAGATGCCTTACGGTAAATTATTTGTAAATTGTGAAGTAAATTTAACGGGTATAAACTATTTTCCAAAGTAGTTTATACATATTTAAGAGTGAGAAGGTATGGCAGGAAATACATTTGGTCATTTATTCCGATTAACTACCTATGGAGAGTCACATGGTGTAGCCATCGGTGGTATTATAGATGGTTTTCCATCAGGTTTAAAGTTGGATTTTGAAAAAATAGAACGCGAAATGCAACGCCGTAAACCTGGGCAATCGGCTATTGTAACGCAACGTAAAGAAGAGGATAAAGTAGAGTTTTTATCAGGAATCTTTAATGGGGTTACCACGGGCACACCTATTTCATTTACTATTGCCAATACAAATGCGAAATCTAAGGATTACAGTCATTTAAAAAATACGTATCGCCCTTCGCATGCCGACTATACATATGATGCTAAATATGGAATTAGAGACTATCGTGGCGGTGGAAGAGCATCTGCAAGAGAAACTGCCGCTCGTGTAGTAGCAGGGGCTATGGCGAAGCAGCTATTATCCGGAATATCTATTAAAGCTTATGTTTCATCTGTTGGAGATATTCAATTGAATAAGAATTACAACGAATTAGATTTTAGTTTAACCGAATCCAATCCAGTGCGATGCCCTGATATGGAAATAGCTCGAGAAATGGAAGACTATATTCGAACTGTCAGAAAATCTGGTGATACGGTAGGTGGAGTTGTTTCTTGTGTTATTCAAGGTGTGCCTTCTGGTTGGGGAGCCCCGGTTTTCGATAAGCTTCATGCAAAATTAGGAATGGCCATGCTATCTATAAATGCGGTTAAAGGTTTTGAGTATGGAAGTGGATTTTCAGGAACAAAAATGCTTGGGAGCCAACATAACGATACCTTTCGTTCGGATTTTACTACAGAGACAAACTATAGTGGAGGTATTCAAGGTGGGATTAGTAATGGTGAGGATATTTACTTTAATATAGCTTTTAAACCAGTTGCTACATTAATGCAGAAACAAGAATTGCTTCATAAAGATGGGGTAGTAGTAACAGAGCAAGGACGAGGTCGTCATGACCCTTGTGTGGTGCCTAGGGCAGTTCCTATTGTAGAAGCAATGGCGGCAATTGTTTTAGCTGATTTTTATTTGCAAGCTAGAACCGATAGAGTGTAAAGCAAATTACTAGTAGAGTTTTACACCCAATAATAATAAGACGTAGATTATAGGATAATTTCATAGAATTCCATTATTTTCGTCGACGATGTGAATTTTAAATGTTTTTTTAGTTTATGAGGAAGCTTGCACTGCATTGGCAAATTGTTTTAGGAATGATTTTAGGGGTCGTCCTAGCATTGGTTTTAAATAATTTTACCTGGGGAGCTACTTTTATTGCAAACTGGATAAAACCATTTGGAAACATCTTTATCAATTCCTTAAAGCTTATTGCAGTTCCTCTAATCCTAGGCTCTTTAGTAAAAGGAGTTTCTGATTTAAAAGATATTTCCAAACTATCTAAAATGGGTTTTAAAACCATTGGGTTTTATATTTTTACTACTATTGTTGCTGTATCCATCGGCCTTATCACAGTAAACATCATCAAACCAGGAAAGTCTATTTCGGAAGAAACTAGAATTGAATTATTAGAAAGTTATGCTGGAGAAGCCGAAGCTAAAAAAGAAGATGCGCAGCGCCAGCGAGAGGCAGGCCCACTTCAGGCCTTAGAAGATGTAGTTCCTGAAAACATTTTTAGTGCTGCTTCGGAAAATAGTAACATGTTGCAAGTAATATTCTTTTCCATATTTTTTGGAGTCGCCCTTATTCTTATACCACCAGATGTTGCAGCTCCTGTAAAATCATTCTTCGATGGATTTAACGAGGTGATTCTAAAAATGGTAGATATTATAATGATGACAGCACCCGTGGGCGTATTTGCACTCCTTGCCGGCCTTGTTAGTGAAGCACCTAGTTCTGATCTGTTTATAGCTTTAGGTGTGTATGCTTTTAATGTTTTATTAGGGTTGCTACTGCTTATAGTTTTCCAAGTTACCTTGGTGTGGATATTCACTAGAAGAAATCCTATATATTTTATGAGGGCTATGGCACCAGCTCATTTATTAGGGTTTTCAACCAGCTCTAGTGCGGCAACTCTTCCAGTTACAATGGAAAGAGTAGAAGAGTATCTTGGAGTTAGAAGAGAGGTTTCTAGCTTTGTTTTACCCATTGGTGCGACCATAAATATGGATGGAACTAGTTTATATCAAGCTGTTGCTGCAGTATTTATTGCGCAAGCTTTTGGAATGGACTTATCTTTAACTGCTCAATTAGGAATTATAGCCACCGCTACATTAGCTTCTATTGGTAGTGCTGCGGTACCAGGTGCAGGAATGGTTATGCTAGTAATTGTATTATCACAAGCAGGTATTCCAGAAGCTGGATTAGCATTGATCTTTGCTATTGATAGACCATTGGATATGTGTAGAACTATAATAAATATCAATGGTGATGCTACAGCGGCAATGGTAATTGCTAAAACAGAAAACCAGTTAGAAACTCCAAGTCGAAGTATTTAATTCAATGTAGCTGTATTTTCATACTTACCATATTAATTATACTTTTTAATCTTTAATTGTATTTATTGAGGATTACTTTAAGAGTATAAACTTAACTGAACCCCCTAAATCCATTAGGCATATTCATAGTACTTCTTAAAACTATCGAATAGTTAAAAACTTTCAGGTTCCTAGCCCATAGAGAGTGTTGGGTAAAGGGAAACTGTATAATTATTTGATATTAAATCGATCCAATAAGTGTTTAATTAGTAAGAGTTGGGTTTGTTTTTTTACATATAATGTGTTAAATTTGATTAAATAAATTAGTTATTAGTCAAGAAGTGTAGTATATAATAAGAACTTCTGAACTGATTGTAAGTATATTTTAATCATAACGAACTTCTAAAATGAAAACCAATCTTAAACTACTATTCTTATTATTCTTTATTTCTACTATACAAGCACAGAATTTAAGTGAAAAGGTATATACGTTTCGTCATTCGGATAAAGTTTATAATTTTCAGCCGTATGAAAGTGCTAGTATTAAACAAAGCGTTGAACGAGTAAGCGATACAGAAGTAATAGTAAAAGTTGCGTTTAAGCAGCTTAAATCAATACCAAAAGCCAATTATCCTGTTAGAAACCTACCCAATGATTTTCAAAAGTATATCCGTCCTAGTAGCCACATTGAAAGTGAACATCCGAAAATAGCTAAGATTGCTGCGCAAATTAAAAAGGAAGCAAATACTAATGATTTAAATGAACTGGTGAAATGGGTGCTGCATTGGAACGTTAACCATCTGTCTTATGGTTTTCCTAATGAAATTCATTCTGCAGTTGAAGCATTAAATCAAAAAGTAGTAAACTGCATAGGATATTCGCATTTACCAGCTGCAATTCTGCGTAATTTAGGGGTGCCTACAAGAGTCATGCGAACATATGTAATCAATGGTAGACATATAACCAGACATTATATGTTGGAAGTATATTTTCCAGAGGAAGGCTATTGGTTGACCATAGAACCACAAACTGCAAGTCTGCCTTTTTCCGAAAATGTAGTTTTGTATGTTGACGAAGATTGGAATCAAAATAAACACATAAGCAGTAGAAATTTTAGTTTAGATCCTAAAACAAAAGTACAAAGTGGTGTTCGTATTGGTATAGAGCAGATTAATGAAGTGGGGCAGGTAGAGAAACCAAAAGCAGAAAATCTGGCAAAGAGAGATTTATTAGGAAGAGCCTTAGCTTCGAATGATGAGTATTTAGTTGCCCTTGGTTTTAAATATCCAGAAACAAGATATGTACAAGTCCCTAATATTCATTCTTATAACAATCAACTATATATTTATAAAAGTGAGGGAGAAAAACTAAAACTAGTGAAGGAAATCAATCCAAGTGAAAGTTATAATCAGCAAAATTTTACCCGAGATAGACCAAGTGTCTCTCCGATTTTTTTAGCTGGGGCAAGATCTGCAATGGGCTATGGTAATTACGATTATAGACCACCTGGCCTAGCTATGCATGGAAATATTATTGCCGTGGGACTTACAGGAATTAGCACTTTGGGTAGGGATGGTAAACCTAGTAGTAATGGAATAATTGTATTATATGAATTAAATAAAAATAAGAATTGGGTTTTAAAGCAAAGACTTTCACTTCCGACCAATGATAAAACCCCAATTGGTGAAGCTTTAGCATTAGCAGGTCCGTATCTTTTTGTAGGAGCTCCGAATGCTTACGTTGATGGAAAGTTTAGTGCAGGAACGGTGTATGTTTTTAAAGAGAAAAATGGAAAGTATGCCTATCATAGTCAAATAAAACCAGATAATACAGTAGCTAATGCTTATTTTGGTTATTCTTTATCTGCAGATCACAATAGGCTTGTAGTATCGTCTACTTCTCGCTTTGATCAACATCAACAATTTGGTGATGAAAGACAGGGTTCGGTATATGTTTATACTATTAATGGTGATAGATTTTCATTAGAAGCACATTTTAAAGCAACGGATGGTCATATTCAAGATATGTTTGGATATAGTGTTTCTTTAAATGGTAGTACACTAGCAGTAGGGGCACCACTTAATAACCAATATGGGGATAAAGCAGGTGCAGCATATATATACGGTTACGATGGTAAGTCTTGGAGCCAAAAAACTGTTCTACATTCCACTAATCCGCTAGCTGGTGAGAATTTCGGTGCTAAAGTACTGCTTAATGACACAGAGTTACTGGTTAGTGCTCCAAATATGTCAACAGATTTAGGGGATTATTCTGGTGCTATATACCAGTTTAAGTTTCATGGGGATACTAGTTGGGAAAATCAAAATATATTTGTTGCAAAGAGTGAAATAAAAGATAATCCGGATGCTATGCATGATGGTAGAGAGAATTTAGGTTATGACTTTACCTTAGTAAACAATCAGTTAATTGCAGGTGCTCCTGGGTTTTATAGTCATCCGTATGCTGCTTATAATAACATGGGTGGGATATACCAATTTGAGCTTCCAAAAGAAAGCAAATCACTAAAACAATTGGATGAAACAACAGTTCTTTCGACCCAAAACATAACGGCCAGTCCGAATCCTTTTGTGGTGCAAAGCAATATCGAGTTTCAAGTGAGGAAGAAAACCCGTACCCAACTAATTTTGCAAAACGAATCAGGAAACTTCACTGATTATCTAGTAGATAAAGTGCTTACACCTGGTGCATATACTTTTAATTTAAGTGCAACGCGAATAATTCCTGGAAACTATTTAATAAAATTAACTTTTCCAGAAGATAACTCACTTAAATCCGAGACTACTACTTTGATTCATTTAGATGAAAGAGAGCTAGATCATGTTAGATAAATGGTTTATATTTTTTATCTCTATGGTATTGACTTTTAGGTTTTTAAGAATGAAACTAAAAGTACTCTTTTAATCTTTATACGTAGAAACTTCGTAAATAGCTTTCTCATGTCTATTAGCTAATTGATTAACTGGACCAGGTTTATCTGTAAACGAGTAACTATATGCAATGGCTGTGGTGATGAATTGCTTTGCTGCTTTTACTGCATCGAATATAGAAAAGCCTTTTGCGGTGTATGCTGCAATAGCTGCAGAATAACTACATCCAGCACCACTGGTATTTTGCGTAGGAATTCTAGGGGCTTCTAAACAATACATCGTATTACCATCATATAAAATATCTATTGCTGGTCCTTTTAAGCGTCCACCCTTTACCAATACTTGCTTCTGCCCATCTCGATGTAAATCAATTGCAGCTTGTTTACAGTCGTCTAATGTTTTAATTGGTCTATTATCTAAAAGAATAGAAGCTTCCTCCATATTAGGGGTGATGATAGTGGCTTGCGGAACAATCTTATTTACAAGCGCATCCATGGCATCTTCTCTAAGTAAAATAGAATTATGTTTTCCAACCATTACTGGATCTACTACAATTGCAGCATGCTTCACTTCATTTAATAAGTCTGCAACCACTTGAATAATCTCTTTAGAGAATAACATTCCAGTTTTTAGACTGTCTATTCCCGTTTGTTCCAATACAGTAGCAAACTGAGCTTCTATAGAGGTAATGGTGTTGGGATGAACATTTGTTCCAGTTTCTGGATGTCGACCTACAATAGCAGTAATGACACTCATGCCATAGACTCCTATTTCATGGAAGGTTTTTAAATCTGCTTGAATACCTGCACTTCCGCCAGAGGCCGAGCCAGCAATGGTTAAAACGCGTTTTGGGAGCTTTATATGTTGATTAAGTTCTTTCATTATAAAGTTTAGAAAGTAAAAATAAATTATAATTCTGTCTTTGCTGAATCATAGGATTTAGAATTTCGGAAAATCCTATCAATAATAATAGTCAATGCGCCATCTCCAGTTACATTACAAGCAGTTCCAAAGCTATCCATAGCAATATATAAGGCAATCATTAGAGCTTGGTCTTCTGCACCAAATCCTAACATGCCAGCTATTATTCCAATGGCTGCCATAATCGCACCTCCAGGCACTCCTGGCGCGGCTACCATGGCAATACCTAACATAAAAATAAAACCGGCCATAGTAAGGAACTCTATCTCATAACCGTTTATCAACATAATAGCGATTACGCATGCTACAATTTTTAAAATACTACCTGCTAAGTGCATCGTAGCACAAAGGGGTATGGTAAAGTTGGCTATGTGTTCTTGAACATTTAATTTCTTCACTTCACGAAGTGTAACGGGAATGGTTGCTGCCGAAGATTGGGTTCCTAATGCTGTAAAATATGCTGGTAACATGCCATAAAGCAATCGAAATGGATTTTGCTTGGTAAGCGCGCCTGCAATAATATATTGGAAAAGCAGCAACCCAACATGCATAGCAAAAATAATTCCTATAATTTTTAAGAATACAGAAAGTATACTACCTACTTGCCCAGAATTGGTCATATCGATAAAAATACTGAAGATAAAATAGGGCAATAGTGGAATGATAAGTTTCTCTATTAGATAAACGATTACACTCTCGAAATCTACCGCCACTTTTTCTAGTGTTGTATTTGGAATTTTGGATAATGCCATTCCTAATAAAAATGCAAAGATTAGAGCCGACATAACACCAAATAATGGTGGAAAGTCTAAACTAAAATAAGGCTCTATCCCAATCGTATCGTCTAATGTTGCAAATGTAGCTGTTTGATTAGCAAGCATTTTCGGAAAAATTTGCATACTTAGAAAATAAGTGCCAAATCCAGATATAAGAGTAGAGCTATATGCTATTCCAATGGTGGCTAACAACAACCTCCCTGCGGTGTTTCCTAATTTTGCAATAGAAGGAACAATAAGACCCAAAATAATAAGTGGAATTATAAATGATAATAGTTCACTAAATAATCCATGAAAGGTGGCTATAACTCGTAGTATAAACTTTGGAAGCACATTGCCTAAAGCTACTCCTAGAATTATTGCTAGAATAACTTTAACCAAGAGGTTCTGTCTTAATGCTCTCATAATTCTGTTAAAAATTGAATCGTCCCAAAAGTAGCAAAAATAAAAGGTTGAGCATAGGTTTTTGACTTCGAGCTGTTCGTGATTTCTATATTTCAAAAATCAATCATGAATTATATGAGTTTTTGTCTGTGCTTTGCTTTACCTGTTCGTTTTTTTATGCTTTTAAATAACTGTATTTTTGCCAACATATTTTCCTGTTATGCACCGATTAAAAAATCATAAGAAGATTTTACGTTTAGCATTTCCCATAATATTGGCAAATGCTTCTGCTCCAATATTGGGATTGGTAGATACAACAGCAATAGGGCAAACCGGGGTAGCAGCCGATCTAGGTGCTGTAGCCTTAGCCACTTTGGTTTTTAGCTTTGTGTATTGGGGTTTCGGTTTTCTTAGAATGGGTACAACAGGGTTCATCTCGCAAGCCCATGGCGCTAACGATAGAGAAGAGGTGTTGGCCGTGTTGTATAGAGTGGTTCTTTTAGGTCTTGGAATAGGTGTGTTGCTTATTTTGTTGCAGGTATTTATCGGTAACCTTGCAGTTTGGTTAATGAGTGCAAGTGAAGAGGTGAAAGGCCTAGTAAAAGACTATTTTTATATTCGTATATGGGGGGCACCAGCTACTTTGATTACCTATGCACTTCTTGGGGCTTTAATCGGATTAGGATGGACTAAACAGTTACTTTGGGTGCAATTAGCACTAAACGGATTGAACATTTTGCTGAACATACTTTTTGTAGTGGGTTTAGACATGGGAATAAAAGGCATTGCTTTGGGTACGCTTATAGCAGAATGGATTACCCTGTTTTTTGCCTGGTATTTATTAACTAAAAACTTAAATCTGCAGCAGCCATGGCAACGATTAAAAGAGCTTTGGAATAGGATAGTAAATCGTGCCAAGATTGTCGCTATTTTTAAAGTAAATGCCGATATCATGATTCGTACTTTTGCGTTACTTAGTGGGTTTGCTTGGTTTGCCAATCAGGGGGCTATATTTGGCGACACGACACTTGCAGCAAATCATGTATTACTGCAATTTGTTTCCATGTCGGCTTTCTTTTTAGATGGTTTCGCCCATGTATCGGAAATGCTATCTGGTAAGGCTATTGGGGCAAAAGATAAACAGGGATTTATAACACAAATAAAAGATTCTACGCAAATTGCTGGAGTAACCGCGATACTACTTGGTAGCGGTATTATGCTATTTGCACCTTTAGTTATTAGTTTTATTACTAAAGACGCCCAAGTACAAGCTATAGCAGAGCAACATTCTGTATATGCAGGTATTTATATAATTGTGTCTTTTGTGGCATTTCAATTAGATGGAGTATTTATAGGAGCTACGCGAAGCAAAGAAATGAGAAATACGTCTATAATTTCTTTATTGGTGTTAATTGGTGCAGGAACTATCTTAACGCAATATTACGGCAATATAGGCCTATGGATCTCTTTTATTATTTATGTAATTGCTCGTGGAGTGAGCTTAGGAGCGTATATGCCAAAACTAGTTAGAGAGTTGTTTTAAGCAAGAAGCTAAAAATGGATTCTGTTTAGCATAACAAGTAAATTAGAGCTTGTTTAGTTATATTTATAAAGAACTTGAAAACCTTACACAATGAGCGTAAAACTGCAATCTCTTTTAGATGAGTATAGCGAAAGTCATCAAAACAATACCAATAAGGCAATTCATTGGATATGTGTACCTCTTATTTTTTGGGCTATTATCGCTTTGCTATATTCCATACCGAATTCGGGCTTGATAGATTTAATAGGTGATAAGTTTTATGCTAACTGGGCAGTGTTTTCTATGATTCCAGTGCTTGTTTATTATCTTTCTCTGTCGGTTCCTATCAGCATTGGAATGTTCTTGTTTATCAGTGGTTGCTTATATGTATCCGATATAGTATTACAAACTTCAACATATCCGTTATGGGCTATTGCTTTGGTAGTTTTTGCGTTGGCTTGGGTAGGACAGTTTTACGGGCATAAAATAGAAGGGAAGAAGCCCTCGTTTTTAAAGGACATACAATTCCTGTTAATTGGTCCCGCTTGGTTAATGCATTTTATTTATAAGCGGTTGGGATTAAAATATTAGAAAAATGACAGTTATGAATTGCTAGCCAAATGTCGCATATCTTTCTCTGCATTATACCCTTCGATAGTCGAGAAAAATGCGATTATTTTTTTAAAGTCTTCTTCTTCGTTATCCGATGCATAAAAAGGCTCACCTATTACCACTTGTTTGTTTTTAAAGTCAAAACCTAATAACAAAATAGGAACATTAGCATTTTTAGCCATATAGTAAAAACCTGTTTTTAACTTGTCTATACGATTACGTGTTCCTTCGGGCGACATGCCAATAATAAACTCCTCGTGGTCGTTATAATATTGAACTACTTGTTCAACAGCTCCTAATTTCGCATGTCTATCTACGGGAATACCACCTAACTTTAATAACCACTTTCCAAAAAAACCTTCAAATATTTCTTTTTTACCAAGAAACTTTGCGTGTTTTATTTTTAATCTTTTGCGTGCAGCAAAACCAATTAATATATCTACCCAGGAAGTGTGAGGAGCTATAACTATCATCATTTTTTTTAGGTCAGAAGGAAAGGTTCCAACAATTTTCCATCCTTTAAATTTCCAATATAAATCAGAAAAGAACTGTATCATATACAAATTATTTAGTCTGTTGTTTATACACAAAACAACGCTTGTCAGTGGTTGAATTGTAATAAATATCGAGCAAAGCTAATCCTAATGCTTAGATTTTGGTCTTATTAAAGCTTAATTATTGTAATCTTACTTCCGTTATACACTACAAAGCTATTTGTCCAACCTCTAGCTTTTTCTCGATATAATCGGAGTTCATAATGCGAAGAATTCCCATATAGTCCATTCTGAACTCAATAAAATCTCCAACATCTAAGTTATTCTTATTATCCTTTAAATCGATAACCATCATATCGGAGCTAGCTCCAATAATTTCTTGCTCTTCTTCCGTTAGTGTAAGGTGACTATCTTCTACATCTAGTAGGCCAATGTCTACAATAGCTCTAAGTCCAACTTCGCCTCTTTGACTAGTATCAAACTCTATCTTTTCTCCACTCAAATTGTACCCCATTTCTCCAGAAGGCACATAAGGTTTTTCGTTTAGCTCTATAATCTGTGCATAGAGTTTAAAGACATCGTTATACATGTTGTTGTACGGCTTATTCTCGTAAGCATTGGTACCCATATACAGGGTTTCACCCACTCTAAAATGGTTTACTGCATCGGGCATGAGGCCTTTATATATCAGTGGGATAGTTACCGATGCGCCACCAGATATGTAAGGAATTTCTTGGTTAAATTTGGCTTCTACTAATTGTTTATATAAGCAGAGCTGTAGAAGCTTGTCTTCACTAGGCAATACTCCATACATACACGTAAGATTAGCTCCAATTCCTATAACTTTTATATTGGGTAGGTCGAAAACTTTTTGGTAGAAGTCTATAAACTCATCTCGCATTACTCCTTCACGTAGCTCGCCTAGTTCTATCATGATTAGAATTTTATGCGATATTCCCATTTCTACAGCTGTATCGGATAGTAACTTTATAGTGTCGTATTCGGTATTAAAAGTAACGTCGGCACACTCCAAAACCTCTCGCACATTTTCTTTTGCAGGAGGTTTTATATATACGGTTTGTACGTCTGGACGAATTGCTTTTACTGTTTTCAAGTTAGAAATTCTTGAGTCGCATACCTCGTTAATCCCAAGGTCTAATACTTGTTTTAAAAACAATTCATTTCCACATAACAGTTTTACTACGGCCGCCCATTCAATATGGTGTTCTTTAAAGAGTTCATCTAGCTCTTTGTAATTATGCTGTAGTTTCTTTTTATTTAATGTTATATAAGCCATGGCTGGATATTATGCTTCTTTAGTTAAACGCATTTCTAAAAATGGAGTGGTAAAACCTAAGCGTTCATAAAGTTTTCTTGCAGGATTCTCTTTATCTACATGTAGTGCAATATCCCCCTGAGTATGGGCGATTACTTCCTGCATTATTTTTTTGCCTATTCCTTTGCCACGCTGTTCTCTATCGGTAGCAATATAGACTAGGATGTTTTCAGGAATATATTCCGACATTCCCGTTTCGTTAATTATCACGGCGCTTACAATTTTATTATTTTCTTTGGCAACAAATATCCAACCACCAAGCTTTCCATCTCTGCCAAGCGCGTAGTCTGCAGCTTTCTGAATTTGATGTTCAGGATCGCCGTATTGCTCTAATTCTTGAAACAAAAATCGGATGATTTCCTTTTCTTCGTTAACATCGGGTAGGGTATTCTGATTGTATTTTGCAATAGTTATCATTGCTGTGTTTTTATTTGATTTATTCCATCTGAAAATAAACCTAAAAGATTATTTCATTGAAAACCGGACAGATGGTGAGAATTAGTTTCCGATACTATTATAGCACAAGAAATATACCGTAAATAGATCTATACTTACAAAAACACTGAATCCATAGGCTTATTCCGGCGCTTTTCGATATAAGTTTAAAAACTTTCCTTTTATATATCTTTCTAGTAATTCATTGTTGTGATATCAATCTGGTATACTATATAAACCAAGTATCTATAAATTCAAGCTAAACTTTAGGTGAAGAAAATAATGAGGGCTTTTGCAAACCATATTGATTTTTAATTCGTTTGTAATCGGTAAAAACAGACTGCTAACTCAACAAAGTATATCGATTTCAAAACATCATATTTTGTTAAAGTATCCAAAAATAGACTGCTTTTAAACGTTAAATGGGTTATTTTTTTAATATTGTAGCATATTTGCCGTTCTATGTTTTTATATTAACTACGTCTCATATTCAAATAATATTCTTATGAAGTTCAATTCAAACAAGTTTTTATTAATAATTTTATTGGTCGCTTTTTCAGGTGTTGAATCTTACGCTCAGTGTTATAAAACTGTTGGTAGTCGTGGTGGATCCTCTGCTTTTTCTTTAGAAATTGGTGCGGGTATGCCCATATTGATTTCTCCGACTAATGATTCTAAGTTTGGTGATAACAAAAAAGTTGAACTGGGTTTACGCTACCTTCCGGAGGGAACCAACTTTGGTTTGCGCGGTTATTATAGTTTTGCAGGTTTATCGGACTCTGGTGCCGAACCTAGTGATCATGGTAATAAATTGAAAATTCATAGAGTAGAGCTACAAGGAATTTATATGCTTGATGACTTGTTAGGTGTTTCAGACGGTTCTATTTTTGAGCTAGAGTCTTATATAGGTCTTGGAGCTGGTTTGGGAAAATCATCTAGGAATGATGCCACTAATAAGATGATAGCCACAACAATCGGCCTGCGCCCGAGATTCCTTATTGACGATAACCGACTTCATGCGTATTTCGACACATCTTACGGGATGCTTTTTAATCAAAGATTCGGTTATGCTGGGGAATCTATACCTGATACAGGAAGTAATTCAGGTTCTATGCTCCATTTTAGTGTAGGCTTGAGCTATAGACTATAATTCTTTCTGAAACTTTGAATAGGTGCTAAAACGTCAGTTTCGAGCCATTTCGATATCTATTAGAGAATGGAAAGTAAGTAATCTCTGTTAATTCACATGACAGGATAAAAATAATTTCACTTTTTATAATCTCATAAAAGATATGAAAGCACTTAGATATAAAATAATAGCACTTGCTCTTTTTAGTTTCATTTCCTGTGAAAAAAATGCACAGGAAGTAGATCAAGAACTAGATTTAACCCCAATAGTTTTAATCCCTAGCGTAATAACGGAACCAACCCCACATGACACAGATGATCCAGCTATTTGGATTCATCCTTCTGATCCAACAAAAAGCCTGGTAATTGGTACCGATAAACGCTCTGATGGGGGAATTTATGCATTTGATTTAGAGGGTAAGATCGTAAATAAGATATTGAATTTAAATCGCCCCAATAATGTAGACGTGGCTTATGGTTTTAAATGGGATAATCAGTTAATTGATATTGCAGTGGTAACAGAACGAAAAGCAAATAGCATTCGAGTATTTCGTTTACCTGATTTATTGCCTATTGATGATGGAGGAATAAAAGTTTTCGTTGGTGAAGGTGGAAATGGTTTTAATGAACCTATGGGCATCGGGCTGTATACGAAAGATATGGGTTCGGAAAGCAAAATATATGCTATTGTAGGAAGAAAATCAGGTCCGCTTGAAGGTTATCTATGGCAGTATGAACTCTATACCGATGAAGAAAATATTGTAAAAGGAAATAAGGTAAGAAGTTTTGGTATGTATAGCGGAACAAAGGAAATCGAAGCTATAGCAGTCGATAATGAGTTAGGCTATGTTTATTATTCCGACGAATTAGTAGGAGTTCATAAGTATTATGCAGATCCAACCTTAAATGACGATTCGGAGTTAGTACTTTTTGCTCAAAATGATAGATCAGGTGATTTAGAAGGTATTGCCATTTACCTTACTGGAGATAGAACAGGTTATATTTTAGTTTCTGATCAAAAAAGCGGTAGCAGCTTTTTAGTGTATCCAAGAGAGGGAGCCTCAGGGGATAAGCATCAACATGAGTTATTGGCTACAGTTTTGGTGTCAACTGTACTAACTGATGGAGCCGATGCTACAAACGTTAATTTAGGATCACAATTTCCAGAAGGAATGTTAGTAGCTATGACAGACTCTAAAGAGTTCCATTATTATGATTGGAGGAATGTGCAATTGGAAATCGATAAAGCAGTGGAAAGAGGAAAGCTTGATTAATAATTGTTGAAGCCTTCGCAGGCTCTATCTGGCGAGAGGGCGAGAGTTGCAAATTCGCTTTCTAATCTTGACTTGTTGACAAGTTCATGAGTCACTCCACATTTTGAAATTTTCCACAGAGGTTCGCAGAGAAAATAAAACTTTGCGAACCTTCGCGGTACAACCTAATACCTAATGTTTTGCCAATTCGCTAATTCGAATATTCGCAAAATCGTGATTCTCAGCCTTGTAATTCGTTATGCGAAAAGCGTGATACGTGTTTTTGTAATAATATATTCGTTCTCGCATTCCGACCGGCGTTTCTGGAAATTTTATCACAGGTCCACACAGATTTTTTGAAATGCACTTTCATTCATTCATCCACTCGTATACCTCAAAACTAGCCACTAACAACTAGTCACTAGTAACTAACAAAACCTAATAACTAAATTTCCTTCTTCAAGTTCTTAACCTCTTTCTTTAAATCTGCTAACAACCCTATAATCACTTGGCTGTCTAAATCGAAATCCTCTTTGGTAAATTCTTCTGTGGCGATGCTACAAGCAAACTCCCAAACCTCTAGTAAATCATGTAGTGGTAATGGGTAAGGTTCATATAGTTTATTGTCGGCACTGAGCTCTAAATAATCCTCTTCTATAGCGGTTAAGCGCTTATAAGTAATTCCTTCGTTGCGAGTAATCCATACATAGGTTTCACCAATTTTTAAATCTCTTAGATTTTCTAAATAACTGCCTACAATATACGATCCGTTTTTATGTGGTGGCATAGAGTCACCTTCCATAGGAAACGCACGGTACTTACCAAAGCCCAAGAATGGTAAGGAAATACTCTGTAGGCTTTCTATATATTCCGGATCACTATACCCTGTTAAGTAACCCATACTGGCTTTGTGTGGGATGATTTCAATTTTGTTCTCTCCCTCACTATCTACGGTAATCGGCAAAACAATTCGATTGTCCGAAAGTTGTAAAATCTCTTTTAAAGGTGTTTTTCGTAGGTCTACCGAAAGTAATAAATCGATGCTAACATGGTAGTAACGCGATAAACGCATAAGGATTTCTAAGGGCGGTTCCGAGGCTGCGTCTTCGTACTTAGCGTACCTTCCACGCGTAATCATTAAATCATCGGCAACCTTTTGCTGCGAGATCTTCAACTCATTTCTTAAGTATCGTATATTATTTGCTAAATAAGACATTGCTATAAATTGTAGCAACAAATATATGAAGTTATGCTATAAACTGTAGTATTTTTGAGGAAAGATTTTATGAGATATGAAACCTACTATAGTACATTGTGATTTAGATGCTTTTTTTGTGTCGGTAGAGCGACTTTTAAACAGCAGTCTGCTTGGAAAGCCTGTGTTGATTGGTGGGAATTCACAACGAAGTGTAGTGGCTTCTTGTAGCTACGAAGCTCGGAAGTTAGGCGTGCATTCTGGTATGCCTATGCGATTGGCCCGACAACTTTGTCCGGAAGCGATTTTAGTACATGGAGATTTCGATTTGTATAGTAAGTATTCCAATGTAGTTACCGAGATTATAGAAGAAAAGATTCCTATTGTAGAAAAAGCCTCTATAGACGAACATTATTTGGATATGACGGGCATGGAACGTTTTTTTGGAACTTGGCAACTTGCTAAAGAACTGCGACAGCGTATTATAAGAGAAACTGGGTTGCCTATCTCCTTTGGATTAGCTTCCAATAAAACGGTGAGTAAAATCGCAACAGGAGAGGCTAAACCAAGTGGAGAGCAGAAAGTAGATTTTGGAATGGAAAAACCTTTCCTTGCACCTTTGTCCATCCGAAAAATCCCTGGTGTAGGAACCAAAACTTATACCTTACTCCGTAATATGGGAGTCGCGCAAATAGCTACTTTACAACAGATGGAAGTTACTGCTATGCGTCAGGTTTTAGGCGAAAAAGGCGTGCATATTTGGAAAAAAGCAAGTGGTATAGATAAAAGCCCCGTAGTGCCTTTCGAGGAACAAAAAAGCATGAGCAAGGAAACTACTTTCGAGCAGGACACTATAGATATACAGCTTTTGCGAGACGTATTGCTGGCTATGGTCGATGAATTGGCTTTTGAATTGCGGCAAAATAGAAAGCTAACTGGCTGTGTAAGCGTAAAAATACGCTATAGCAACTTCGATACCCATAACAGACAAGCCAAACTGCCTTTTACCTCGTCGGAAAGAACCATTGCAGAGAAAGCGTTGTTTCTTTTCGATAGACTCTATTCCAGACGTATGTTAATCCGTTTGATAGGAGTAAAAATCACCCATTTAGTTTCAGGGAGCTATCAAACCGATTTGTTTAACGATACCGTGAGCGAACTGCATCTTTCTCAGGCTTTGGATCAGATACGACAACGTTATGGATTTCAAGCAGTGATGCGTGGATCAACTTTAAAAGCCAATAAACACTAAAAAATTATGCTCCTTAATTTACATAGCTGGCATAGTTTGCGATATGGTACTCTTAGTATTCAGCAATTGGTAAAAGGAATGCAATACTATGGCTATACTACAGGGGTACTGACCGATATTAACAATACCTCTGCCATATTCCCTTTTATAAAAGCTTGTAAAACAGCAGGTATAAATGGCTTGGCAGGGGTAGAATTCCGTAATGGTTCGGAGTTACTCTATATAGGTATTGCCAGAAATGAAGAAGGATTTAAAGAGTTAAATGAATTACTAACGGAAGCGAATAAAACCAAACAACCTTTACCCGAAGTCGCTCCAGAATGGCAGCATGTTTTTGTGATTTATCCGTATAAAAGCCGAACGGTAGCCAGTCTTAAACCGAATGAGTTTATAGGTATACGCTACAGCCAGAGGAACCAGCTTATTATGGATTCGCCACAAGAACGCGAACGTTATGTAATTTGTCAGGCCGTATCTTTTAAAAGAGAGGAACATCTGCTTCACAAACAGTTACGCGCTATTGATAACAACATTTTGTTCACCCAGCTAGAAGCAAACCAATATGCGCCAGCCGATGAAGTATTTATTTCTAAAGATATCCTGTGGCAAGGATTTCAAGCCTATCCAGAAATTCGTAGAAACACAGAACGTTTATTGACAGCCTGTAGTTTTAATTTTGACTTTGAAACTCCCAAGAACAAACAAACCTTTACAGGGAATTCATACGACGACAAAGAGTTGCTACATAAATATGCCATGGATGGGTTAGCCAGGCGTTATGGCACACAGAATAAAGAGGCCAAAGCTCGGTTGTTGAGCGAATTGGAAGTAATTGATTCTCTAAACTTTTCTAGTTATTTTTTGATTACCGATGATATCTGTCGCTACGCACGAGGACGCGATTTTCATTATGTAGGGCGGGGGAGTGGTGCCAATAGTATTGTGGCTTACTGCTTGGGGATTACCGATGTGTGTCCGATAAAACTAAACCTATATTTTGAACGATTCCTAAATCCTAGACGTAGAAATCCACCAGATTTCGATATAGACTTCTCTTGGCAAGATCGCGACGAGATGTTCGATTATATCTTTAAGCGCTATCAAAATGAGCATACGGCACTTATGGGGGCCATTAGTACGTTTAAGGATCGCTCTATAATCAGAGAGCTGGGGAAAATTTATGGGTTGCCGAAAACGGAAATCGATCGGTTAATTCGAGATCCAAGACATAAACTGAATGAAAATGAAATAACACAGCATATTCTTAGCGTATACAAGCAGTTGGTCGATTTTCCTAACCAAC
The DNA here is from genome assembly GCA_035302145.1 of Flavobacteriaceae bacterium. Taxonomy (GTDB): domain Bacteria; phylum Bacteroidota; class Bacteroidia; order Flavobacteriales; family Flavobacteriaceae; genus JAJYTI01. Next base: position 24,730 of record DATGSX010000062.1, on the reverse strand, counting down.
GTACCATTCATGCCTCGGGCGTTTTGATTTCGGATAAACCATTAACCTACTATTCCGCCTTAGATTATCCACCAAAAGGTTTGCCTACGGTACAATACGATATGTATGTAGCAGAAGATATCGGATTCGAAAAATTCGATATCCTTTCGCAGCGTGGCATTGGACATATTAAAGATTGCAGAGAAATTATTCTGCAAAACAGAGGGATAAAGGTAGATACAGCTCCTAGCGAGGAGCGCTTTGAAGATCCTAAAATAGCTGCGGAATTAAAGAAAGCCAATACGGTTGGTTGTTTCTATATCGAGAGCCCTGCTATGCGTCAGTTGTTACGAAAGTTAGCTTGCGACAATTACCTTACCTTAGTAGCTGCAAGCTCAATTATTCGCCCTGGGGTAGCTTCCTCGGGAATGATGCACACCTATATTGAAAGACATCACCATCCAGAAAAGGTAGAATACTTTCATCCAGTCTTTAAAGAGCATTTAGAAGAAACCTATGGGGTGATGGTTTATCAAGAAGATGTGATGAAAATTGGCCATCATTTTGGTGGGTTGGATTTGGCTGACGCCGATGTGTTGCGCCGTATGATGAGCGGAAAGTACCGAAGTAAGAAGCATTTGGTAGAAATAGAGGATAAGTATTGGGCTAATTGCCGAGCCAAAGGCCATGCAGAAGAAATAACAGCTGAGGTGTGGCGACAAATGGAATCCTTTGCAGGCTATAGCTTTAATAAAGCTCACAGTGCTTCTTTTGCTGTAGAAAGCTATCAGAGCTTGTATCTTAAAACTTATTTTCCCCTAGAGTTCATGGTAGCGGTTTTAAATAACTATGGGGGCTATTATAGTCGTGAAGTTTACATAAATGAAGCAAAAAAAGCAGGAGGACAAGTGCGTTTACCTTGTGTAAATAACAGCTTTTACCATACTCATATAGAAGGAGAAACTATTTATTTAGGATTCGACTGCTTGTTACATTTAGAAGGTAAATTAGCAGACCGTATTCCTAAAGAACGTGAAGCAAATGGTCCTTATACAGATTTAGAAAACTTCCATAGACGTATACAAGCTGGATTAGAGCAGATTATATTATTAATTCGTTCAGGTGCTTTTAGATTTTTAAAGAGGGATAAAAAAACACTCTTGTGGGAGGCGCATATCCTGTTGCAAACAAGAAAAGACCCCGTGCATGATGGTCCCATGTTATTTGAAAGTATGCAGACAGAAATGAGTTTACCAAAGGTAGAAACAAGTTTGCTAGAGGATTTATACGATGAAATAGAGCTTCTAGGTTTCCCTGTTTCAGGGAGTATATTCGACTTTGCTAAGTCCGATTACCGTGGTAATGTAGTGGCACAAAATTTAGCAGCACATACCAATAAGAAAGTACGCGTAGTAGCTTATTTGGCCACATGGAAAACCGTGCGTACCAAAAACAATAAAATCATGAAGTTCGGAACTTTTATGGACGTGCATGGCGATTTTATAGAAACTGTCCACTTTCCTCAGAATCTATTTCGATATCCTTTGCGTGGTAAGGGCTTGTATTTGATAGAAGGCAAAGTAGTCCTCGACTTCGACTTCCCCGTTATAGAAGTATACCGGTGTGCAAAAATGCCTTTGAAACCTGATCCAAGGAGTGAGGGATAGGCACGAGTGAGCGACTTGGCGAGTGGGAGAGAGAGCGAACCTTCGCGACACAACCTGATATCTGCAAATTCGCTAATTCGAATATCCGCAAAATAGTTCTCTTGTCTTGTTCACCACACCTCGCGAATCGCAATTTCGCAACTCGCACTCAAAATACACCACAGATTTTATTAGATTCCACAGATAATTTCGCTCACTCGTAGTTCATTCACTCGTAAAACCCCGAAACTAACAAAAGCTATTACACAAAGAACGCCAAAATACCGCAGAGTATGCTAAGAATAAAACACTTCGCGGCACAACCTGTTACCTGTTAAACTTTCACCACAGATCCACACGGATTCCCACAGATTTTTTGAAATGTATTTTTGTTTTCTTGTGTTTTTGTATCTCACCACTACGTAAAACCCGCACCCTTTCAGATACAACCTAGTAATCTCTACTTAATACCTGCTACCCACAACCTCCCACAACCTATTACTAAAGTATACATGTAATTCATTTCTAAATTTAAGATAAGATAAAAAAGATGAAAAATATTTCCTATAATATGTTCTGCTAGCTAATTAGCTTTTATATTGACCCAATAGTATCCTCTTTAGTCATTTAGTACTTGCTCACTACTCACAGGGTAAATCACTATCAAAACCAAGTTTTCATTGGTTTCTAATACTCGACTTCTATTTTTATCCTATATGAAAGTGTCTGGGTCTAGCTTTACATTAGCATCTATTGGAAATAGAATGTTACTTAGAGTTAAGCAAAAAATCATTGGCTTCAAAACCGAATATTGTAAGATCACCTTCACTTTTTACTTTAAATATCAAGATTCAAATAATAAGTTTACAATTGGGCGAGAACTCAAATGAAACATAGGTAAGCGTGGGAAGCTTGTTGCTGAGTATATTCTTAGGCTATTTCACTATTTTTTTCTAGCCTTTAATAAGGCTTCAATTTGAAGTTTTTCCTCAAAATTGAACTGACTATATTTGTTCTTCACAACTCAAATTAAAATCAACTTGGCCTGTTGTACTTATAACTTGAACATGACAACTATTGAAATAGAAGATAAGTTACTAGCAGATCTACCACAAGGGCTAAATTAAGTTAAAAACAGGAATTCGGATTATCCCGAATATTCGTATGAATGAGCTTCTTGCCACATTTACAGTTAATTAAGATGTTTTATTTTGGTCGAAGATTATGAGAGTCTCACAAGTAATACGAACTATGCTGAAGTAGTAGACCATAGGATGTATACTTTTACCCAGAAAAATTATATCCTATGCTACCATGTAAGCCAAAGTTAAATAATAACTAAAAAAATACTTAACTTTAAGAACAAATAGCTGTTTATGCGTACTTTATGTAACATATTACTCCTTTGCCTACCCTTGTTAGCATCGGCCCAGCGCGGGCATTTGTATAACAAAGGAGTGCTTTATATTAGTGAAGATGCTTTGCTGACTACCAAGGCGAACTTCGTTAATAAAGCTACAGGAGTCTATACCAACGATGGGGAAGTACTCCTTCGTGGGAATTTCTTTAATGATGGAGACGCTAGATTTACCCCTGGTTTAAACGGCTATACTCGTTTTCAAGGCTTAGATGGGCCTCAGGAAATAGGAGGGCTTATCAGTTCCGACTTTAACCACGTACTTTTCGACAACGCTGTAGATGCTTACAGTTTCTATCTCTCGGGCAGCATGTATGTTTTTGGTGAGGCTGATTTTCAACAAGGTATTATAGACAATCTTTCCTATGGCGGACAGATAACTTTTGAAGAAGATGCCACGCATAGAAACACTAGCGATAGAAGCTATGTAAATGGCAAAGTATATAAATTTGGCAATAACTCATTTGTTTTCCCAATAGGAAAAGAAGAAATGTATCGTCCAGGAGGTGTTATCCAATTAGGCGATATCTCGACTTCCTATGTAGCAGAATACCAGGTTTTTAACTCCAATAGCCAATATCCGTACGACCAGCATGCCGATAACATCCTAGAAATTAATGCCCAAGAGTATTGGAAAATAGAAGAAGCTACGGCAAGTGGCGAAGTATTGGTACACTTAACTTGGGACGATCGTACTACACCATTTCGTTTACTTCAAGACTTTGAATCTTTAGCTATTCTTACATGGGATCCTCTTGCTATGCAATGGATAAGTTTAGGGGGTAGTGTTGATAACAACGAAAATAGGGTGACTAGTATCGCCAAAGCGCAGGGATATGACGTGTTTACCTTGGGAACGATACGATTTATTCCAGATGATGAGGATGTGTTAATCTACAATGCTATAAACCCAAATGACCCTGGTGGTAACGATTATTTTAGAATAATTGGGATAGATAATTTTCCGGAAAATCGCGTACGTATATTTAACCGTTGGGGTACCTTGGTTTTTGATGTTCGAGGTTACGATACAAATAATAATGTGTTCCGAGGTATCTCTGAAGGCCGAATAACAATAAAGAAAGGCGATGAACTCCCCATAGGGACCTATTTCTATATTTTTGATTATGTAGTTCCAGAAACAGGGAAGTCAAAGTCTAAACAAGGGTATTTATACCTTAACCGATAATCGAGTTTGCTATGCGCATTTTTTTTTATTTAATTTTTATTGTTTTTCTCTCGCTTCCTTCTACTCTTTTTGCCCAACAGGAGCCACAGTATACGCAGTATATGTATAACACGCAGATCATTAACCCAGCGTATTCAGGCAACAGAAAAATGCTCAGTTTTGGATTGCTTTACCGTACGCAATGGGTAGGAATAGAAGGTGCTCCAAAAACAGTTACGTTTACTATTAACTCACCGATAGGAAAAAGAAGAAATATGGGCCTTGGATTATCCGTAATCCACGATGAAATTGGACCGTCTACCCAAACCGATGTTGCCATAGATTATGCCTATGCGATTCCCGTAGACGACGATACAAGACTAAGTTTTGGTATAAAAGGTGGCTTCGATGTCTTGGAGGTAGACTTCACCAAACTCGATATCTATAACCCACACGATCCGTTGTATCAAGAAAATATCGATAATCGCTGGCAACCAAAAATAGGAGCAGGAGTTTATTTAAACACTGACCATTGGTACATTGGCGCATCGGTTCCTAACTTTTTAGAAACGCAGCATTACGTTAGAAGCAATAATAGTAACATGCAATCCATAGCATCCGACAGAATGCACTTTTATTTTATAGGAGGCTACGTATTCGATTTTTCTTTTAACCTACAATTCAAACCAACTACCATGATTAAAGTGGTCCGAGGCGCACCATTACAATGGGACTTCTCGGCCAACTTTATATTCGATGAAAAACTCACTTTGGGTGCATCCTGGCGAGGCGATGCTGCTTTAGCAGCTATGGCCGGTTTTCAAGTATCTCCAAGTATTTTCCTCGGTGTCGGATACGACTATCAACTCACCGATTTACAAAAATATAGCGATGGTTCCTACGAGGTCATTATGCGATTCGATGTAATTAATACGTTCGATGCTATTATGAAACCGTTTAGGTATTTTTAGTAAGTAGGTTGTAGGGTGCGGGGTTTTACGTGGTGGCTAGGGGTACATAAATACATTTTTGGCATATAAACTAAAATGATTATTCTTTTCTACATCACTAGCTATAACATCCTGTCTCTTAGGTACAGTTTGCGGTTCGAAAGTGCCATTTCTGTCTCTAGGTGTCTCTAATTGAAACTTACCTAAATCACTCTTCATAGTCTTACGAGACTTGCAGTTGCGTCTATTTTAACGGCTTTAGTTTTCTCTATATGTTTCTATAGCTTCACCTTCCAAAGAGGCCTCTAAAAACATTTTTAGTAAGGGAGTGAAAACGCCTTTTGTTCTAGTTAAAGGCTCTCCATGTTTGAGCTTCGCCATCGCATAGCGAGAGAACGCATCGAAGTTAAATTTTTCATCCATACAATCAAATTTAAAAGATTAAATACTATAATTTTTAATCTGACACAGTTTAATGAACGCCCTCTAGGAGTTATACAGAGTTTAAATTACACTCCCATTATTTCTCACAAACAGAGATGGGTTTATCAAAAACAGGGATGGGTTTGCCACAAACAGAGTTGGGTTTGCCACAAACAAAGGAGGGTTTGTCACAAACAAAGATGGGTTTGTTAGAAATTTAGTGGGATATTCCCGTAATTGAAACATGAGGTCCTGAAACAAGTTCAGGATGACAGGTAATAGTAACGCTTGAGCCTGCGAAGGTAGACACTCCCGACACTATCCCATAAAGTGTGTAAGGTGAAAAAATAGAGGGTTCGTTTTTTCTTATAATCGGACCCTTTCTTCAAATATAATTAAAAATTGACTTAAAAATAATGCCCAGTTACGAATCAGTCTTGTCCATTTCTTAGTAGACTCTCGTAAGGCTAGAAAAACCGATTTCATAACTGCTTCATCTGTAGGGAATGAGAGTTTATTTTTAATGGGACACTCCCTTAAAATAATGAGATACTCCTCCGAAGGCATCTCCAGTCTCCGAAATTACAGAAATACAAATTGGAATAAAGATTACTCTATTTACCAATAAGGCATCTCCTAAACAGTTAAACGATTAACCGATTAAACGCGGAATAGCCAAAGGCTATGAAGCTACTTCGATGCTCGTTTTTATCCTTCACCCACAGACCAAGTCGTCATATAGAGTTAGCGAAGGCAACATAAGATCGGGCTTCGAGAGCCTCAGCCCCGTAGAATCACCCTATCGCCAAGTCACCCACTCGCCAACTCATCATATAGAGCTAGCGAAGACTTCACCAGTCACCAGTTACGATTCTTTTTTAGAAAAAAACGCCTCCATCAACGTATTCACCCCTTTATAAATCATATACATAGCTGCTACGAATGCCATCATGCCGGGAATGAATATCACCCAAAATATAAAGGTTTCTTTGTTTAGTCTTGCTACGGTTATTAATACAGGGGCTAGTACTAATAGAGGAAGAGCTATCAGTAAAAACTTAATTCCTTTTTTAAAAAGTGTTCTATCTGTTTTGTGCATCTTTATAAGCTTTAATGGCATCTCTAACGTTTGGATAACGCTCAATCCACCGCTGTGCTTCATTGGTGGATATACCTAATTCTTGTTTTAAAATACGAATGGCTCTGTCGATTAGTTTGTTATTGCTTAATTGCATATCGATCATTTTATTGCCTTTTACACGTCCAAATTTAATCATACTTGTAGTGGACAGCATATTCAATATCATTTTCTGAGCAGTTCCAGCTTTCATCCTTGAACTACCAGTAATGAACTCTGGGCCAACGACTACGGTTACTGGATAATCCGCTTCCTTAGCAATGGGATTACCTAGATTACAAGTAATACTTCCTGTGGCAATTCCATATTTTTTACATTCCTGTAATGCACCTAATACATATGGAGTAGTGCCAGAGGCAGCTAAGCCGATAACGATATCCTTTTTATTTATAGTATAGGACAGTAAATCGTTCCATCCATCATCCATAGAATCCTCAGCAAATTCAACAGCGTCTCGTATGGCAGAGTCGCCTCCTGCAATTAATCCAATAACCAATCCTTTATCAACACCAAAAGTTGGAGGACATTCGCTTGCATCTAATATACCTAATCTTCCACTGGTTCCAGCACCTATATAAAAGACTCTTCCTCCATTCAGTAACGCATCTGTCATGGCTTGAGCTAAAACCTCAATGGCTTCTAACTCTTTGTTCACCGCATCGGCAATGGTTTTATCCTCAGTGTTGATTGCTTGGATAATCTCTTTTATCGACATTTTTTCGATGTTGTCGTAATGCGATTCTTGTTCGGTAGTTTTTATAAATTCCATACCTACAAAATTACAATTTAATTTCTGGTTATTCTGGTCATAAAAGAAATAGGCCTTCGTGAGGAAGACCTATTTCTGATGTTTATACTGTATTTTATTAAAGAATTTCGTCGAATAAACCTCTGAGCTTTGGATCTGATGGACGATACGTATCGGCGTCGAATATATTCCCTTCTGGATCTATAAGAATGAACCTTGGAATGCCTCGTACGTTATAGGCTTGTGTGAATTCAGATTGCCAAGCATCGCCACCAGAATACAAGTGCGTGCCAACGAGCTCTCTTTCTTCTATCATGTCTCTCCACTTATCATAATCTTTTGCCTCATCAATAGAAATGGCTACAAACTCTATGTTTTTGTTGCGGTAGTCCTTTTCTACTTCTTTTAAATATGGAATTTCTCTTAAGCATGGTCCACACCAAGTTGCCCATACGTCAATATAAACATATTTTCCTCTTAAAGACTCTAAGCTAGTCTTACCACCATTATAATTCTCATAATCGAATTCAGGGGATTTCTTGCCTGGAGTCAAGTTCTTTAGAATAGCATATTTCTCTTCCATTTCCTCAAGTAGATTAGGGTCTTTTTGATATGTCATGTAAAGTTCATATACTTCACCTAAGTTTTTATCAGGCTTTAGGCCGTATCCTACTGCTTCTTTTAACAATTGGTTTTTAGCATAACTATCTGGAAAATAGGAATTAACCATGCTGATATATCGCATGGCATGGTTAGAATTTGCTGGATTTGGCAATAAGTCTGCCTCTCTATTATAATGAGCTTGTACTAATTTCCTATAATTATCTGATTTACGGAACTCTAGCGTATCGGCCATATCTATTAACCCGATGGAACCATAAAAATTCTCAGGAAGTTCTACATCTTCTACCTCGTTTAAATAAGTGTAGGCGCTTTTATATTGGTATAAGTGGGATGCGTTTAAATACTTCAATTCATTTTTTTGCGATTCCAAAAACTTCGGGTTATCAATAGCCATGTCTTTCAACTCCTTATTTATATCCGATCTAATGGCACTAATAATAGATAAGAAATCTTCTGGTTCTGTTTTGAATATGGTTCGTAAGTCTTTATTTGCGAGTTCTTCTTTAACCACCAGGAACTTATTCTCTTTAGCTAGTTCTCCAGAAAATTCCAAGGAATTTTTAAAATCCTCTAAATCTACATTAAGATTCAACCCTTTGTCAACTTCTAGATAAAGAGCTAATGGAATGCGGCCGAATATCGCATTGTAATATCCATTGTATGGCAGATCCAATACCTCCGAAAAACTACCATCGTCATTTAAAATTATATCTTTTTCATATTCAGATCCAACTAGGGTAACTAATCCAGTACCGTTTTTTACCGAACCAGAGAGAACACTTTTTTTATCTTTTGGTTGCGAACAACTAACCAAAAGCAATGCTGTAAAAAGAAATAGAGCAAGTTTTTTCATATATTAAATTAAGTTTTAGATTTTCAGCATACAATATATAATATACTTCTCTATTATTGGGGCTAAGCTTAATAAGAATTTGGTATTTTTGTTCCGAATTATAATAGATCAGGTAAACAATGAGTGAAAAGCATTATATAAGTAGAGCCATTCTAAATATAAAAGATGTAAACCAAATAATAGCAGAAGGAAAACAGCTAGCGCTATCAGAAGAAGCATTGGTTGGTTTGAAAAGAGGAAAACGATATTTGGATGAGAAGCTAAAAACCTCTACGGAACCAATTTATGGAATAAACACTGGCTTTGGGTCGTTATGCGACGTAAAGATTTCTGGAGATAACCTTTCCCAATTACAAGAAAACCTAGTAATGTCACACGCATGTGGAACAGGGGAGAAGGTGCCGAAAGATATTGTTAGAATCATGTTATTGCTTAAAGTTCAATCTTTGAGCTATGGTTATAGCGGTGTACAGGTTGCAACAGTACAGCGTTTAATAGATTTGTTTAATGAAGACATCTTACCTGTAATATACACCCAGGGAAGTCTCGGTGCATCTGGTGATTTAGCACCCTTAGCACATCTTTCCTTACCCTTATTAGGAAAAGGAGAGTTGTATTACAAAGGAGAGATTCGTGATGCTGCTAGTGTTTTAAAAGAAATGAAATGGGAGCCGATAGCTCTTGAAGCAAAAGAAGGATTAGCATTATTGAATGGAACACAATTTATGAGTGCTTATGCTGTATACTTGCTTAAAAAGTCGCATAGGTTATCCTATTTGTCAGATTTGATTAGTGCTATCTCTTTAGACGCCTATAACTGTAGGTTGAGTCCGTTCAATGCTTTATTACATGTTATTCGACCGCATTCTGGGCAAATAAAAACCGCAAAACGAATAATGGAATGGTTGGAAGAGAGTGCTATTGCTACTATGGAAAAAGAATCGGTGCAAGATCCATATTCATTCCGTTGTATTCCACAAGTTCATGGTGCTACAAAAGATACTATTAACTTCGTTACTCGAACAATAAAAACAGAAATTAACTCGGTAACCGATAATCCGAATGTTTTCCCAGAGGATGACTTAATTTTATCTGGCGGAAACTTCCACGGACAAACTTTAGCTTTAGCCTTGGATTATCTTGGAATTGCTATGGCTGAATTAGGAAATATTTCCGAGAGGAGAACTTATAAGTTAATTGGTGGAGAAAGAGGATTACCACCATTCTTGGTTAAAAACCCAGGATTGAACAGTGGTCTAATGATTCCGCAGTACACAGCCGCAAGTATGGTTAGTCTTAATAAACAGTTAGCATCCCCATCGTCTGTAGACTCTATTACTTCTTCTAACGGACAAGAAGATCACGTGAGTATGGGGGCTAATGCAGCGACACAAACCTTTAAAATAATAGAAAATGTGGAGCGAATTTTAGCTATTGAACTATTAAATGCTTCGCAAGCATTAAGTTTCCGAAATGAAAAAACAGGAGAATTCCTACAAAGTATTGTAGATACGTATAGAAAAGATGTTCCTATAATAGAAGAGGATCGTGTATTAGCTATAGATATTGAAAACAGTATTAAGTTTTTACAAAATTTACAAATAGACGATAGCTTGTTATTTGATTAATAATAAGGCATGAGTAATAAAAAAGCCGTTGGTTAAAATTAACCAACGGCTTTTTTATTACAAAATAGATTAGCCTTATATTTTCGGTTTTAATACCGTTACTTTAAGCTTATCATTTTCCTTGTCTAATTCCATTTCTATGGAGTCTCCTTCTTGTAGGTTAGCGTTAATTATTTCTTCAGCTAACGCATCTTCTACATACTTTTGAATTGCTCTATTCAATGGTCTAGCTCCATATTCCTTATCGTAGCCTTTGTCTACAAGGAAATCTTTTGCCTCTTCGTTTATGTGAAGTTTATAACCTATGTCTTCAATTCGCTTGTATAACTTATTAAGCTCGATGTCTATAATCTTATGTATGTGTTCACGCTGTAACGTGTTAAATACCAGAACATCGTCTATACGGTTCAGGAACTCCGGTGCAAAAGCTTTCTTTAAAGCATTTTCGATAACGCTTTTAGCATGCGATTCGGCCTGGCTTTTTTGTGCTGCGGTACCAAATCCAACTCCTTGACCAAAATCCTGAAGTCTTCTTGCTCCGACGTTGGAGGTCATTATAATAATGGTGTTGCTAAAATCAACTTTTCTACCTAAACCATCGGTAATATGTCCGTCGTCCAATACTTGTAAGAGCGTATTGAATATGTCTGGATGCGCTTTTTCGATTTCATCAAATAGAATAACCGCATATGGTTTTCTACGAATTTTTTCGGTAAGCTGTCCTCCTTCTTCATATCCAACATATCCTGGAGGTGCGCCAATCAATCTAGATACTGCAAACTTCTCCATGTACTCACTCATATCGATACGTATTAAAGCATCGTCGGAGTCGAAGATGTCTTCGGCTAGTACTTTCGCCAATTGGGTTTTCCCAACTCCGGTCTGTCCTAAGAAGATAAACGAACCAATTGGTTTGTTTGGATCTTTAAGACCTGTACGGTTTCGTTGTATGGCTTTAACTACTTTATCTACCGCCTCGTCTTGACCGATTACTTTGCTTTTTATGCGCTCTGGTAATGCTGCAAGCTTTTTACTTTCTGCTTGTGCTATTCGCTGAACAGGGATGCCAGTCATCATTGCAACTACTTCGGCAACGTCTTCTTCGGTTACCGTTTCTTTGTTTTCCATGGCTTGTTTCTCCCATTCTGCTTGGGCCACTGCCAACTCTTTTTCTAAATTCTTTTCTTTGTCGCGCAAATCAGCCGCTTCCTCATACTTCTGCTGTTTTACAGCTGCATTCTTTTCCTTTTCTAAGCTTTCTAAACGCTCTTCTAACTCCAAGATATTCTTAGGCACATTAATATTGGTTATATGCACCCTTGATCCAGCTTCGTCCAATGCATCAATTGCCTTGTCTGGTAAGTATCGATCAGACATATAGCGATTAGTAAGCATTACACAGGCATTAATAGCTTCGTCTGTATAATGTACGTTATGATGGTCCTCGTAGGTTTCCTTTATATTATTTAATATTTCCTTTGTCTCCTCAATAGATGTTGGCTCTATCAATACGGTTTGGAAACGTCTTTCTAAGGCGCCATCTTTTTCTATATGTTGGCGATACTCATCTAGTGTGGTAGCTCCTACACATTGTAGCTCACCTCTTGCTAAAGCAGGCTTAAACATATTGGCTGCATCTAGGGAACCAGTTGCTCCTCCAGCACCTACTATAGTGTGAATTTCGTCTATGAAAAGAATAATATCTTTATTCTTCTCCAACTCATTCATTACAGCTTTCATTCGTTCTTCGAACTGACCGCGGTATTTTGTACCTGCAACCAAACTTGCTAAATCAAGCGTTACTACGCGTTTGTCGTATAGGATTCTCGATACTTTTCGTTGTACTATACGCAGTGCTAATCCCTCGGCAATAGCAGACTTTCCAACTCCAGGCTCTCCAATAAGCAATGGGTTGTTTTTCTTACGTCTACTTAATATTTGTGATACTCGTTGTATTTCTTCTTCTCGTCCTATTACAGGATCAAGTTTTCCTTCTATGGCAAGTGCTGTTAAATCTCGCCCGAAATTATCCAATACAGGCGTTTTAGATTTTTGTGTGCCCTTAGCATCACCTCTTCGCTGTCCAAAAAACTCATCTCTTCCTTTACGACTATCTCCGTCGTCCTTAGAGAATGAGTCTGCTCTTGGAAAATCCTCCGTATAATCAGGATCATCGCCAATCATTTGCTTTAGCTTTTCTTTAGCCTTGGTATAATCAACCCCCATGTTTTCCAATAGTTTCATGGTAGGATCGTTATCGTTACGTAATATACATAACAATAGAGTGGCGGTATTAATGGTGGAGCCTGGATATAGTTTCACCTCTAATTGGGTCGTCTTCAACGCTCGATCGGCTTGGACTGTTAATCGAAGGTTTTTCTTTTCGTTGGCAAGCACCTTCTCGGCAGCAGAAGGGTCGGCAGGATGTAATACTTCTACCTTCTTACGAAGATTATCTAAATCGATGTCTAGATTTTGAAGAATTGTAATTGCCTTTCCACTTCCCTCCCGTATCATGCCCAAAACAAGATGTTCGGTACCTATATAATCATGACCTAACCGTAAAGCCTCTTCTTGGCTAAATACGATTACGTCTTTTACTCTGGGTGAAAAATTATCATTCATAGTTTGTTCCTCTATACTTCTTTAGTCTAAAATACTAATTTCAATCTATTTTAAAGCAAAAAGCATACCTTTAATTTTTATGTATCTATCCTTAAAAAATAAATTGACGAATATTATTTCGAAAATAAAAATATATACGGTTTTTTTTGCTCTAGATTTATTTGGAATAAGCTTACATATATAAATATACGTAAAATCGTAATAAAACGTTGGTTTCTGCGTGTTATGCAAGGAAAATAATGTATATTGCTTCACAAATTTTGATACTATTAATTAAGGTTTTTAATATATGACTGAAGGAGAAAAGTTAATCCCCATCAATATTGAGGATGAAATGAAATCAGCCTACATAGATTATTCTATGTCGGTCATTGTGTCACGTGCACTGCCAGATGTTCGTGATGGGATGAAACCAGTACACCGTCGTGTACTATATGGGATGCATGAATTAGGAAATCGATCTAATGCACCACATAAAAAATCAGCTCGTATTGTAGGAGAGGTATTAGGTAAGTATCACCCACATGGTGATAGTTCCGTATACGATACTATGGTGCGTATGGCGCAAGAGTGGAGCCTGCGTTATATGTTGGTAGATGGACAAGGTAACTTCGGATCGGTAGACGGCGATAGTCCCGCAGCAATGCGTTATACCGAGGCAAGAATGCGAAAAATTTCTGAGGAAATGCTTGCCGATATCGAAAAGGAAACGGTAGACCATGTGTTGAATTTCGATGACACTATCGAAGAACCAACGGTTTTACCAACCAAAATTCCAAATCTTTTAGTAAACGGAGCTTCTGGTATTGCAGTAGGAATGGCTACCAACATGGCGCCGCATAACCTAACCGAAGTTATCGATGGAATAATTGCTTATATCCATAACCATGATATTACTATTGATGAGCTTATACAGCATATAAAAGCACCTGATTTTCCAACAGGTGGAATAATCTACGGTTACGAAGGTGTTAGAGAAGCATTTAAAACCGGTCGTGGTCGCGTAGTGATTCGTGGAAAGGCAGAAATAGAGGAAGTAAATGGTAGAGAGTGTATTGTAGTAACAGAAATTCCTTACTTGGTCAACAAGGCAGATATGATTAAAAAAACTGCCGACTTGATTAATGAAAATAAAATCGAAGGAATCTCTAATATTAGAGATGAATCCGATAGAAAAGGAATGCGTATTGTATATGTTTTAAAACGCGATGCTATTCCAAACATTGTACTTAATACCTTATATAAATATACTGCGCTACAATCTAGCTTTAGCGTTAACAATATCGCATTGGTTAATGGTCGTCCAGAGCAATTGAATCTCAAAGATATGATTGTTCATTTTGTGGAGCACCGTCACGAAGTGGTAGTACGCCGTACAGAATATTTATTGCGAAAAGCAGAAGAACGTGCGCATATATTAGAAGGACTGATTATAGCATCGGATAATATAGATGAAGTAATTGCTATTATTCGTGGCTCATCCGATACAGAACAAGCACGACAAAGATTGATAGAGCGCTTTGAGTTAAGCGAATTACAAGCACGTGCTATAGTAGAGATGCGTCTGCGTCAACTAACTGGTCTGGAGCAAGATAAGCTGCGCACCGAATATGATGAGTTATTAGAGACGATTACCGACTATAAAGACATTCTTGCCAGAAGAGAGCGCAGAATGGAAATAATAGAGGAGGAGTTACGCGAAATGCAAGATAAATATGGTGATGAGCGACGTTCAGAAATTAATTTTGCCGGAGGCGAAGTAGATATCACCGACTTAATACCTGATGAGCAAGTGGTAATTACCATCTCTCATGCTGGATATATAAAACGTACTTCTTTATCGGAATATCGAACTCAAAATAGAGGAGGTATTGGACAGAAAGCAAGTTCTACTCGCTCAGAAGATTTCCTAGAGGACTTATTCGTAGGAACAAACCACCAATATATGTTATTCTTTACTCAAAAAGGAAAATGTTATTGGTTGCGTGTCTTCGAAATTCCAGAAGGCTCCCGTACCTCTAGAGGAAGAGCAATCCAAAACCTAATTAATATAGAGCCAGATGATAAAGTACAGGCGTTTATTGCTACCCAAGATCTAAAAGATGAGGAGTACATAAACAACCATTATATAATAATGGCTACTAAAAAAGGTCAGGTTAAGAAAACTTCTTTAGAACAATATTCTAGACCTAGAGCTAATGGAATTATTGCTATTACCGTTAGGGAAGGAGATGAATTACTTGAGGCAAAGCTGACTACTGGTGATAGTCATGTTATGTTAGGAGTGCGTTCTGGGAAGGCTATTCGTTTCGAAGAATCTAAAACAAGACCTATGGGAAGAACCGCTTCTGGCGTTCGTGGCATAAGACTTGATGATGATAAGGATGAAGTTGTTGGAATGGCAACTATAAACGACTTTGAAAACGAAACAATCTTAGTAGTTACTGAGAATGGTTATGGGAAGCGTTCTTTATTAGAGGACTATCGAGTAACCAACCGTGGTGGTAAAGGAGTGAAAACCATTAACATCACAGAGAAGACCGGACAAATGGTATCTATGAAGAATGTTACCGATGAAGATGATTTAATGATAATCAATCGCTCGGGAATTGCAATACGAATGGAAATTGACTCCATCCGTGTTATGGGAAGAGCTACACAGGGTGTTCGTTTGATAAGAGTTAATGAAGGAGATGAAATAGCTGCTGTAGCAAAGGTGGTTATAGAAGAAGAGGACGAAGAAAATATCGAGGAGGGATCCGAAGGTTTGGATAACTCAGATGATACAACTACGGATTTTTTAGATGAACCAAATAAAACCAATGAATAAAAACGTTATGAGAAAAACAATTTTAGCCATAGGTCTGTCTTTAGTGACACTTACCGCAATGGCACAAAAAAGAGAGATTCGTAAAGCTAACCGTGCAATGAGTTCAGGTAACTTCACGGAAGCTCTTAGCGAATTAGAAAGCGCAGAATCCCAATTAGATGGTGCTAAAGAAGAGGATGTTGCGGAATTTTATTTTATCAAAGCGAAAGCTCTTTATACATCAGCACCTGGTAGTTTAGAAACTATTAAAGAAGTAGTTGTTAATTTAAATAAGGCGGCTTCTTTAAATGCAAAACCTTCAACAAGGTCTGAAATAGAAGAGTTTAAACAACAACTTGTTGAAAGTTTGGTTACTAGCGCTATTAATGATCAAAATGCTTCAAAAAATATAAGTGCAGCTGATAAATTGATGGAGGTATATAAATTGGATGAAAGTAATTTTCAACAATATTTATATTATGCCGCTAGTAACTATCATAATGGCGATGAGCTTGATAAAGCACTAGCTGGTTATTCGAAGCTTCTTGACTCTGGGTATACTGGTGTGGAAACACAGTACTATGCAGTGGAAAAAGAGTCTGGCGAAAACCAACTTTTTGGCGATGAAGCTGAAAGAAGTATCATGTTAAAAGCTGGAACACATACTGATCCAACAGAAGTGTTGACAAAAGATGTTAGACCACAAATACTACAATATATGGCCTATATTTATATTCAAAAAGAAGAATATGAGAAAGCTATAGGTGTTGTGAATTCAGCTCTGGAGTCCGATGCGGAAAACACAGATTTATTGCGTGCCAAAGCAGACGTTCTATACCAACTAGGTGAAAAGGAGGAGTATAAAAAGCTAATGAAAAAAATAACTACTCTAGAACCTAATAATCCAGAACTACTTTTTAACTTAGGAGTTAGCTCTGCAGAATTGGGTGAACTAGAGGAGGCTATTCAATATTATAACCAAACTATTGAAATAGATCCAAATCACTACGCAGCAAATTTAAATGCAGCGGTATTAATTCTTTCTAAGGATGAAGATATTGTAAAGCAAATGAACGAGTTGGGCATGTCTGCTGCCGATAATAAGCGTTATGATGAGCTTCAAAAAGAACGTGTTAAATTGATGCTTTCATCAGTACCGTACTTGAAAAAAACTTTAGAAATAGATGATTCCGATGTAGAAATAAAGCGTACTCTAGCTAATATTTATTACCAAGTTGGTGAAGATGAAAAAGGGGATAAGTTGATGCAAGAAATACAAGATTAAGAGTTGTATTACTCCAATAATTAAAAATGCCGTCGCAGAAATATCTGCGACGGCGTTTTAATTTATATAACTTAAAAGAAGTCTTAAGGTAAAATCTTTCTAATTACCCTTAGCTTGTGGGTATGATTATTGGTTTCGGTATTAAAAATTCCCGTTTGATCTATACGGTCCACTCGGACTTTACCATGAGCGTGGATTATAAAATTATTTTCTAAAATAATTCCTACGTGGGTTATGTTACCTTCTTCATTATCAAAAAAAGCCAAATCCCCAGGTTCTGCTTCTTCTATAAAGCTTAATGCTTCTCCTATTTTAGCTTGATCTCTAGCATTTCTAGCTATATCTATTCCATTTATAGCATATACCATTTGAGTAAAACCACTACAATCTATACCGAAATGTGTTTTGCCACCCCATAAATAAGGTGTGTTTCTATATAGGTTTGCTGTATTTAAAATTCCAGCATATGTTGTGGTAATGTCTTTTCTTACCTTCCCTTGAAAGTGGTGGTTAAGAAATGGACAAACAGCTACATTACTCCCCATAAGCACTAATTGCATTTCTCCGTTTTCTAGTGTAATATAATCTAGTAAATCGTCGGATAACACTTTAGGGGTATCCCGTAATTGTAAAAAGTCTGTTTCATTTATTTTAATGAACTGCTTGTTGTCTATCCAACCTTCATAATTATCTCGTTCTAATCGAATATAGCTCCATTCTTTGCGAGGCTTTATTATTTCGATTAAATCTCCATAGAGAAGTTGTGTTTCTAACTCTGTTCTATGGGAAGCATCATTACGTAATGGAACAACACTCAAATGGCAAAGTCCGTATTTCATTGGCAATTAAAAAAATCTATAGCGCTTAAAAACTTAGTCTCTTTGTAAGATTAATGCCGATGCACCACCGCCGCCATTACATATTCCTGCTGCTCCAATCTTAGCATCGTTTTGCTCTAGTACATTAAGTAAAGTTACCAAGATTCTAGCGCCACTACATCCTAAAGGATGCCCTAAGGACACAGCCCCACCATTTACGTTAACTTTGCTCTGATCGATATCCATTAACTGGCAGTTTACCAAACCTACTACAGAAAACGCTTCGTTTAGTTCAAAGAAGTCTACATCTTCTTTTGTTATACCCGCTTTATCAAAAGCTTTGTCTAGCGCTTTAGCTGGGGCAGTCGTGAACCACTCTGGCTCATGAGCTGCATCTGCATAGCCTGTTATAGTCGCTAATGGCTTTAAATTTAGTTCTTTTGCTTTTTCTTCGCTCATTAAAAGTAATGCTGCAGCTCCGTCATTAATAGTAGAGGAGTTTGCTGCGGTTGCTGTACCATCTTTTGTAAAGGCTGCTCTTAGCGTAGGTATTCTATCCATACGAACATTGGTGTACTCTTCGTCTTCAGAAACTACTACTGGCTCACCTCGACGTTGTGGAACGCTAACTGGGACCACTTCATTTTTAAACTTGCCTTCTTTCCATGCTTTAGTAGAACGCTCGTAAGAAGTCACTGCAAAAGCATCTTGCTCTTCTCTGCTAATATTATGTTCTTTAGCACATAAGTCTGCATAAACCCCCATGGCTTCCTTACCATAGGCATCTACCAAACCATCTTTTTGCATACCATCTTCTAAGGTGGCTGGTCCGAACTTTTTACCATTTCGCATATGTGTGTAATGTGGAATACTACTCATGTTTTCCATTCCTCCTGCTACAACAATATCTGCATCGCCTAATGCAATGGACTGCGCGGCAAGCATAACTGCCTTCATACCAGAAGCACAAACCTTATTTACGGTAGTGGCAGGTACTTTGTTGCTTAAACCAGCTTTTATAGCTGCTTGACGAGCAGGGGCTTGGCCCAAACCAGCTTGTACTACATTACCCATAAACACTTCATCTACCAGTTTTGGATCTAGATTTACTTTCTCTAAGGCTCCTTTTATGGCTACCGATCCTAATTCTGTAGCATGAACACTTGATAAACTTCCCATAAAGCTACCGATAGGCGTACGAGCCCCGGCAACAATCACAACTTTTTTACTCATTATATCTTAATTTCTTTAGTATTAAATTCAGTTCCCTGCGAATTTACGTATTTTTAGCTGAAATATCAATCTTTATTTGGAGTAGGATAGCTACGTTTAGGCTTAATCCTTATCTTTGGCTTTAACTAATTCAATGAAATAGCTACACTTTGGTTGGCGAGCTTAAAATTACTCTATCGATAAAGGTGTTATAGCTACGCAATATAGCGGTTATGAAAATTCGAGATTTATTTCTTTCCATTTTAGATAAGCAGTCCCTGATTTATAAGGCTATTTTATTTATAGGCTCCATTTTATTGGTGATGTATTTACTGCCAAGAGGTGGACATTTTAAATACCAATTTCAAAAGGGCAAACCATGGCAACATGAAAGTTTATATGCCCCATTTACCTATACCAATAAAAAACTTCCTGACGAAATAGAGCGAGAAAAAGCACGCATTATGGCGCAGACACCGCCTTATTTTGAAAAGTTAGCAGATAAAAAGGCGGAAGTAAAAGCGAATTACTCAAAACTATTTGAAGAAACATATGTCGATACGCTTTTTCAAGTGCCAAAAGGTGAAGTTAAATATTTAGGAAATCAGATTATAGATAAAGCATATAAATATGGTGTTCTAGATAGAGATTATGCCTATACATCTAGCAGAAGTGTTTACTTACGAGACGGAAAGGAATTACAAGAATTAACCTACGATGATTTGTTTACAATAGAGAAGGCTATAAACCTTCTGGAAAATTCTGCAGAAAAAGAAGAGTTGAATAATGCTCGGACATTTGTAAAGAAAATTCTATCTAGGAGTTTGGTGCCAACGGTTCAGCTCGATCAAAAGCTTACAAACAATACATTAGATAATCAGATAAAATCTATCAATCCAAACATTGGCGTTGTAGAAAAAGGCAGTCTTATTGTTGCGAAAGGGGAGGTTGTAGAAGGAGAGGTGTTACGCGCACTGACCTCTTTGGAATCGCAATTTAAATCACAAGTTTGGAGTGAGTCCAATAGAACGTGGATTCTTATAGGTTACGTTCTATTGGTTTCCATAGTATTCTTAATGCTGTTTTTGTTCCTTAAAAAGTTTCGAAATGATATTTATACGAATAATACTAAGGTAACCTTCATATTTTTCAATATTATTTTGATGGTTTTCTTAACCACCATAATAGTGAAGATAAATGCAGACTATGTATATGTGGTGCCACTGTGTATTTTACCCCTAATATTAAAATCCTTCTTCGACGCTCGCTTAGGATTCTTTACTCATGTACTTACTTTATTGCTGTTGGGTTTTATAGTGCCAGATAGTTTTATGTATTTATTTTTGCATATCATAGCTGGTGTAGTTACAATTTTAAGTGTTGAAGAACTTTATAAACGAGCTAACTTATTTATCTCAGTTGGCCAGATTACTTTGGTTTATATTATTGGATATCTAGCATTTTCAATTATACAGGAAGGAAGTCTTGATGGGATAGAGTGGAAGTACTTCGGTTATTTTTTCCTAAATGGAATGGTGACCCTATTTGCACATCCACTGATTTATGGATACGAAAAGATATTTGGTTTGGTTTCGGATGTGTCTTTATTAGAGCTAAGTGATACCAATAGCAAATTGCTAAAAGAACTATCGTTACAGGCACCAGGAACATTTCATCACTCTTTAAATGTTGCAAATCTGGCCGAAGCTGCTGCCAATGAAATAAACGCAAATGCAATGTTGGTTAGGGTAGGTGCTCTGTACCATGATATAGGAAAAATGAAAAATCCTTCGTTCTTTACAGAGAACCAGGTGAATAACATAAATCCACACGAAGATTTAACTCCAAAACAAAGTGCTACTGTAATTGTTGATCACGTATTGGACGGGATTGAAATTGCTCGTAAAAATAATATACCCGATCGTATTATAGACTTTATACGAACCCATCATGGCGATAGTTTAGTGTATTATTTTTATAAACAACAGGAAAAAGAAAATGGCAGTGCAAAGAAGGAGGATTTTCAATATCCAGGCCCAAAGCCTTTCTCTAAGGAGACTGCAATTCTAATGATGTGTGATGCTGTTGAAGCTGCAAGTAAAAGTTTAAAAAATCCAACAGCAATTAAGTTAAGTGATTTTGTAGAAAAAATTATTGATACACAGTTAGAGAGTGGTCAGTTTGTAAATGCCGATATAACACTTCGCGAAATACGAGATATTAAGAAGGTTTTAAAGTTGAAACTGAATAACATGTATCATTTACGTGTGGAATATCCTGAATAAAATAAAAGTTAAAAAGTTATTTAAGCTACAAGTGCATGATTATCTGTGAGGTAGGGTATAAGGGAGCTATTGTGGGATAAGATTTGTTGGGAATCCTTTGTTATATTGGAAAAATGCCTTTATATTTGCAACCAATTGATAGGAAAAGAAGTTCTTATTTTATTTTAATTGGAGAGGTGCCAGAGTGGTAATGGAGCAGATTGCTAATCTGTCAACGGGTAACCGTTGCCTGGGTTCGAGTCCCAGTCTCTCCGCAATATATTTTCTCGGGGTGTAGCGTAGCCCGGTTATCGCGCCTGGTTTGGGACCAGGAGGTCGCAGGTTCGAATCCTGCCACCCCGACACAAAGTAACTATAGTACTATTAAGGTGTAGTTACTTTTATTTTTTAAGAGAAGAATAGCATATAAAATATTGATTAAGTTTCGGGGTGTAGCGTAGCCCGGTTATCGCGCCTGGTTTGGGACCAGGAGGTCGCAGGTTCGAATCCTGCCACCCCGACAAAAGTGCATATAGGAAGTAACATCCATATGTGCTTTTTCTTTGAAGTAAAAATATAGTTAGCTTAACTTTTCTTGGAGAGGTGCCAGAGTGGTAATGGAGCAGATTGCTAATCTGTCAACGGGTAACCGTTGCCTGGGTTCGAGTCCCAGTCTCTCCGCAATATAATTTTCTCGGGGTGTAGCGTAGCCCGGTTATCGCGCCTGGTTTGGGACCAGGAGGTCGCAGGTTCGAATCCTGCCACCCCGACAAAAAGCACGGAATATCTTTTAAGATAGTTCGTGCTTTTTCTTTTTAATCTTATTGGAGAATTATCTATTCTCTAGACTTTTGTCTAACTCCAATTAATTCAATTTTATTCATCTATTGACCAATGAGATTACATAACCTGTTTGTTCCGATTCATTAAAGAACTCTCCTCTTTAAACCAACTGACTATACCTAATATTAACTAGCTTATGGCTTTCTTAATTAAATTTAGGAATGTTATCTTTGATAGAATTATAATTTATTACAGATGATAGAATTAGGAGTTGGCATGTTTGGCGACGTGCAAATCAATAGAAAAACAGGGAAGATACAAGATGCCGGTCAACGAATGCAAGAAATTTTAGAAGAAGTAAAGTTGATGGATCAAGTTGGTCTAGACTTTTTTGGTATTGGCGAACATCACAGAAAAGATTATGCTGTAGCTGCACCAGAGATTTTACTTGCTGCAGCAGCATCGGTAACTAAAAATATTACATTAGGCAGTGCTGTTTCTGTTATTAGCTCGGCCGATCCTGTTAAACTATATCAGGACTTTTCAATGGTTGACCTTATATCTGATGGACGTGCAGAAATAATGGCTGGACGTGGTTCGTTTACCGAATCTTTTCCATTGTTTGGCAATAATATGAATGACTACGATGCACTTTTCGATGAGAAACTTAAGCTTTTACTTCAACTGAACGAGAACGAAGAGGTGACTTGGCAAGGAAAATTTAGACCACCATTAAATAAACAAAAAGTATATCCTCAACCTAAAAACGGAAATATTCCAATTTGGGTAGCTGTTGGCGGAACACCACAATCGGTGCTTCGTGCTGGTAAATTAGGACTACCTGTAATGTTTGCTATAATCGGTGGTACTTTAGAACGATTTAAACCATTGGTAGAATATTACCGTCATGCTTGGGTTGAAAGCGGTCATTCCATGGATGATTTTCAAGTAGGAGTGCATATGCATGCGCTTTTTGGAGAGGATTCAGAAGAGATTGCCGACTGGTATTACCCATACTACTCCTCTCAAATGGACCGAATTGGAAAATCCCGAGGTTGGCCTGCTTATGAACGAAATCAATATGATTTTGGACGATCTAAATCAGGGCATTTAATTATTGGTGATCCTGAGTACGCCATCGACAAAATTTTGCATACCATAGAATTATTTGGCTTAACGCGATTCTCTGCCCATATGGATGTAGGTTCACCAGATCACAAACAAATGATGAAGTCTATTGAGATTTTTGGCGATAAAATAGCCCCAAAAGTACGGAAAGCACTAAATAAATAGAATATCAGACCCCACGTTCCGTTAAATCGCGTAAAAGATAGTGTTGTTGTTCTAAAGAAAATGAATGCGAAAGTAAATTTACAGGTTTATGATGGACGTCCACATGCAATTACTTAGGAAAAGATAGAACTTGCAAATCAATGGGTTTTTAATTAAGTTATACTTTTAAAAGTATATTAAAAAAGCTAGAAGCTTTTAATTAAATCCATTACTAAATCCTGAAAAAAATCGATGTAGAGCTTGTTATGCTAGAGCTCCAAAAATTATGGAATTATTAGATAAAACATATCAAGCAAAAGAGCGCATAAAAAACGTAGCTTTACATACGTCTTTGATGTTGAACGAAAATTTGAGTGGAGAGTTCTCTGCCCAAATTTATTTAAAACGAGAAGATCTACAACCAGTACGATCCTATAAATTACGTGGTGCCTATAACAAAATTGTTTCGCTTTCCAACGAAGAAAAATCTAGAGGGGTTGTCTGTGCAAGTGCGGGAAACCATGCACAAGGAGTGGCGTATTCATGCAATAAATTAAATATAAAAGGAACAGTGTTTATGCCGATAACAACACCCCCACAAAAAATTAAGCAAGTTAAACTGTTTGGAAAAGACAAAGTGGAAGTGGTATTACAAGGCGACACGTTTGATGAAGCATCGGATAAAGCCCATGAGTTTTGCAAAGAAGACGGCGCTGTTTTTATTCATCCATTTGATGACGAAAAAGTTATCGCCGGACAAGGAACCATTGCTTTGGAAATATTGGAAGACGCAAAATCGCCTATAGACTATTTATTTGTGCCGATTGGTGGTGGAGGAGTGGCTGCCGGAATTATTACTGTATTCAAGCAATTAAGTCCTAAGACAAAAATCATTGGTGTAGAACCTTCTGGAGCAGCTTCTATGAAAACCTCGATTAAAAAAGAGAAGAATTGACTTAGGCGTTTAACCACTAAGATTTTTTATTAGGCAGGGTTTGGTATTTATCATCCTTGTCATTAGATTTTCAAAGATTCCATCTTTCATAAAACTTCTATTAAATCTGTAGCAATATTCGTCAAGATAATCC
>DATGSX010000061.1:0-33711 GCA_035302145.1 Flavobacteriaceae bacterium | reverse complement strand
GTCCTCTCCTCTCAATGCTTGTCCCATAAAAGCTGGAATTACCCGTCCATCATTAAGTCGCATTCGAGGACCATAGGTGTTGAAAATGCGTGCAATTCGTGTTTCCATCCCGTGGTATCGGTGGTATGCCATAGTAATGGACTCTTGAAATCGTTTGGCTTCGTCATATACTCCACGTGGTCCTATAGAACTCACGTTTCCGTAATACTCTTCGGATTGTGGATGTACCAATGGGTCGCCATAAACCTCTGATGTTGATGCAATAAGAATACGTGCGTTTTTTTCACGAGCTAATCCCAATAAATTATGGGTTCCCAAAGATCCAACTTTTAGGGTATGAATAGGAATTTTAAGATAGTCAATCGGACTTGCTGGAGATGCGAAATGCAAGATATAGTCTAACTTTCCAGGCACATGAACAAATGTTGTGACATCGTGATTGTAAAAAACAAAATTCTCATTTAGAAAAAGATGCTCAATATTCTTCAAATCACCAGTAATTAGGTTGTCCATCCCAATTACGCTATATCCTTCTTTTATAAACTTATCGCATAAATGCGATCCTAAAAAACCGGCTGCACCGGTAATCAATACTCTCTTCATAAAATCATTTTATTGAAAAAAAGCTCATTAAGCATTCTTAACTGCAACCTATCTTGACATTTATTAAAGTGCCATTAAATATCCATTCGATTTAATCTTGTATAGGTGACGTTTTTTGCCATTTTTCTTTAAAGACCAAATATATGAATTTAGAGTTTCCAATTAGGTAACGTCGCCACATTCTTTTAGGCTCTTGTAAGAATCGGTAAAACCATTCCATACCTATTTTCTGCATCCATACCGGTGCTCGCTTTACTTTTCCTGCAAACACATCAAAACTTCCACCCACTCCCATGATAAAGTTTACCTGACTCAAAGCTTCTCTGTGTTGGTAAAGAAAATTTTCTTTAGTGGGTGAAGATATTGCTACAAACAACATTTGTGCTCCAGACTGAACAATATCTTTAATTATATCAGCCTCCTCTTCTTTTTTAAAATATCCGTTCCGATAACCAACTACTAGGTTTTCTCCGTATTTCTCTGAGTATATTTGCACTAGTTTAGAAACGACTTCTTCCTTTGCACCTAATAAATATATTTTATAATCTTTCTCAGCAGCCATCCGAACTAAATTATCCATCAAATCAACTCCGGCAACTCGTTCTTTTATCGGCTTTCTTAGAAACTTGGATGCCCAGACTACTGCTTGGCCATCGGCATTGATTATATCGGCAGTATTGATATTTTCCCTTAAGTATAAATCATCCTGAATATCCACAATTTTTCCAGCATTAAGATCAGCATAATGTATTTGTTTATGCTCAAGAATAGCAGAATTGATATGCTCTACAGTTTCTTGCATAGTGAGATTATGAACCTTAGTATTTAAAAAATGAATTGCCTGCATACCATATATATTTTATACAAGAATCAACAATAGTTCGCTTTTATGCATACTTCACAAGTTTCACAACTTACTTACATATTTCTATTATCTATCTTGTCTTCAATTTTCCCAAGTTTTGAGTGAAGTTTATTATTTCTCTTTTCTAAAGTTTTATATTTTTTTATTTTGCTTAATCACTTATAAAAACAGTTCATTTACTTTGTAGTCAACAGTATTACTTGTCCCGTTAACAATAAATTTTCCACTAGGACTATATATAGTGAATGCTAGATGAATGAACATATTTAATTGCTTCATAAATAGAACTTGTAGAATCTATAGCATTATCAGTATCTTTCTCATTCTCAACTCCAAACCACAAAGCATTTACAGATTTCTCTTTAATAAAACTCAACCAACATCCGTTACTAGATCCCTCAAGTGAATTAAACCTATCTTGGTCTCCATTCCAATTTAAAGGGCAGGTCTTATTGGTTGAGATAATAGTTCCACTATTATGTTCATGTAGACCTTTTGAGAATTCTAAATGAAATATACCTGCCCCATCATTCGGATGATGAAAATATAACATTAATACTGTTTTCACACAACCTCCTTCATTTGCAGTATTTAATTGAATTAACTCACTCATATTACCTACTGTTTTCACAGATGAATGCGTTTTTTATAAATTTTAATTTAAGAATAACTAATAATTATGCTGTCACGCTTTCGTTCCGTATAACAACTTGCATCAAATTTATTAACAAGTAAAAAGAATGAACACTATAAACTGCTTTTGCTTTACCTTAAATCAATTGATTAGTTATATTGACAATCTCCTTCTGTGATTAATGTGGAAAAGCTTAAATCTCCTCATTATATTTTAGATGTCTAACCTCCTAAAAGGTTGCTTGCAAAAGTAAGGAATCTTTCGTTCTCCATTAGTTATAGACAGAGGAAATTACCTGTTGGAAGACTTGTTATAACAATATTTAATAATAAATTTAGAGGAGTTATACCCTAGCTTTTGATTGCAATAAAAATAGAAGAACCAGCCAGTGTGTGTGAGATATCCTATCAAAAAAGTTTCCTCCTATGGCAATTATTAATACAATGCTAATTGTCATTGCAAGAAATATATAGGACCATTTTAAATGACGGATAATAAGCCAATAATATAAAAATAAAAATAAGCCAATACCTAGTATTCCAAAGTTTAAGAATAAATCTACAAAAGCCATTTCGGTAAGCTGGTTTACGTTATCCAAACCTCCGATAAGGTAGTTTTTCCAAGTCCAATTCTCTTGTACAAAAAGCCAAGTACTTTCTGCATATATATTTCTGTAGGACAAAGCAAATGTTATAAAATCCTCTTTCCGATATAATTCTACCAACACATGGAATACAGAGGCTAATTTATGACGTATTACAACTAATCCAAGTGAAACAAATCCAACAAGGGCCCATAACCATTTCTTTTTGTAATACTGATTATCGACAACAAAAAGCGTATAAAACACTAGTAAAAATAAGTAAATACTCTTTGTGCCCGAAAATATAGCTGCAAGGCTTAGGGTGTATAGCAAGATAGTATACACTTTTTTTGACGGTATACGCTTATGCAACAAATAGGTCGATACTATGCTAATCATATAGAAGTAGCTCACATAAGATGAAGGGTAAAGCACTCCGGAAATGCCAAAGCGAGATGGATTTGGATACGTATAAAATATATGCACTGGAAAAATCAATCCAACAAAAACGCTTAATACAATTGCTCCTGCTATAATTACAAAAGCGTGTTTTATATATTTAGGAATTTCAATAGATGATTTATCTCCGGCTTTATATAAAAATAAAAATAGTGGGAAAATATAAATATACCCCATCCATGTCTTTATCACATCTTTGTATAGATCTAATTTATTAGGATAGTAAGAGGCAATGGACCAGCTCCCAACAGCCTTGAATAGCAATAAGAGTAGAGCTCCTAGAAACGCCAAACTGTATTCTTTAGACGCAACAGTTAAAACTACTAGCACGAAAAACAGCATATCAGGCAACCAAGTATAATGCAGGTGATTTCCAGTATGATAATAATAGACCTTATATGCTATGGAAAGCACTACATTGGCTATCCAAAAGATTAAGAATAACTGCCAATTTTTATTTTGTAGCATTACCTGCATTTTACGCCCCATCTTCTACACGTTTTGCTATGGGTAAATAGTATAATAAAAAGTAGACTATTACTATGCCACGTTGAACTTCTAAAATAGAATCAGTAAGGCTGAACATTAAAAAAATAAAGAGTACGCCTAATAAAAGCCTGTTACGTCCTTTCCATCCAGTAAACAATAAATATAGTATCCAACTAGCAAATAGAATTAATCCTACCAATCCATATGCTACTAAAACATTTAGATATTGATTGTGTGAATGGTATCGAGCTCTAGCACAAGGCCAGCATTCTATTTCTTTTGATCGATATTTTTCCACTAATGCATCTCTATAATCACCTGTTCCAACACCAAACCACTTATTTTCCTGCCACACCATTATGGAGGCTTTTATCTTGGCTACACGCACCGATACACTTCCATAGTTGTTGTTATCGTAATAAGAGAAACCCTGAAAGTCTTTTAATTGATTTACTTTAAAACGAAAATCATCAGATATATAATAAAATGTTGCCATCAGAATAGATACAACAACAAAACCATAGTAAAATATTCGCTTACCAGAGATTATCGCTTTAATGATTAATAAAAGTAATAAAACAATAAGCGCCATTCTACTTGAACTAAACACAACGAAAAGGCTTAAAAAAACACTTAGAAGTATTGTCCAAGTTTGAGAGAATAGATTTCTTTGATCTAATATAACAATTGCAATCAATGCATACATTGCCATAAAACTAGGATGGAATCCATAATCATAAATAGCAGTGAAGTACCATTCGGCTTCTTCATTTGCTACAAAAACTTGACTGTAGCCCACACCAATCATTGCCACAATGCCTGCGAATGCGATACCTAGAACAAAACTGCGATAAAAATATTTCGGCTGTTTTATTTTATTAGGGATAACAAGTAATGGAACAATTAGCAATGGTAAGTTTCTTTCAAAAACACGCAATCCATATCGAAGATTATCATTGCCAATAATTCGCAAAGTGATATAACTGAATAGAATGACATAAAAAATAGCCAAACGCTTGTCTACTGCCTTGTTCTTTTCTTTAATTCGAAGAAATACTCCGGTAAAAGCTAATAATGCTATCCCTATAGGAAACAAAGTAAAAGGGAAGGAAAAAGAAAAGGCCATGATGCACAAAGCATAATGATAGGCGTTATGTAGAGTTAATTTAGGCATGACTTTATTGTTTCACGAGCTTTTAAGTTTAATTTGTTCTACTATAATTTTAATTAGAAAATATCCTTATTTACCTTATTGCATTACTTCTTGCAATAAGTCTGCATAACTTTCGACCATTTTGTCATACTGAAAGTTTTCAAAATAATTTTCTAGGCTTTGCTTTCGCATTTCTATATACTTTGAAACCTCCATACTTGGCAAGCTATTTAAACATTGTAATAACTCTGGCATAGAGTTTACAAAAAAGCCATTTTCATTTGGCTTTAATATCTCTAAATTTCCACCAACATCGTTACAGATAATAGGAATGCCATGGCTTTGCGCTTCGATTAAACTTAGTGGCAATCCTTCCATTTTTGAAAATAACATCACATAATCAGAGTTTTCATATATCTTCTGCATGTTATCTATATGCCCTAAAACTTTAAACTGTTTATCATTTGACACAGCCATTTCTAATTTATCTCTTTCAGGACCATCGCCAGCAAACTGAATAACAACCTGTTTTACCAACTTAGACCTTAGAAACTTAGTTAAAGCTACTTGTTGTTTTCCGTTATTGATTGAAGCTGGAAGGGTTACCGTAATCTGTTTCGAGTTATAAGCTTTATTTAAATTAACTTTTTGTGGAAGCACCCCATTATATATAACTTCAGCATCTTCTACTTTAAAATAACTCTTAAGGCTATCTCTTACACTATTAGACACTGCTACTATATATTCTGGAAATAAAGTAGCAAATTTTAAAGAACTTAATGTGGAGTGAGCCACATGTACAATCTTTAATTCCTTTTTAAGTATCCTAGATATTCCAAGCAAATAAGTAGTCATTTTTCTATGATGAGATAGAAAAACGAGCTCATCGGCTTTTTTTATAAATTTGAGGACTTTAAATCTTTCATATGCGGATTCTCCTAACTCGTTTTTATACCTTGGTGCTAAATTCTTGTAATCTGTAAATGAGCTCACTTTCCCATCAGAGAATATTCCTGTTTCCATAAGGCTTTTATGCAAGTCAACCGTTAAGTTATTTGCTCCTCCCACTTCATCTAAGTTTGTATATAAACTTATTAGTTTCATTTTTCTTTAGCCTTATTAATAAGTGAATTATATAGCAGCATATACTTCATATAGTTAGCAGAAAGAGAATAATTTGCTTTAGCAAATTCGGCTATTTTCATTTTCTCTACAGTCTTTACTTTAGATAGCTTACTATTTAAATAGGTTTTTTCATCCTTAAAAACATATCCTAAAAAAGGATTGTTTTTAATGATTGGTGTATATGCACCAGCAGAATTTATGGCAATTACCTTTAATCCTTTTCCCCAATATTCTGCTATTTTTGTAGGGGTGGCAACTTCGTTAAATGCCTCGTTACTTCGATATAGAATACCATAATCCATACTGTCCAACAACTTTGACACTTCTTTTGGTGTAAGTCCCGATAGAAAACGGGTGGTTTTTGCCTTAGGAATATTTACCTTCTTATTTGTAACAACAGTAAACTCCACGTTGCTCTGTTCTTCCAATAGTTCCACCAAAGATTCTATTTTTTGATATGCTTGGCTTCCCCCTACAAAAACAACCTTTAGCTTTTCTGACGCGTCAATATCTTTTGTAAGATTAGGTTTGAAAATTGTATCGTTATATGCACTTGCACAAATAGAGTAGTTTACTATCTCTACTTGATATTTATTCTCGTATAATGTGTGTAATCTTTCGGATACAAAATTAAAAAATATAGGAGCATGGAAAAGCTCTTCGTTTATCCTCTCTGATTTCGTAATTCCTTTTTGGTCCCCAAAATATTTATTTTCATCCTCAGTATAACCTCTCACATCATATAAAACCCTAATATTTTCTTTTTGTTGTTGTACCAACCAACCAATATAAGCTGCTTCGATATTTCTACAGTGTAATACTGCTAGATTTTTTTCTGGTAATTGCTTAGCTAAACGTTTAGCTTGTTTTGCATAGTTTAACTGCTGTGGAAGAAACATAACTTGAGTATTGGATTCACCTCTTAACCTCAATAGCTTTTTCAAGCTTATTCTAGCTTTATAACGTTGTCCAATAATAAGATTTACAGGAATGTTATTCGCTCTCAAGCTAGTTACATAAGCATATACCTGCGACTCAAAAACAGAAGAGGAAATACCTTCTACAGTAAAGTAATAAATTGGAACCTGCATAAAATTATTAAGAATTTAGAAGATTTACCTTCTGTGCTTTGTCTGCTTTTATTCGAAATGTCACGAAATATAGACCGAATATATACAATACATTATACAATGCGTGATTAAATAAAAACATAGATAGAACAATAGGGAAAAGCAAGAGTAATCGTTGGTGCCAATTTAGATATAACATAGGGTATAGAACAATCATGATATAGACAATCAATCCTATATATCCTGATTTTAAAAGAATAGTCAGAGGTGTATTGTCTAAAATATTGAGCTCTCTCCTACCTAAATATTCATTGTGATGAAAGATGAACGTTGATCCCATTCCTAACCCAAAAGCTTTATTTACAGCTGACTCGCGTCTATATTTTTCTAGAAAATCTGCATTAGAAATCACTCGATAATTAAAAGAAGTATCTTCTTTTGGATTTAATATTCCTTTAATTCGTTGATTATCTGTTTGTGCGATATAGACTAAACTCGCTAAACAAGCTGTTGCTATGATTATCAAATAGGTTAGTTTTATATTATATATCAATCGATAACCTATGGCCCAGGCAAACAACAATAGCATAATGACCAAATCTTGTCGAGATATACGAAGATTAAAAATTAAGAGAGCTGCAAGTAAATAGCTTGAATAAAATAGAAAATGTCTATTTCTATTTTTGAAAACTAAATAGATAAATAAATAGTTTATAAGCACTGTACTTGGACCAAAAATAGTATTGACATGCTCATCACTTTGAAAACTTTCAGGGATATAATAAAATCTAATAAAAGGAACATGGGGTATAATATAATAGATAATTAAAGTGCCTATTATTAAAGCATAATAAATATATAACGCTTTTAAATCCCTGTTCTTTGCTAATGTTATAGCTAGAAGCACACCTAGTCCAAAAATCACAAAAAACCGAAGATCACTAACTAAAAATAAAGTTCGTTCTTGCACACCAACCATAGTGGAAATAACAATTGACCCTAACCACAATCCCATAAGGATCCAAGTAGGTAAACCTATTTTTGTTCTTGACTTATAGACAAGACCCAATACTATTAGAATATCAACTACACGAATTCCAAAAAATATTCCACTAGAAATACCAGCATATGTCAGAGATAGCAGAAATATTAAAATGCTGTCAATTATGGCCTGCGAATTTATTTTTTTATCTAACATATAGAAAGTACGTATGGATACTGCGGTATAAAAATACCAAAATCAAACTAATGACTATGCCATTTAGAGAATATCCTAATAAATGAAGATTAAACCATAATACACCTATAAGCAATGCTGTTACTATATTTATAGTATTAATGCCTTTCGTTTTCCCTCTAGCACCTAAAATAGCCGAAAATAAACTGTAAACTAGTTTCACTAATCCTAATAAACTCATCCATGCTATTAGGATATAATCATTTGCTAAGTTCACGTTAAGAAAACGACCATTATCAATCCAAACAACCAGTAGAATAGCAAGGTAAGTTACTATACCAAGCCCAATAAGTTGTACGATTTTACTATAAACTTTTGCTTTATCAACCTTTTCCTTAAAATATACTAGTTCTTTAAATCCAACATATTCTTGTAATAGGGTTAATGGGAAAAGGAAAATAGTCAAATAATAAAAGTAAGAAGCAAAGGTTTCTTCGTTGATTTTATCGGCTATTAATATTCGTTCACCAAAGCCCAACACGGTGATTAATGCGATATTTAATCCAAAAGAAATAGCAAACAATACAATTCCTGAGTTGTGGCTTTTCTTCACTTGTGTATTTTGTAAAAAACTAAGGAAAGAAATACTTCCACAGAGCAACAAAAGGATAGAAGCTTGAAAAAACAAGCTATTTATCGTCATATTACTATTGATAACAACCAGCATCCACCATGCCCCTATTAAGAAAAAAACTTTAAAACTATTCTTAATTCCTTGGGCTAAGGAAAATTTCTTGTTAAGTCTGTTGGCATTATATCCTAGCATAATAGCGTTTATAGAAACACCTGATATGTATAGTTGCCAAAAGTCTAAAAATTCATATCGTGCAAAGTAAAAGGCAAATCCTATTGGCACAAGCAACATTAAGCTCAGTAAGACAATATAAATATTGATGCCAATGCTTGGTTTTGGATCGGTTACATGTGCTAAGCGTAAATACACTTGATCGAAACCTAGAAATCCAAATCCGCCTAAAATACCTAGATAGGTTAAATAAAGTGATAACGGCGTAAATATATCAGGAAAGTCTTTTCGTAAAAACAATATCAAGAGGAAGTTACTCAAAGCTCCTAATAATAGGATAATCAAGGATATATTGTTAGTAATTATTTTCTTTACTTGATGGATTCGCACCGTTTTAATTTTTATTTACGCTATAATATTCTAAGTATTATCCTAGTTAATTTCAGATTCTACTTTCCTATGTCTAAATGTTTTATTATTTCCACTATACGTTTAGAGGCTTGACCATCGCCATATGGGTTATGCAATTCACTCATTTTATTATAGCGATCGGTATTACGTAATAAATCTTCGGTTTCTGATACTATTTTATCAGTATTTGTACCGACCAATATTACCGTACCAGCTTCTACTGCTTCTGGTCTTTCCGTAGTATCGCGCATTACCAAAACCGGCTTTCCCAAGCTTGGTGCTTCTTCTTGCACTCCCCCACTATCGGTAATTATTAGTTTAGAGCGATGCATCAACCAAATAAAGTCTTGATATGTTAAAGGCTCAAGTAGTTTAATATTCAAAATACCTTGCAGGTATTTATTAACTGGTTTTTGTACGTTTGGATTCAAATGCACAGGATATATCAATGCAATTTCCGGATTGTTCTGTGCGATAATTTGAAGTGCTTTACATATACGTTCAAAACCTTCTCCATGATTCTCTCTTCGATGCCCAGTAATCAAAAGTAACGGTCTTTCATCTAACCACTCATCAATTTCCTGTATAAGAGCGCTCGGGGCCTTAGTTACGGCGTCTACACTGTGAATTAGCGCATCGATTACAGTGTTACCTGTAACGAATATATGATCATCGGCAATACCTTCTTTTAGCAAATTAGTTTTCGCACGAATCGTTGGAGCAAAATGATAGTCGGTAAGCCTAGCCGTAAGCTTTCGGTTCATTTCCTCTGGGAATGGCGACCATTTGTTAAACGTGCGTAGTCCTGCTTCTATATGACAGACCTTAGAACCATTATAGAACGCAGCCAAAGCAGCAATAGAGGAAGTGGTTGTATCACCATGTACATAGACAAAATCTGGATTATAATTTTCTAATACCAATTGCATTTCCGTGATTATTGAGGCAGTTAATGAATATAACGACTGCCCTGGTTTCATTAAATCAAGGTCGTAATCTGCTGTAATAGAAAAAAACTCTAATACTTGATCTAACATCTCCCTATGCTGCGCAGTTATACAAATACGGGTATCAAAACCTTTCTCCTTTTGAAAAGCATGAACTACTGGTGCCATTTTAATAGCTTCAGGGCGAGTACCAAATACGAATAAATGCTTTTTTATTTGCATGTAATTAAATTAGAATTCTGCCAAGGTCTTTTGCCAAGGTTTTGGAATAATATTAAAGTTTTTCTTTATTTTCATATGATTTAGCACACTATATTTAGGCCTTTTAGCTTTCGTTTCATAATGATCTGTTGGATTAATATATCCTTTATTTTCTTCCAAGATTTTACGTTCAATTTCCATCGCAAATTCATACCAGGTTGTTTCCCCTTCATCGGAGTAATGGTACACACCATATTCTTTTTTTTCTTGGCAGATAATCTTCATTAATACTTCTGCAAGTCCTACAGCACTGGTTGGTGTACCGGTTTGTTCGGTAGTTATCTGCAACTGCTTTTTATTTTCAATCGCTCGGCGCATGCTTAAATAAAAGTTATGTCCGAAAGGAGAGTAAAGCCAAGAAGTTCGTAAGATAATATGTTTTTTACAGACTTCTACTATAACATTCTCCCCAGCTAATTTTGAGGCACCATATACATTTATCGGATTCGTATCCATTTCTTCAGTATAGGGTACTTTCGACTTTCCATCGAACACATAGTCCGTAGAAAGATGAAGCAACTCTAAATTATATTTCGCACAAGCTCTTGCAATATTCTTTACTCCAATTTCATTGATTTCAAAAGCCAACTCTTGCTCGGTTTCAGCATTATCTACATGCGTATAAGCGGCAGCATTAATTATATATGTAAAGTTATTTTGTTTAAAAAAGCTATCTACTGCACTTCCATCGGTAATATCTAATTGTTTCTTATTGACGAAGGTAAAATGGATTTGCGGATATCTTTTGGCTATGTATTGTACACATTGTCCTAATTGCCCATCAGCCCCTGTAATTAGTACTTTTTTTGCCATGTCTTGAATTCCTTAAAGCTTGGAAGTACCCTATCTTTTTCTGACACAATCAACTCATCGTTAGGCAGATGCCAATCAATCTGCAAAGTTGCGTCATTATATCTAATTCCACTTTCGGCACTAGGATTATAGTAGTTATCACACTTATAAGCAAAAATACTTTTCTCTGCCAAGCTTACAAATCCATGAGCAAATCCACGTGGAATAAACAACTGTTTTTTGTTTTCGCCACTTAGGCAAATAGTAAAATGTTGGCCATATGTTTCAGAACCTATTCTAAGATCTACTACAGCATCGATAACTTCTCCTTTTATTACACGCACAAGCTTTGCTTGACTAGCATCACCCATTTGTAAGTGTAGACCACGTAACACGCCATAATGAGAGGTAGATTGATTATCTTGAACAAAGTTGATATTCAAACCGGTTTTTTCCAGAAAATCTTTATGATGGAATACTTCCATAAAAGTACCTCGGGAATCAGTAAATACCTTAGGTTCTATTACAAAACATCCTTCTAATGGGGTTTGGTGTATTTTCACTGGCATGTTATTTTAAATTAGATAGATATTCGCCATAGCCACTTTTAATTAATGGTTTGGCTAGTCGATGCAACTGTTCTTTATCGATATATCCCATATTGTAGGCAGTTTCTTCTATGGATCCTACCATTAAACCCTGACGTTCTTCAATTACCTCGACAAATTGTGCTGCTTGCATAAGCGACTCAAAAGTTCCTGTATCTAACCAAGCAGTTCCTTTATCAAGTATACTAACATTTAGTTTCCCTTGTTTAAGATAGGTGTTATTTATATCGGTTATTTCCAATTCACCACGAGAACTAGGTTGGATTTCTTTTGCAATTTGCACCACTTGATTATCATAGAAGTATATTCCAGGAACAGCATAGTTCGATTTTGGTTTGCTAGGTTTCTCTTCTATCGAAAGAACCCTCCCATTATCATCGAAATCCACTACTCCATATCGTTCTGGATCGTGCACGTGATAGGCAAAAATCATTCCACCATCAGGATTCGTATTGGCTTGTAAAATAGAATCCAATCCTGACCCATAGAAAAGGTTATCCCCTAGTATCAAAGCTACTTTGTCGTTTCCGATAAACTCTTCGCCTATTAAAAATGCTTCTGCTAGGCCTTTAGGCTCTTCTTGAGCTGCAAACTCAAATCGACAACCATATTGTCTACCATCACCTAAAAGTCGCTTAAATAAGGGTAAATCTTTTGGAGTGGAAATGATAAGAATTTCTTGAATTCCAGCGTACATCAAAGTAGAAATAGGATAATAAATCATAGGTTTATTATACACTGGCATCAGCTGCTTACTTATAGCCAATGTTAATGGATGTAATCGTGTTCCTGAGCCTCCTGCTAGAATAATCCCTTTCATAATCTATCTCTATTGTTTAAATACCAATCGACGGTTTTCACTATGCCAGAAGCAAAGTTTTCGTTCGCTTTCCACCCCAACTCTTCTGATATCTTAGTTGCATCAATTGCATATCGGAAATCATGTCCTAATCTATCTTCTACAAAACTTATTTGTTTCTTATAGGATTCTTTAGCTGGGATTTTTTCATCTAATATATCGCAAATTAGGTTTGCTATTTCTAGGTTTGTTTTTTCGTTTTTACCACCAATATTATAAGTTTCTCCAAGCCTCCCCTTTTTCCAAACCATATAAATCCCATGACAGTGATCGGTCACATAAAGCCAATCTCGAACATTTTTTCCTGTTCCATAAATTGGGATCGATTCTCCTGCTAAAGCTTTTCTTATTATGGTAGGAATTAGCTTTTCTTTGTGTTGATAAGGTCCGTAGTTATTAGAGCAATTCGTTGTGACTACTGGCAATCCATAAGTATGGAAGTAACTGCGTACTAAAAAATCAGATGATGCTTTTGATGCACTGTATGGACTATTGGGCGCATAAGCTGTTTTCTCTGTAAACAAGCCTTTGGCACCTAGTGTTCCGTATACTTCGTCGGTAGATACGTGTAAAAACCTCGCACTTTTATATTTCTCTTTAAGTTCGTTATAGTTTTCTAGCCAACTAGCTCTACATTGTTCTAGTAACCGGAATGTTCCTATGATATTGGTTTGTATAAAAGCTTCTGGACCAGTTATAGAGTTGTCTACGTGCGACTCTGCAGCAAAATGGATGACATCGGTGATTACGTACTTTTCGAACAGTGTCACCAATAAGTCCTCGTCAGCAATATCACCCTCTACAAAAGTAAAGTTTGGGTTATCCCAAACTCTCTCTAAGTTTTTAAGACTTCCTGCGTATGTAAGTTTATCTAGGACTAGTATACGATAGCCTTGCTTTAAATCCAACAAATATTCTACATAGTTTGCTCCGATAAATCCTGCACCACCAGTAACTAAAACTGTATTCATTATGCTTCTTCCCTTTTTAATTCTTCTT
Organism: Flavobacteriaceae bacterium; assembly: GCA_035302145.1. GTDB lineage: Bacteria > Bacteroidota > Bacteroidia > Flavobacteriales > Flavobacteriaceae > JAJYTI01. The sequence goes on along the minus strand of DATGSX010000061.1, from coordinate 19,871 downwards.
TAAGAGCCAGTGCTGCACGGATAACATTGATAATAAAGATAATAAATAAGTAAGCTACTACTAGAAGGAATGGATATACGAGATTTTTCTTACTCATAATTCCTGCTCCATAATAGGGAAGTTCATTTCCATGATTAAGCACTCGAAAATTTTGGTCTAACTGCACTTTCTTAGCTATTAGTTTATTAGTTTCTTTTTGCACTTCTGATCTTGCGTATAGCATTGTACCCAAATCTGAGCCTCGGGATCCTTCTACAACCATAGTTTTAGTATCAGAAATAGCTTGTTGTCCTTCTTTACTTAAATTAGATACATATTTACTTAATGCTAAAATCACCTTTTCATTCTCTTCTATCTGCATCTTTATATTTCTAATGATAGCTTTATGCATTTGTGCAGCATATTCACTTTTTCGTAAATATTCTAAAGTTGCCTCGAATACCCTAAGCCCATCGATCTCGATTGGATATATAACTTCCACCTCATAACTAATGCTAGAAAGCTCAATCATACGATCTAAACTTTCTTTCTCTATTAATCTATTTTCTATTAAATAATTTAAGTATTGGAATTCCTCTCTATTCATTGAGCCTTTACTGAAAATAGGTTTCACAGAATACTGCACCCCATTTAAATCAATATCTTGCAAGGACATAGCTTTTTTTAACTCGAAGTTATTGCGGGCAAATTTTGCGTTAATTTCTCTAAGTTCCTGAGTGAGAAACTCACCGCTATACTCCGTTGCCGAAACCATAAACACACGTTTATAGCGTGGGTTTTTATCCTTATTAAAATATGCCAGTCCCCATCCTATTGCAATAAGCAAAACTAATGGTATAGCATGCTTCATTACAAATAGTACTGCCTTTAGAAATAACAGTACTATCTTGTCCCATAGTTTAAGGAACAACTTCATAAGCTCCTTGATAGAAATCTCTTCCTGTGTGCTTTTATTACTCATCTTCTAACTCTAATATTTGTTTTATAATTACATCGGTAATAGCATAAGTTGGCTTTACCCCACTTGTTCCTAATCCTCCTGATGCAAGAGTACTGCCTGTTTCCAATGGATTATCAGATGCATAATAAGCATAGCGCACTTTTACTTTTGGGCTGATATTTCCGCGTATTTTGGATGCTGCTTGGATTGCTTTTTGATAATGTGCACCTTCCATTTCTAGGCCAATTACATTCCATGTTGAATTTTGGAAAAACTCTAATACATCTCTATTCTGCAAAGAGGTGCCTAACACCGATACCATAGTTCCGGTATAAGTATCTATGCCATATTCCACTAAATCTGCAGCAGAGATTTCATTCTCAAACGGATAGTTATCTGCAGTTCCTTCGAAAACGTGTGCCGATGGAATCATAATATCTCCTTTTCCTCCTTCAAGAATCCCAGCTTTCCCCATAATAGAAACAGAATCTACACGTAATGGCTTGTTTACATCTCCTATTTTGTATGGACGTAATAGTTCATCCATTGTTTCGAAAGCTTGTTCACCAAATGCGTAATCCATTACCACAATAACCGGTATCTCTTCTTTCTTTTTGCCTTTAAATATTTCTTTAGCATTTGGTAATTTAGCAGTATCAAAAATCTGAACATTTATATTGGTACCGCTTCTGTCTTCTATGTAATACATTCCGTGTTCTTGCGCAGTATCGAAAACCTGGTTTTGCAAGGCTTCGCTACTCTCATTGCTGAGCACCTCGTAGATTTCAAATCTACTTTGACCTTTAAATTGATCTCCAATAGCTTTCTCTGCAAACAATGTATTCATAACACTATGCATATTAGCGCTTATAATGTGGATAGATCTGTTGAGTAAACCGCGCTCATACAACTTATCTTTTATGTCTAAAGCCCAACGCTCGCCATGAATATGATGCCCAATACGCTCTCGTAATATGGGACTAAACGTAATTACACGTTTATTATCATTTACCACCTCGTCTATAGCTAGTCGTCCTAGATTATAGATTATAGTTAAAAAACGATGAGGGTTTTCTGGCGTAGAGAACGTAGGGTAAACATTCTTTAGTTCAAGGAAAGTCCTACCTAAACAAGACGATGCATGAACTAAGGCTTTTTCCACATCTTCTGGCGTAAGCTCTTCTTCTCTAGATAGAATTGCTTCTAGTTTTTGCCAGTCTCTAACTAGGTTCCCAGAGTCATCAATGACTACTTTCTCCATAATCTTATACGATTCGATATATAAGAAAGTTAGGTGAGTAAGAATATCATATATTTCTGATTTTCCACGAGTCACCTCTATATTCATTTGCTCCTCGTCTATTCTATAACAGTTTCTCCGACGTTTAGCAGGAATAATTAATTTGAAATGAGAGTTTTTATATCCTTCATCACTTGTTAAGTTTATAAATCGACAAGCATCTATTCCTTCTGGCAACCTATCCATTACATACATTAAACCTTGTAATTCGGTTTTGGACTCATTAATAGTTCCATATATCTCTGGACGCAACGTCAATAAAGCATTTCTAAGTGCCTCTCCTGAAACTCCCATAGGTTTATAGAAGCCACGGTTGAATAAGTGGCGCATAGTTACATATATACGCTCTATAGCACTTGTGCTTTCTTGTGCTCGGGTGCGCTCTATCATTTCCAATTCTTTCATAATATCAAATATAGTGTTTAATGCGAATTATTTTGTTAGTTCATCCGCTATCGTTCTATCATTAGCTAATCTAGGCACTTTATTCTGCCCTCCTAACTTGCCTCGCGTCCTCATGTAGTTTACAAAGGCTTCTTTAGGAAGAACTGTAATCTTTAGTGGCTGCAAGATTCTACCTGTTATTAAATCATAATAATAAGAGTTTTGTTCCCGCATCGATTCATCAAGGATTCTTGCTAACTCTTTCAAATCGTCTGGTTCTTTGTCGAATTCAATTAACCACTCATGATATGGCAATTCGCCTTCGGGTGGATTTACCTGTGGTGCTACGGTATACTCATTAAGTCTAAAATCCAATTCTTCCTGTGCTTTTTGCATAGCTCGATCGACTTCTTTACCGATAACATGTTCACCAAAAGCAGAGATAAAATGAGATAGACGGCCAGTAACAACAACGCGATAGGGATCTAATGAGGTAAATTGGATGGTATCGCCTAGATTGTATCCCCATAAACCAGCGGAAGTAGAGAGGATAATTACGTAATTAACACCTATTTCTACTTCTCCTATAGTAAGTCGTTTTTCGTTTTCTGTGCCAAAGGTATTTACAGGAATAAACTCATAAAATATTCCAGAATCAAGAAGCAATAACATATCCTCTGCATTTTGTCTGTCTTGAAATGCTAAAAACCCTTCGCTAGCAGGATATAATTCTATACTATCTATTTTTCTTCCGATTAGGTTTTCAAACTTAGATCTATAAGGCTCATAATTAACTCCACCATAGATAAATAGCTTAAAGTTTGGGAAGATTTCACCAACTGGTTTACCAGTTTTCTGAACTAAGCGCTCAAAATACATTTGCACCCAAGAAGGAATCCCGCTTATGAGCGTCATATCTTCGTCAATAGTCTCTTCTATTATTTTATCCACTTTGGTTTCCCAATCTTCAATTATATTGGTTTCCATACTCGGCAACCTATTTTTTTGAAGATAATTCGGCACATAGTGCGCTACTATACCAGACAATCGACCATGTGGTATACCGTTTTCCTCTTCTAATTTAGGGCTGCCCTGTAAAAACATCATCTTCCCATCTACAAAGGCTTTCTCACCTGTTTCTTCAATATAGTTTAAAATAGCATCTTTGGTCGCTTTTAAGTGTTCTGGTAAAGATTCTTTAGTTAAAGGGATATATTTCGCTCCGGATGTGGTACCTGAAGTTTTTACAAAGTACTTCGGTTTTCCAGGCCATAATATATTTTCTTGTCCAGCAACCGATTTTTCTATATATGGTTTAAGTGCTTCGTAATCTCTAATAGGCACACGCTTTACAAAGTCTTTATGAGATTTTATAGACTTAAAATCATGATCCTTACCAAATTCAGTATCCTTAGCTTGGTTTATTAAGTCCTCAAAAACTTTTTGTTGTGTTTCTAATGGTTGTGATGCCCATTTATTCATCTGCCAAACTGCTAATTTTGCGTAATATTTAGATAGAGTTGATTTTACGGACATTGCGTATTATAATTTAAATTCAATAAAGTTTGTCGGATCTATTGGGTAACCGTCGTACCACAATTCAAAATGTAAATGTGGTCCTGTGGATAAATCCCCAGAACTACCTACCGTTCCAATAACTTCGCCAGCCTTTACTAACTCTCCTTGTTCTTTTGTAAGACTAGCATTGTGCTTATATACAGAAATAAGATTGTTACTATGTTTTATAATAATAACGTTTCCTGTATCTACAGACCATTCTGCAAAGATAACGATTCCGTCCGCAACAGCTTTTACTGGTGTATATGGCTCTGGAATAACATCTACAGCATAATGTTTATTTTCTATAGAAAACTCATCTGAAATCTCACCTTTTACTGGTGGAAAGAGAATTAAATTAACCTCAAAATTATCGATTAATGGATTGTATTTATCCTCTTGTGATACTCTTTGTCTTAATAAAGAGTCGGTTGCTGATGGTGTTGTTTTAATAACCTCACTCTTATTCATTCCCTCTCTTCTTATCGCTTCCTTGTCGAATTCTAATGGTTCTACATTACCAGATAATACTAGTTTAATAGAATTTAGATATTGTTCGTTCTGAGCTAGTACAACTTGCAAAGAATCCACACGGTGCTCCAATTCAATAGCTTGGCGTGTAACAGCAGTCGATGAATAGCCAGGAATATACTCTCTTAATCCTGTGAAAGCTATCAGTACTATTGTTAGACCAATTAGTAATATAGCAAACAAACCGCTATAAACAAACACATTCAAACGGTTCAAGCCTAAAGAGAATCGCTCCTCGAAAGTATCTTTATTTAAAATTACCAATCGATACTTATTGAGCAGTTTATGTTTTATATATGTTCCTCTTTTTCTTTTTGCTGGCATAGTTTTACAAATATAATGTAATCCTTAATAGATATTGTAGTTATTAACTATTAGAAACTGTCTAGTAAGAATTTTATATTTATCTTTGTACCAATTAAAATTAAATATATGGAAGCCTTACTAATTCCATTGGCTATAGGGCCATGGCAGATTGCAGTAGTTGTTGTTCTGATTCTTTTATTATTTGGCGGTAAGAAGATTCCTGAGCTTATGCGAGGGTTAGGTAGTGGAATTAAAGAGTTTAAAGATGCTACTAAAGAAGATGACGATTCGGATAATAAAATAGAATAACTACTATTACTCAATAAACAAACACAGTCTATAATAACATATCATAGACTGTGTTTTCTTTTTTTACTTTTCTTCATTTACAAACCTAAGTGTTTTTATAATAGACTCCAATTCAAATTGTAAGTCGCGTTTTGCTACGGATGGAGCATGGGTAAACCCCTCTACAATCAAGTAACGATTACTTTCCTTGTCTTCTATGGCATAGTTTAAAAAAGGTCCTCCCATAAAAGCTCCTTGTACTTCCCAAGTTCCTTTACTTTCATAGGTTTTTTTACCAGCTAATTCAACTTCGTGTAAGAAAGGAGCATACGCTGCCTCGGTAATGAATGGACTATCGTCTTCTACTGGTAGTAAGGCACTTCCTACTTCATCTCGCATCTTTATAATACTCCCTATTATATTATCTTCTTTTATATAGTCTAATGGTACTTCATATACGATGATATTTGTAGTTCCATACTCTAAACTTTTACGCACCCAATAAAAATTATCTGTTGCCAATGCAATTCTATATGCTGAGGGAACTTTCATATCAATCCCAAACGTTTCCTTTAATCCTCTAAGTTTAAGTAAAGATAAATTTGTACGACGTTGTCTTTCCTTGAGCTCTGCTTTCTTAAAAACATCTATAATAACCTCATGATTATCTTCTAAAAAAATCTCTAGTTGCTCTGTGCTTTTTGCTGTAATCGAAACACCTACTTGAGGCTTTGCATACCAATTTTTCTTAACGATTACCGTATCTTTTTCTCCTTTATTTACATATAAAAACAAACGACTATTACGCACAAAGCCCTCAAAAGCTTGTGGTGGTAATTGTCTCATAGAAAACAAAGGCTCATCTTGTGGCAAACCATCGGTAGGCGCGGCAAAATATTCTCGTAAGGTTTCTCCTACAGTTCCTGTCCAGTAATCATTTGGCATTACTACTTGCAAACTATTGATATTTCCATTGGATGTAGGTAAATAAGCACCTCTTTCCTGCCCCTGCTTATCAGAACAACTATAAAATGAAAAGATTAACAGCACTAAGGAAACGTATACAAATCTCATATTGAAAGGATTTAATTTTGAGTTATTTCAAGTTATTTTTGATGGCTCAAGATTTGTTACTGCGAATTCCGTTCCATTTTCGCTTAATTTTAATAAAAATTATTGGTCTAATTTTTAGTTAGAGTTATTACGCTAAAATTTGGCTTTTACATAACTAGTTTTATAAGATAAAAAGCGATATCCAAACTTTACTATCGCATTAAAGTCGTGGAAATATTACGAGTACTTGCCCAATTCGTAGATTGTTATTTCGCAAACCATTCCATTGTTTTATCTGATTTACGCTTACTCTATACCGTTGGGCTATTTTCCCCAAATAGTCTCCACTTTTTACTCTGTAACTAATTCGCTCATTATCTTTGAGTAAATCTGGATTAGGTTTCTCTTTTTGTTCAAATTCTGCCTTTGCATAAGCATAAACACTTTCTTCATTAGCCACAAAAGTTCCTACCGCTTCTAAAGGAAGCCTTAAAGCATAAGGTCTATCTTTTGCGTAAGGGATAACACCTAATTTATAGGATGGATTTAAATACTGAAGTTCCTTAATTGGAATATCCGTGACTTTATTTATTTGTTCAAACGAAATGGTTTCTTTTATATGAATTGTATCCGTTGCAATCACTGGCGTTGTTGGACCATTGGTGTATAGACCGTGTTCATCGGCGTATTCAAAAATATACATTGTTGCTAAAAAAGCCGGAACGTAATTTGCAGTTTCTCTAGGTAAGAAAGGTCGAATATTCCAATAGTTTCTACTCCCACCCGAACGACGAATAGCCTTACTTACATTACCTGGTCCGGAATTATAAGCAGCTAATGCTAAATCCCAATCATCAAAAAGTCCATGTAAATAGCTTAAATACTCACTTGCAGCTTCAGTAGAAAGAACAGGATCATTTCTATCATCTACATATGAATTGGATTTTAAGTCAAATGCTCTTCCTGTTTGATACATAAACTGCCATAATCCAGATGCACCTGCTGGAGATTTTGCTCTTGGATCTAAAGCGGATTCTACAACAGCTAAATACTTTAACTCCAATGGTAAATTATGCTTATCTAGCACTTCCTCGAACATTGGAAAGTAGTATTTGCTCAATCCTATGATCCGAGTTAATCCTCGTTTTCTATACTTCAAATACTGCTTAATAACGCTTTCTAATTTCGGATTGTACTCTATCTGAAATGGCGTTCTAGCGTTTAACGCTTCTAGTCGTTCCTTAAGCAATTCGGTGGGTAATTCATGGTACTCTACCTCTTCGAAGGTTTCCTCAGTTACCGTTTTATACATTTCATCATATCTGCCCGAATCAAATAAAAAGGCTAACCAGAGACTATCTATTTCCTTTGCTTGCACTACATCTTGTATAGTGAAACTTATAGAGTCATTTAAAATGATTTCCTTCTTTGTCTCCCAAGTAATTCTTTTTCTTGCAAGATCTGCTTCTATTTCTTTTAGTAGAGAAAGTTTATCTTGATAGCTCTGTTGAGCAACACTCAAGAATGCTGTAAATACTAAAAAGAAAAATATTGGTATTTGCTTCATGCCTATAGAACGTTTAAATAGGTAAAATATTAGATTGGAAGTTATTTTGCGTTTTGAATAGCTACTATTCCAGGCAAGTCTTTACCCTCCAACATTTCAAGCATGGCACCGCCACCAGTTGATATATAACTCATAGACTCAGTAAAGCCAAATTGCTTTGCAGCTGCTACCGAATCACCACCTCCTACCAAAGAAAACGCTCCGTTTTTTGTTGCATCGGCAATAGCCTGTCCAATGGCTTTTGTACCTTCTTCAAATGAGGACATTTCAAAGACACCTACTGGACCATTCCATAAAATTGTTTTCGACTCTAGAATCACTTTACGGAAGGCGTCATTGCTTTTTGGTCCATTATCTAATCCCATCCAACCTTCTGGAATTGATTTTGACAGTACAGTTTGTTTGTTTGCATCGTTGCTAAATGAATCTGCTGCAATAACATCTATCGGCAAGTGCACTTCAACATTTTTCTCCTTTGCTTTCTTTAGTACTTGCAAAGCAACTTGCATTTTATCATCTTCTACCAAAGAGCTTCCTACTTCGGCTCCTTGTGCTTTTAAAAAGGTAAAAGCCATTCCTCCACCTATAATCAGATGGTCGATAGCATCTAAAACATTCTCAATCACTGTTATTTTAGAGGATACTTTAGCACCACCAATTATAGCTGTTACTGGCTTATTATTATCGTGAAGTACTTTGTTTATACTTTCTATTTCAGAAGCTAGAAGATTTCCAAAACACACATTAGAGCCAAAATATTCAGCAACAACCGCTGTAGAAGCATGTTTTCTGTGAGCTGTACCAAATGCATCGTTCACATATATATCTCCATTCTTAGATAAGGATTCGGCAAAAGCCTTATCTCCTTTTTGCTCCTCTTCATAGTATCGAAGGTTTTCCAATAAGGCAACCGATCCCGATGGTAAGGATTTTATCTTCTGTTGTACTTCCTCACCAATGCAATCCTCTATAAAAACAACTGGAACTCCAAGCACATCAGAAACCGAATTAACAATATGCTTTAATGACAACCCTTCTTCTTTTCCATTGGGACGTCCTAAATGAGACATTAAAACACAGGTCCCGCCATTTTCTAAAATGTAATCGATACTTGGTTTTGCAGCTTGAATTCGTGTTACATCAGTAACTTTCTTGTCATTGTCCATAGGAACATTAAAATCCACACGGATTAATGCTTTTTTTCCAGTAAAGTCGAAGTCTTTAATAGTTTTCATAGGTACTTTGTTTTTAGACAAGCAAAGATACATTTTCCCTCGATTCCTTAACGAATAGAATGATATCAATTTGTATTTCTAAAGAATTGAAATATTGATTTGCTTAAAATAGCGTACATTTGTCTTATGTATTTCGACCAAGTTATAGGACAAGAACAAATTAAGAAACAGTTGTTAGATGGAATAGAACAAAAACGAATTCCACATGCACAATTGTTGTATGGTGCAACTGGTAGTGGCCCGTTACCTATGGCCATTGCTTATGCACAAGCCATATTATGTAGTACGCACGAAGTAGGTTCTGCAGCATATAAAAATTGCGCTAAACGGGTCATAGAAGGCAACCATCCGGATTTACATTTTATTTTTCCAGTAAATAGACGAAAAGGAATGAATAGGCCCGCTATTTCTAAAGATTATATGAGCGAATGGCGCAGCTTTATAACCGACACACCTTATGGGTCCCTATACGATTGGTTACAGCACATAGAAATTGGTAATAGACAAGGAAATATCGGTGTAGCAGAAGCAAAAGAAATCACTAGAACATTATCTTTAAAAGCTTTTGAAAGTGGCTATAAAGTACTTATTCTATGGATGCCAGAATTGATGAATTCAGCTTGTGCAAATGCTTTGCTTAAACTAATAGAAGAACCACCTTCTAAATCGGTATTGTTATTAGTTAGTGAGGATTTTAATCAGGTTTTAGGCACTATTCAATCCAGATGCCAATTATTACACTTGCCACCACTTACAGAAGAGGTTTTAAGTAAAGCCTTGCAAGAAAGGAATGGATTAGAACCAAACGATAGTATTCTATTAAGCAAGCAAGCTCAAGGAAGTTATACAAAAGCATTAAGCTTATTAGACAACGAGCGAATGGCCACTACCTTCGAAGCTTGGTTTATTCAGTGGGTACGAACTGCGTTTCAGGCACGAGGAAACAAATCGGTGTTACTAGATTTATTAGAGTGGAGTGATACGGTTGCGAAATCCGGTAGAGAAGTACAAAAACAATTTCTACAATTCTGTTCAGAAATTTTCCGTCAAGCTTTTCTACTTAATTACAAAACACCAGAGTTGGTTTATTATGAAGTTCAGGATAAAAGTTTTAAACTAAAAAACTTTGCTCCTTTTATACATAACCATAATATCTTTGAAATTTTCGAATCCCTAGAAACAGCAAATTACCATATTGAACGCAATGGAAATCCAAAGTCTATTTTCACCGATTTATCAATTCAGCTAACGCGCCTACTCCATAAAAAGAAGTAAATAACTTTTATCTATTCACTTCTCATTTTAAATAAGATCCATCTATACAAAGTAGCTATCTTAAATGCGTTTTAAGCGACTTAGTTTCATTGGTTAATACAAATACACCGCCTAGGGATTTATCGAGTTAAAACTGGGTCTATTTAGCGTTTTTGATAGTAGTATACGATAGAAGAGTACTCTTTGGTGTAACAAGCAAATAAATTTGAACAAAGACCATTAATCGCTCCTTTAATCCAGTTCTGTTTTCCTGTGCGATATTTTTCGGACAGCAAACAGACATAGAATGCGTCGAACCACATAGGCTTTGTTTTTATTTGTTGAAATGTTTTTGGCAACAAGTCTTTCATCGCGTTTCTATCAAAATGCCAAAGATGTCTTGGAACATCATAAGCCGCCCAATATTCTTTATATTTTTTTGCATCCCAACTTTTATGATTCGGCACTGCGATAACTAAAATACCTCCTGGTTTTAAAAGTACCCCCAAACGCTTTACGCATTCCATTAAATCTGGAACGTGTTCCAAAACATGCCAAAGAGTAATTACATCGAAACGCTTATCCCCCAATTCTTCTAACGAAGAAAACATAGTTAACCCTTTTTTCTTAGCAAGTTGCCTAGCTTGGAAGTTAGGCTCTACCCCATAAACATTCCAAGATTTTCTTTCTGCTACTTGTAAGAAATCTCCTGTGCCGGATCCAAAATCTAATAGCTTATTTTCATTGACTTTCGGGCTCCCAATAGATCGCACTTTTTGCCGTAAAGTAATTTGCTTTACAAATTGATAGGTTTTCTCAAAGAAGCTATCCGAAGCATCGGTATGCGAAACATAAGAATCGGATTCATAATACTTATCTAAGTTTAAAGGAACAGGCTGCGTCTCTAAATAGCTTTGACCAGGCCTCCTAACAATAGAAAAACATTCTCCAGAAACCATATAGTCTTTAGTTTCTAAAACAACCTCTACTCCTTTATCCTTTACAACCGAAGTTTGTTTCACGTGGAACACTTTAGAATATTATCTACCCATATAGACTAATAATACCGAGATATCATTAGGCGACACACCACTAATTCGCGATGCTTGTGATAAAGTACTAGGCCTAATTTCCTTTAATTTCTCGCGAGCTTCAAAAGAAATAGACTTCATTTCATCATAATTGAAATTGTCTGGAATTTTAATTCCCTCTAACCTATTCAGTTTGTCAGCATTATTTTTCTCCTTTTGAATATACCCAGAATACTTTACATGTATTTCCGTTTGTTCCAACACCTCTTGATCTAAATCATTCTCGAGAACATATTTATCAACAGAGGATATTTTACGCATATCATCCATAGTGATGTTAGGTCTAGAAAAGAACTTAAACATCTTATCACTTTGGTTAACTAAAGCTGAATTCTTTTCCTCAAAAATTGGATTTATCTCCTCAGGCGTTGCACTTGTATCTTCGAAAAAAGAAACGAAATTTTCAAACTCCTCTTTCTTCTTTTCCATTGTTCGCATTCTTTCATCTGAAGCCAACCCAATAGCATGAGACTTAGGGGTGAGTCGGAAATCGGCATTATCTTGTCTTAACAAGGTTCTATATTCTGCCCTAGAAGTAAACATTCTATAAGGCTCATCTGTACCCTTGGTTATAAGATCATCAATAAGAACCCCAATATACGCCTCGTTTCGTTTTAGTATAAACGGATCTTTTTCATGTATAGCTAAATGCGCATTAATTCCAGCCATTAAACCTTGACAAGCTGCTTCCTCATAACCAGTAGTACCATTAATTTGTCCAGCGAAATATAGTCCAGAAACAAGTTTAGTTTCTAAAGTGTACTGAAGCTGCGTAGGTGGAAAATAATCGTATTCAATAGCATAGCCAGCTCTAAAGAATTTTACATTCTCAAAACCTTGTACTTTACGCAAAGCTTCAAATTGAATATCTTCAGGTAAAGAGGTAGAAAAGCCATTAACATAATACTCTACAGTATTCCATCCCTCAGGTTCTACAAAAATTTGATGACGCTCCTTATCAGCAAATCGATTAATTTTATCCTCTATTGAAGGACAATATCGAGGTCCTAAACTTTTAATAGCACCATTAAACATAGGCGATCTATCAAACCCTTCTTTTAATAAATTATGTACCTCTGGACTAGTATACGTCATATAGCAACTACGCTGCTCAGTAATCGATTTAGTTTTGGAAGAATAAGAAAACTTTTTTGTTACCTCATCGCCAGGTTGCTCAATCATCTTTGAAAAATCCAATGACCTACCATCTACTCTAGGTGGTGTTCCTGTTTTCATTCTTCCAGCTTCAAATCCTAAAGAAACTAAATCTGCAGTAATACCAGTAGAAGCAGATTCACCAGAACGACCACCACCAAATTGTTTTTCTCCAATATGAATTAATCCATTAAGAAATGTTCCATTAGTAAGAATTACTTTTTTAGCCTTAATTTCTAGGCCCATTTGGGTTCTTACTCCAACAATTCTATCACCCTCCACCAACAGACCAGAAACCATTTCTTGGTAAAAGTCTAGATTAGGGGTTTGCTCTAACATTAAACGATAGGTTTCAGCAAAACGCATTCTATCACTTTGCACCCTTGGACTCCACATTGCAGGTCCCTTGGACATGTTAAGCATTTTAAACTGAATAGCAGTTTTATCGCTAACGATACCACTGTATCCCCCAAGAGCATCTATTTCACGTATAATTTGCCCCTTAGCAATACCTCCCATAGCAGGATTGCAAGACATTTGTGCAATGTTCTGTAAATTCATGGTGACAAGCAAGGTAGAAGAACCTAAGTTTGCAGCTGCTGCTGCAGCCTCTGAACCCGCATGACCACCTCCTACAACAATAACATCATATTCTTTATTGAACATATCTAAAGTTTTGTTCCACGTGGAACAATTAATAATTCATTTTAAAATTCACGTAGAGAAAGAGCCCAATTTTCTTTAGAGCGCATCTGTTTTTGTTCAGATTCCGTTAAATCATTGTATCCGCAAATATGCAAAACACCATGTATCATTACCCGATGTAATTCGTCCTCGAAAGAAACTCGATATTTAGTTGCGTTTTCCTCTACTCTATCGGTTGATATATATATTTCCCCGTTGATTAATTTTCCTTGTCGGTAATCAAAAGTAATTATATCTGTAAGTGTATCATGATCTAAATACTCAAGATTCATTTTATGTAAAAAGTCATCTGAACAAAACACGTAAGACAAATCACCTAACTCAAATTCTTCTTCATTAACTACATTTTTAATCCATAGACTAACCTCCTCTTCATCACTTAATAAGAAATCATTTTGACTAGCGTAGTTAAGCATAAATAGTATTTTGAAACGGGTTTTATATTTTTTGCAAAAATAAAAAATACAAGTAAGAATCTATGTTAAATAAAATACATTAGACTAAATAAAGAAAACTAAAATTCGAATAAACTAATTGTAGATTTAATTGAAATACTCTTGAACTTTACGACGGAAATATGGCGTAAGATGCAAAGATTCTCTATTCAATACCTCTGTAGCAGGCAGCTTTTCTTTAGGGGTTAATTGCAACTCACTCATCGAACCAGGGAAATTATTTAAGTTAGTATTTGCTTTACGCTCCTCGTCCTCTTCTTGTTGTAAAGCAGCTTTCTCTAACTCTAATAACTTGTGTAATATTTGCTGCATCTGTCGACGAGAGCTATCCGATGAACCTTGCTCCAAAAGCTTTAAGGATACAGCATCCATTTCCTCTAATATACTTTGTGCTTCTTTTCCATCTAAACCATGCTGTAAAAGATAATCCTCCAGTTGCATTTTAAGTTGTTGCTGTTGTTTATAGATTTCATAGAAACTACCATCCTCTCCCTCCATATCCATATAAGAATCTCCCTCACCCTGCTGGTTACCATTATCACCTCCTTCTGAACTACCGGATTGTTCCCCTGAAGGAACATCACCCTCAGATCCGTCCTCTCCATCACCTTGATCACCTTCATTATCACCTGCCTCCCCTTCATCCTCTCCTTCACCATCCATTAAACTCTCCTGTTGTTCAATTATATCCGAAAGTTGGAAATCTGAACCTTCGCCCTGCCCACTAGATGATTGCATTTGCATTTGCATGTTTTCTAGAATGTCGCTTAACATGACTGCGAGTTCATTTGCTCCACTTAAAGCATATTGTTGCTGTGTAATACCATTTGGCATTCTGTTTTGAGCTAAATCATCTAAAGCAACATCTATATGGTCATTTATTTCTGTAGTTAATTGATGTATTTGCCGACCCATACTTGGTTGACGTAGAGATAGAGCAAAAAGACTGTCATTAACGTGTCTAAAGTTTTGTTTTAAATCATGTTGACTAGTAAGGTGGTTGCCGTAATTAGGGTTGCTAAAAGCTATTTGTTTAAATACATCTAATAGTTCTTCTTGTGAAAATGAAAAACGTACCAAATTATCGAGTATCTGACGTAAAACTGCAGCATCTTCAGCAATAGACTCCATTCCTCCTTGCATTTGCTGCTGTTGCATAGCTTCGGCTAATTGTTGCATTTTTTGTCCAGCTCCTTGTTGCGAAGGCTTGCTTTCCTCGGTGGAACCTTCCTCAAGTTTATCTAAAGCCTCTTGTTGGTCTTCGGAAATTCGTTCTTCGGTAGATTTATCTTGATGAAGAGAAAAAGGTTTTAGCAACTCTTGATTCTCTTTCATGAGATTATCCATCTCATCTTTAAAACGATCAAATTGTTCTTGAAGTTTTTCTTGCTCCGCTTTAACTTCCTCCCCATCTTTTTCAGATAGCTCTTCTTGCTTTTTTCCTAACTCCATCAAATCGGCAGCTAGTTTTTTATTTTTCTCAGAAACATAGAAACGTTTGGTAAGCTCCAATAACTGATTAAGGTTCTTTTCTTGAATTTTCTTTTCCTGCTTGTACTCTTCTATTTCCTTTACTAACTCTTCATTTGAAATTTTAGACTGAAGCTCTTCCAACTTATCAAGCAACTCTTGATTCTTAGCTAATTCTTGTAACTGTTCATCCATTCGTTCTTGAAGCTGTTCCTTTTCTTCTTGCGACGATGGACTAGCCTCCATTTTATCTAAGCTTTCCTTTAAATCTTCTGTAATCTTTTCTAGAGATTCCAAGGAATATTGTTCTTGCTTGCGAAAAGCGTTCATTTTTTGAATATCTTCCCAACGTAGATTCTCGTCGGTTCTTTCTAAATTTTCTAATTCTTCTAAATCCGCATTCTCTTCCATCCATTTTTGCATATTCTCAGATAAGTTTTGCAATTTATCTTTTTGAAAATCTAATTGCGAATCCTTAATAGCATCGGACGAAAGGGCTTCTATTGTACCCATATCCGAGCGGGTAATCTTATAGCTATTTACAGCATCATTATCAGAAACCTCAAAATAATAAACATAGTTACCTTGTTCTTGAATATATTCTCGAGTGTCGAAGTTAAATTGAAATTCTTCAAAAGAATTACCTGATAAGGGGATGTCAAAAATTTCTTTCGCTGCTGGATTAGCAGATGGATAAATAACAAAGATTAAGCTACGTAAACCATAATCATCCTCGGCAGATCCAGAAAATTGATATAAAGTTGGCTCTATATCGTCCTGTTTTTGCTGAACATTTATGGTAGGATAAGCATCTTTTATTATTTGCATTCGAAAATGCATCGTCTCTTTTTGATTAGACTGATTATTGACAGCCTCTAAACTATAGTCAAAAGGCTGAAGGATTTGTTGGGTATAAACATAGAAATCCTTTTCAAAATTAAAATTGTACACAGAATCCTGCAATACCATTCTTAGTCGATCTGATTGAGAGGTTTCTATATTCCATGTAACTTTAGATCCTTCAGGCACTTCAGCAGCACCACTTCCACGCATTTTAGAAGGCTTTATTCTAGTGTGTGCTGGTGGCTGAATAGATAACTCCATATTCTGAATAAAAGGCCTTGGCAGCACTTTTAAAACAAATTCTTCGCGTACCTTATTGTTGCCTATTATTGCGAATGGCAAATCTGCTATATTAGAAGCAATGGAATAACGATAAACTCCTTTATCATCTTCTTGTAAAAAATAAGATTCCTCACCTATCTCTAACTTAACCTCTTCTGGTATTCTATTTCCAATTATGGTAAAAGCTAAATCAAAAGGCTCATTTTGCACCACCGTTAAAGAATCATTTAAAATATGAAAGCTATATGGTGCAGGTGGCGTATAGGCTACATTGTAATTAGCTACGCGATTATAACTACTTCCAAACCAATTGGCATCGGCTATAAAAAAGCTTAAAACAAAAACTAATATAGGAAGAACGAAATAGGGTAAATATTTCTTATTACTTGCAAAGGATACAGCTTTTGGGAAAGAAATAGTTTTCATTTCATCCATCTTCTGTTCAATACTTGCAAAAAGCAATTCCGAAGACTCACCTGACTGCTGCAACTGCAAGGTATTCAGCAGTTTATCTGACACTTCAGGAAAGTGACTTCCAATTATTCTAGCTGCCTTCTCATAAGATAATCCTTCCCTAAGCTTTAGAAGTTTACTCAAAGGAATAAGAATCCATCTATATAACAAGGCAAGTTCTACTACTATAATAGACCAAAACAAGACTTTTCTACCAATAGTTGGTAGCCAAAAAAAGTATTCTATTAATAATAGAAGTAATAGATAAAGTAGTCCAATGCTTAGAAATAAAATAGCGCCTCGTAAAATATCATTCATATGATATTTTCGAATAAAGGCTTCTAACTTCTGGATTAATTCAGATTTGTTTTGCATAGAACAAAGATACACTACCTTAATTTCAATAAGCTATAATACTAAGATTAACAGCAAATAACAAGAAGAACAATACACAATCCTAAGTAACCCTCTCTTTGTTGCCAATAGAATAAAATCAGTTAGACAAATCTATTTTGCACTATTTTGATATGCAGGATAGTGAATGATAAAAATACTTTTTCCTATAATTACTTATAAGAAAAAGTAAGATTAAGATTATTACTACTCCTAGAATCCAATTCATATTCCCCATAAAACTTCGTACTATCTAAAACTATTACTCTTCCTTCTTCGGCTCATCACTACCTCTGTAACGATGATATGGTAATAAATTCCAAGTACGATAGGCCAAATTCTTCGTGTGAATAGGGATTGGTATGTCTTCTAATATTTTTTTAGCCACCTCTAACTCACGGCTTGCTTCATCCTTATCTTGATACATAAACTCGTCGGAAGCAATCTCTGAAGCTTGTTCTACTTTTTCCTTTAGATCCTCGACCACCATTTCTTGTTGTGAATGAATGGCCTCTCGAGCTTCAGTGACCCATGTAGGTTGCAAGTTTCGATTGATATCGCCAATGCTACTATATTCATTATAAATTTCTTGATAAATACGATCAGCATTTAGGCGAACATCAATATTGACTAACTCTAAGCTCCTATTATCTAAATCTTCTATAGATAAAGGTTTGTCACGTTTTCTACCTCCTAAAGCATTTCGCTCTAAATAGAATGGGAACATGGCATTGATTGTTTTCCCAACTGGCGAAATGGATTTTTTATTTCCGTCCAATCCTTTTGGTTGAATTCCTTGCAGGGCAATTCTAGCCGATTCAGGTCGAACAATTTCCTTTGGTGGCATAATTCCATGACGCAACATTTCTCTAATCCCTGTACCAGAAATGTTGATTCGGTATCTTTCATCATGCGGACATGTCTGACTAGATGCTGGACTGCTGCAGCGAGTACAATAAAATACTTCATGGAACAATCGAATATCAATACCTAATTCCTTAGGTTCAAACTCATCAAATATAGTATGACTCGCATATTTATCATAGAACTCCCCTATTCCAGCATGATCTCGCCCAATTAGTGCATGGGTACATCCGTAGTTTTTCATAATCAAAGCATGAAGAACCGTTTCCCTAGGACCAGCAAAAATATAGGTTACTCTTAAAGGCGAAAGAATAGAACGTCCTTTAGGATAATAGGTATCTAAAACACTTCTATAGGCCAGCATTCGGAACTCATGACGTGTATATTCACGCTTAGCCATCTCTACAAGTGGCTGAATCAGCAATCCATCGACTTCTTCTAGCGCATTCTTATGAATATACTCATGTCCTCTATGCAATGGGTTGGCACCTGTAATAAATCCAGCAACAGAACGCATTTTTTTCTCATCATAAAACTTCCTCCATGTATCTTTTGGCTCTAATCGAAGTTTCTCGAATGGTCCCCAATCTACTCGACTTAATAGTTTAATTGGACCACCTAAAGCGGTATCGCCCATGCGACGATAAATAGCATCGACACCAGGGTGATCTCTATCGGTAGTTCCAAATAGTTTTTCAGCCCGATCTTCTCTATCGTATGAAAAAATATCATTTAGAGTAAGAATAGCAATTGGATTTTTACCTTCATCGATTAAAGCTACTTCATCGCCAACAGAAAGGGAATCTACTACAAGTTTATTTCTATCTCCAGTAGGTGCAAAACTCAAGGGTACAGGCCAAATAAGTCCATTAGTTAATCGACCTTTACTCAATACAGACTTATAATTCGCTTCGTCCATAAACCCATCGTTTGGGGATAGCACGCCTGTAGCAATCATTTCCACGGTAATCACCGCTTCCATATCGATCATAATAGCAGGTAAATCTGCCACTCTTTTCAACGCATCTTCAAGCTCTTTATCTTTTAATACGGCGTCAACTAATTTACCTCCATGTGGTTGTTGCGGATAATCTGCAAACTCTCCTTCTTTGATAACTCTAGTTATATCACTCATTTTCTTACTATATTACTTGTTGTGTTATTTATTTTAGGATTGATAATTAATCTGCTATTTAGAAAAAACTTAATCAACCCTCTTTCCTAAACTTACAATATAATAAAGATTATGCTTGAAACAATACGTACATTACACCTTATCAGACCACCATATAAAGAAATATAAATATTTTAATATCATTAATAAGAAGACTGCTTTTGCAATGTGTCGAATAAAAGGTTTAGTACTTAAACCTTAAAAAAATAAGATTTGTTAAATATTATAAAGTCTAGATTCCAGCCAAATAAATCAATTTTCCTAAGCGATATTTAGGATAATCATTAATTTTTCTCTACCATTAGTTCTGCTTCTGTTGGAAAATCTAGTGTTCGAATAGGATATGGGATAGTAATACCTTTTTCATCAAAAGCTTTTTTAATAAGTACTATTGCCTGACTTTGTGTTTCAAGATAAAAAGCTTGATCGGTGGATATTTCGGTTCGATTTGTGCCAGTGATTTCGGTCTGTTAGTGCCAGGTATTTCGGTTTGATTTGTGCCACTTTTAGGGATCAACAAGTATCTTGTCTTAAAATAAGATGAGATATGGCAAACACACTTGATCCTATG
>DATGSX010000060.1:0-4436 GCA_035302145.1 Flavobacteriaceae bacterium | reverse complement strand
AATAGGTATACAGATGGCAGTGGTAATTACTGCCGGTGTACTGTTAGGAATATGGTTAGATAAAAAGTATCCTAACAACTATCAAGTATTCACTATAGTCCTCTCCTTATTTGGAGTATTTGCAGCGCTTTATATGGTGATAAAAAAAGCCTTGCGCATGACTAAAAAAGATGAAAAATCCGATGACACCTAAAAACCCAATAATAGATTTAGTAATCCGATATGTTCTATCATTAATTGCATTAGCAGGAGTCTTAGGATTGTCCCAAGAATTACTATACACCTATCTATTGCCAGATATAATCTTGTTTAATCCCATTTGGAAGTACTATGTACTCCTAGTTATACTGTCTTTGATCACATTCGGCCTAGTCTTGTTCGTTCATTATATTGCTCAAAACTATACAGGCTTTGCTTTTATAGCAAGTATAGTTTTTAAAATGTTTGTCACCTTATGGTTTCTTTTCCCACTCATTAAAGGCGATTTTTCAAATAAAACGCCAGATGTTTTAAATTTTTTCCTCCCGTTTTTTACATTTCTAGTTCTAGAAGTGCTGTTTAGTATTCGATTATTGCAGTCAAAACCCTCCGTATAACCAATTATACGCTTTAAAAATAAACACTATAATTAAAAAAGTAGTTTTAATAGCCGAATTATTAATATAAGTTGTATTTTTGCACCGAATTTTTGAGGATAAAACTTATAGCATTAGACTAAAACGATGAGAAATCAGATTAATTTTGGACTGCTTCTTGGATTATTGTTTGCCTTTATGCCATTGGCAGGGTTGTCGCAAGCAGAGGACATAGAAGAGGCATTCAGCCCAGTAGAATTGATTGACAGCCACGTTTGGGATTCCCATGAGTTCCATATCACAGATTGGAAAGGTAAACCTATTACTATGCCTTTGCCTATTATTCTATGGACCGATAATGGATTGACCGTTTTCTCCTCATCTAAGTTTAAGCATGATAACGAAGCTACTGTTGTTGTAGAAGCAAATGGTCAAGAGTTCGTAAAATATGATGAGCATATTTTCTATGCTGATTTATTTGATCCAGAGCACTTTGAAGAACTAAGTGTGTTATCTAAGCCATTCCAATATGACTACAGACCTTTAGACTTCTCTATCACAACAAGTATTTTCTCAATGATTTTATCTGTTGTTCTATTGCTTCTTCTCTTTGGAAGTGCTGCTAGATTTTATAAGAAGTCCGAAAAGGCTCCAACAGGAATAGCTGCGTTTTTAGAACCATTGATTTTATTTGTTCGCGATGATATTGCAAGGCCACAGCTAGGAAATAGATACAAGAGCTTTATGCCATTCTTATTGACGATATTTTTCTTTATATGGATAAACAACCTTATGGGGCTTATTCCATTTTTTCCATTTGGTGCAAACTTAACTGGGAACATCATGTTCACTATGGTAATGGCAGTAATCGTATTCTTAATGACTGCGATTAGTGGAAATGGGAATTACTGGAGAGGCATACTTTTACCCCCAGTACCAGCCTACCTATTACCAATAATGATTCCTATAGAAATTGTAGGAATGTTTACAAAGCCATTTGCATTAATGGTTCGTCTATTTGCAAACATGGCAGCTGGACACATTATTATTCTGAGTTTAGTATCCTTAATATTTATTTTCGGAAGTGCTGCAATAGCACCCGTATCCATTTTGTTTGTATTGTTTATGACCGTATTAAAATTATTGGTTGCAGCATTACAAGCATATATCTTCACCTTACTTGCTGCCCTATTTATCGGACAAGCTGTAAGTACTGAAGCACACTAGTAGTTTATTGTTTAATTTATATTTAAAAGTTCATTATTATGACAGGAACATTAGCAGCAATCGGAGCAGGTATCGCAGTAGTCGGTGCTAGTTTAGGAATCGGTTCAATTGGTAAAGCCGCAATGGAGGCAATAGCAAGACAACCAGAGGCCGCAGACAAGATTCAAACTGCCATGATTATTGCAGCAGCTCTTATTGAGGGTGTTGCACTATTCGCAGTAGTAGTTGCACTAATGCAGTAATCGTTACTATTTTTGTAACTTTGCAAAACTAAAACAGTCAGAATCATTTCGTAACGGTTGGTTGCGAAATGATTCTAACTTAAAAATTAGACAATCAAAATTTAATATACTATGAATATAGTTGCACCAGAGAGTCTTTTACTATGGACTACTTTAATATTCGTAATTTTAATTATTCTTCTCAGAAGATTTGCATGGAAGCCGATTATGGCCGCTGTAGATAAAAGAGAAGATTCAATAAATAGCGCCTTGGAAGCTGCCGAAAAAGCCAAAATTGAAATGGCCAATTTACAAGCAGATAACGAAAAGCTATTAAAAGAAGCTAGAGAAGAAAGAGATCAAATGCTTAAGGAGGCAAGAGATCTACGTGAGAAGATGATTAACGAATCTAAAGAACTAGCTAAAGAAGAAGGCGATAAGCTAATCCGTAATGCACAAGAGACCATTCGAAACGAAAAAGCTACCGCTATGGCAGAAATCCGTGATCAAGTAGCAGAATTGTCCCTAGATATCGCAGAGAAAGTTGTGAAGAGTGAATTATCTGATAAGGATAAGCAGATGAAGCTAATCGATAACATGCTAGAAGGAGCAAAACTTAATTAATATAATGAGTACAAGTAGAGCCGCCTTGCGATATGCCAAGGCTTTAATACTGGAAGCCGATCAGCAAAACAGTGCAGATGTGTTGCAACAAGATATGCAAGATGTATATAGCACTATTGAAGCTAGTAAAGACCTATGCCTTGCACTGAACAGTCCGATTGTGAAATTGGCTGATAAGAAACAAATCTTATTGGATGTATTTGCAAAGCAATCGAAGGCTACACACAATTTAATTCAAGTTTTGATTCATAACAAGCGTGCGAATTTACTTGGAGAAATTTCAAAAGCTTATATCGATTTACACAACAAGCGTAAAGGGCTAATAAATGTAGAGGTAATTACCGCTACAGCACTCACTCCAGAAATGGAAGAAAAAGTATTGGCAAAAGCAAAGGAAATTACTAAAGCAAACGAAGTTATACTTACCAGTACAATAAATCCTGAGTTATTAGGAGGCTTTATAATTCGAGTTGGCGATATAGAGTACAATGCAAGTATATCTAACCAATTGGATACATTAAAAAAAGAATTTACAAAAAGTTTATAATACCTATATAAAATGGCAGATGTAAAACCAGCTGAAGTATCAGCAATTTTAAAGAAACAACTAACCAATTTTGAAGCATCAGCTTCCTTGGATGAGGTTGGAACTGTTCTTACCGTAGGAGATGGTATTGCTAGAGTTTACGGACTAACCAACGCCGAATATGGTGAAATGGTTGAGTTCGATGGAGGATTAGAAGGAATTGTTCTAAATTTAGAAGAAGATAACGTTGGAGTCGTATTATTAGGACCATCTAGCGAACTTAAAGAAGGAACTTCCGTAAAACGAACCCAGCGAATTGCATCTATCAATGTAGGTGAAGGAATTGTGGGACGTGTTGTTAATACTCTTGGACAGCCTATTGATGGAAAAGGACCAATCACAGGAGAAACTTTCCAAATGCCACTAGAGCGTAAAGCACCAGGAGTTATCTATCGTCAACCAGTTGCTGAACCTTTACAGACCGGTATTAAGTCTATCGATGCCATGATTCCTATTGGAAGAGGGCAAAGAGAGTTGGTTATTGGTGACCGTCAAACTGGTAAAACCACTGTTTGTGTCGATACTATATTAAACCAAAAAGAATTCTATGATGCTGGTGAACCAGTATATTGTATCTATGTAGCTATCGGACAAAAAGCGTCTACAGTGGCTAACATTGCAAAGATTTTAGAAGATCACGGTGCAATGGCCTATACTACAATTGTAGCTGCTAACGCATCCGATCCAGCGCAACTTCAAGTTTACGCACCATTTGCTGGAGTAGCTATTGGAGAATTCTTTAGAGATACAGGAAGACCAGCTCTTATTATATACGACGACTTGTCAAAACAAGCCGTTGCATACCGTGAGGTTTCTCTTCTATTACGTCGTCCACCGGGACGTGAGGCGTACCCAGGTGACGTTTTCTACCTACACTCTCGTTTACTAGAGCGTGCAGCTAAAATAATTGAAGATGATGGTGTAGCACAAGGTATGAACGATTTGCCAGAGTCTATAAAAGACAAGGTAAAAGGAGGAGGTTCATTAACAGCATTGCCTATTATTGAAACGCAAGCAGGTGACGTTTCTGCTTATATTCCAACCAACGTAATTTCTATTACCGACGGACAGATTTTCTTAGAGTCAGACTTATTTAACTCAGGTGTTCGTCCAGCAATTAACGTAGGTATTTCAGTTTCTAGAGTAGGTGGTTCTGCACAGGTTAAATCCATGAGAAGAGTATCTGGTACATTAAAGCTAGAT
>DATGSX010000059.1:0-21396 GCA_035302145.1 Flavobacteriaceae bacterium | reverse complement strand
ACCATCAGAGAATAGCTCTACACAAACGCAGTTTTTCTAAAGGAAGCTATATCACCAACAAAGACCATCTAAGTAGCACGCATAAAAACTATAGCGATTGGAGTCCAGAGTATTTTAAAAAGAAAGCTACATCCCACGGTCTAAAGGTTGTGGAATGTGTTGAGAACATACTCACCAATGCACAGTATCCTGAAATTGGGTATAAACGAGTGATGGGACTCATACAGCTACATAAGGCATATGGCTCTACGCGACTAAACAAAGCTTGTGAAATTGCTTTAAAGGCGGATATGGTCTCTTACAGGCGTATTAAAAACATCCTTAAAAACAATATGGACAAGAACTCTCTTTTTTATCAAGACTTGGAAGAAAGTAAAACAACACATATCCCAGTGCACCAGAATATAAGGGGTGCAGCCGCTTATCAGTAATATAAACAACTAAAATAACTTACATTATGAACAACAATCAAACCATTGAAAAACTAAAGCAAATGCGACTTAGCGCTATGGCAACCTTACATTTGCAACATCTTAAAGACAACGGCTTAGAGTCGTTTACAATCGATGAGTATCTAGCATTGCTTACCGATCATGAGTGGGAGCACCGTAAAGATCGAAAGATTACTCGATTAATTAAACAAGCTAACTTTAGACAACCAGCAAGCCTTGCGGATGTAAACTACGCACAAAGCCGTAATCTAGACAAGAATATGTTTGCTCGCCTTGGAACTTTAGACTTCATGAAAAGAAAGGAAAACATTATTCTAACTGGAGCCTCTGGCGTAGGGAAAAGCTATTTAGCACAGGCTTTAGGGCATCAAGCATGCTTAATGGAATACAAAACTATTTACACTAATACCGCTCGTTTATTTAAGAGATTAAAGCTTAGTAGAATGGATGGCACGTACTTAAAAGAGCTTAACAAACTCTTGAAAACTGACTTGCTTATCTTAGATGATTTTGGACTGCAATCTTTTGATAGTCATGATAGAGAGACACTTATGGATATTATTGATGATCGATATAACAACAAATCAACCATCTTATCCTCCCAAATACCAGTGTCAGCATGGTATGATATTATAGGCGAAGGAACAATAGCGGATGCTATTTTAGATCGAATAGTTAACTCTTCTCACAGAATAGATCTTAAAGGTGAATCCATGAGAAAAGGGGCACTAAAAAATGAATAAACATAAAATTTATCTAATATTGTAGTATCTCTAAAAGTGGCACCATTTGAACCGAAAAGGGTGGCACCATAAGACCGAAATACCCAAATGACAAGTTAGTGATATCATTTTTGTTTTTTCGATCTTCTGGATTATTTACATTCGTGTTAAATGATAATTTTATCGGTTGGAGTTTATTAGAAGTATTCAATTTATACTCATTATATTTATTTTCAATTTCTCTTCGCCTAGATACATCAAGGCAAGAAAAAATTTTATTAAGCTCATGTGTGTGTATTCTTTTTTGCGTGTCCAAATGGTAAATTAGCTTCAATAATAATTCTGCTGCAAAACTTAGGTTTACTGCTGCAACAGGTGCAATTTCGAATATTTTATTTCCTTTTTCCTTAGTGATATTTTTTGCTTGAGAAATTCCGTTCTTATAAAAACCTAAGGCAGCATGATATTGTAGGTTTTCATGAATAATTTTCTTAGAAGATGATGAATTGCGATTTGACATAGCTGTTTACTTATTGAAAATTTTAAACTGAAAATGTAATTTTTAATTCCAACTAAGTATCTTATAATATCGTTGCAACATCGTTGCATTTATGTTGCAATAGAGTTTGTGATGTGTGTTAGGTGTGTGATTATGAGTTGTTTGTGCTGTAGAAATGAGCTTTAGTATTGCAACGTTATGTTGCAACCATGAGTTTAGATTGATTAAAGTATTTCTGGTCAAATATCAATGAACATTAATTATTGAAAAACTGTTTGGTTACATCACTCAGCACAATTTTCGATTCCTTAAAAAATTCATCTCTTAACTTTCTTCTTGCTATTTCACGATCTGTTTTTGAATGTTTTTTAATTTTTTCATCGAACTCTTCTAAAGCCTTATTAGCATAGCTTTCTAAATCTGAAGTTAAGCTCTCAATTAGTCTTGGTAAAGTGTCAAATTTCTTAGATAAATTTTTTAATGGATCTCTTTTATTATGGTGTTTTATATTTCTAGCTGCTTTATCAGCTAACTGATGCATGTTTATTTTGACTTCCTCAAAGAACGATTCTAATTTCAAATTAAGTTCTGGGTTTAATTGACTCATAGTTATTCGATTTAATTTTTAGATTATCTATTCCTCTTAAAATTCTCCGCTTGTTCAAGCACATTTTCATACACTTCGTCTTGTGTGATAGGAGGGTAGCCAAACTCGTGTAGCTTGACTATGATGTCCATTTTTAATTGTGCTTTTATATCGGATCGCTGGCTCCAATCTGGATATTTAGCTGTGTTATCTACAATTTCTTTGATAGCTCTGGCCAATTCTAACATTTTGTTATCATCAAACTCAAAACCGTATTGCTTTGCAATGGCTGCAAGAATATCGTAGAAGGCTTTCTCTTCGTAATCTATTCCTAGCTCTTCATACGAAGTCATTTCCTCTCTAAGCTTAAGAACTAATTCAAGCATTTGCTCGGAAGTATCGTATTGAATCCCTTCATAGTCAAGTAAATCATTTTCGCTTCGCTCGTTATATCTATCTACAATGCTTTGTAGGCGTTTAGAGAACTCCACACCTTGTACTTTATTTACTTTCTTGAAGTCGTTAATAGATTGCTTTAAAAGTCGTTCAAGTATTTTAATCTTGGTATTTTCGAATTCCATTTCCTCGATTTTATCCAAGAATTTATCATTAAATAAGTCTATGGCATTGGCTTTATTATCATCTAGTTTAAATATTTCTTCTACGCCTTCAGAGATAATGGCATCCTCTACAAGTTTGATTACCTTTTCGTTCATTTGCGCCGTATCTGGAGCTTCTCCTTTGGTGAGTTTAGCAACGATAGATCGAATAGCAAAGTAATAGTGAATGGTCTGTATTTCCTCCTCAGCGAAAGCATCGGAACTAACCGATAGGTTGTAAGCAGATTTTAATTTCTTGACTACACCCATAAAAAGCTTTTCCGATTCTTCGGTTTGTAATACCAATTCGGAAGCTCGATTTAAACAGTGTAGTCTTTCCATAGGAGAGCCGTGGAAGTAATCGCTATCATCAAAATTTTGGAAGAACTGCCTTAATAAGTCCATCTGATCGCGAACTAAATTTATGGCTTGTTCTATATCTTCAAAGTCTTCGCTGTCCACATTGTTATATAAACCTAAAGCGTGGTTTAGATTTCGTTTGATGCCGATATAGTCTACCACTAAACCTTTATCCTTTCCTTTGTAATTTCTATTTACTCTAGAAATAGTTTGAATCAGGTTGTGCGTTTGTAATGGTTTGTCTATATAGATAGTGTCTAGAAATGGCACATCGAACCCAGTTAACCACATATCGACAACTATAGCAATTTTAAAATTGGACTTTATTTGCTTGAATTGTCGATCTAGCTCTTTCCTTTCGTCTTTGGTACCTAATAAATCCCATAAAGCTTGTTCATCATCCCGATTACGTGTCATAACCATCTTTACGTATTCAATAGGGAAAATTTGTTTCTTTTCTTTATCTGTAAGATTAGATGCTAGTTTTTTTTCGCTCCATGCTGGCCTTAGAGCGATAAGCTCTTTATAAAGTTGGTATGCAATGGCTCTGGAAGCACAAACGAACATTACCTTTCCTGCCACGGTTGCTTTTTCTTCCAATCGCTTTTCATAGTGCGCCACAAAGTCCTTGGCTATAGCTTTAATTCGATCGGGATCACCCAATACTATCTCCATTTTGGCCATAGCTTTCTGGCTTGCTTCTACTTGATATTCGGAAGCACCTTCAGACACAGCATTTTCGTAATAAGCTTCTATCTCTGCTACTTTGCTACTATCTAAATTTACTTTAGCTGCACGTCCTTCATATACCAAACGAACAGTAATCTTATCGTTTACCGACTCAAACATGGTGTAGGAATCTACTACTGGGCCAAATACATCTAGAGTTTTATCGATAGGTGTTTCTGTAAACCCAACGTAGGTAGCATTCGGTAACGAGTCATGAAGGTATTTTGCAAACCCATAGGATTTTTTAACCCCGTCTTCGCCAATTTTTACTTTTAAGTCTAAGTTTACTTGTGTTCGGTGGGCTTCATCGGAAATGCAGATAATATTATTTCTATCGGAGAGTATTTCCAAGTCTTCCGCAAACTTCTGAACAGTAGTTAAGTAAACGCCTCCGCTTTCTATACCTTGTAAGCGTTCACGCAAATCGGCACGAGAAGTAATATTGACAATATTCTCATCGCCAATGAATGTTTTGGCATTGGTAAATGTGGAGGACAGTTGGTCGTCCAAATCGGTACGATCGGTAATAAGGATAATGGTAGGACTAGCGAATTTGGTAGAACGCATTAAAAGTCTAGATAGAAAAAGCATAGCGAAGCTCTTACCCGAACCCGTAGCTCCAAAATAGGTTCCACCTTTTCCGTCGCCTTCTGGTTTTCTATGCTTTAGTATATTATCGAATAGCTTGCGAGCGGCATAATACTGTGGATAGCGAGTTAGTATTTTTACATCATTCCTAGTAGTATCTGGAAAATAAATAAAGTGGTGAATAATATCGCATAATCTTGCGTGATTAAGCATGCCATGAACTAGGGAAGTGGTGGTGTCTATACCAGTTAATGCTTTGGTTTCATATCCTGTAATCTTATTCCATCCGTAGAAAAACTCATAGGGCGCAAATAGACTTCCAGCCTTATTATTTACGCCATCACTTAGCACACAAAACGCATTGTATTTAAGCAGCTCTGGTATATCACGTCTATATCGTGTAGTAATCTGTTTATAAGCATCGTGTATAGTAATCCTTTCTTCAATGGCCGTTTTAAACTCAAATACCACTACTGGAATTCCATTTATATATAAGATTAGATCTGGAATGCGAAGCTCTGTTCCTTGTATTTTTAGCTGATTGACTATTTTGTAGCTATTCGCCTGTGTGTCTTTAACATTAATGAATCGGATGTGTAAATCTTTCTTGGCGTGGTCGTTGCGTTTAAAGATGAAGCCATCGGCTAGTAGCTTACAAATATATTTATTGCTATTGTATAAATCCGAAGCAGGTTGATAGGCCAATTCGTGCACAATACTTTGTAGTTCCACCTCTTCTAAGTCTGGATAAGTAGCTATTAAAAACGCTCGTAAATCCTCCTCAATTAAGACTTCCTCTTTTGAATCTCGGATTACCTCTTCGCCATGTATATAGTCATAACCTTCCAGCTCTAATAAGCTAATAAAAGATGTTTCTAGTTGTGCTTCGGTAAATTTCATAGCTTGTTATTAAAATAATCTTCTATACGTTGAATGCTTTCTAATAAGTTTGTCCAACTTAAACTTTCACCAATAATCATGTTTTCTTGCATAGATTTATAATCTTTTTCCCATTCACTAAGAGCTTCCACTGGCGGTATAATTTTTAAAGAACCTTTTTTATGATCCGAATAATCTATGCCACGAATAGGAGTAATAGATGCTCGATGTTCCACGATGGTTTGAAATAGTTTTTCGTCTTTTATCGCCATTTCGCCATATCCAGACTCCATTATCTTGTCTAAATCATATAAATGTCTGGTTAGTCTATCTGTCCGGATGCGTTCTATAGGTTTTAAAAACTCTTCATGTAATAATAGCACTTTTTCTATAAAAGTCCTTGTTGGTATCACGACTTGCACTTCAAATGAAGGCATGGCAAAAGGCAAAGATTTAAAATGGGAATCAACAAATGAAAGGATCGGTTTATTCTCCATTGGTTCTGTTAAAGATCTTGCGCCCATTTCAAGCAACACACGCTGTTGAATATAAGAATCAGAAATAGGGAAAAGAGAATTATAATAAATCTCTAATGTGTTAGGATCGCTCATATCGTTCACCTCCTCGTTATATCGAATCTCGTATAACTCTCTATCTACACCTAGATCATCAAGCTGATGGATTAGCTCTTCTCTAAATTCATTTATTATAAAACCTCCAGAAGTTTTACGTAACTTTTTTATCTGAGATTTAGAGGTCAGCTTTCCAAAACCCAATAATTTTCGGTCGATAATTAAATCGATATCCTCCGAAAATCTATTGATTATATGATAGGCTTTACTCAATGAGGTTCCTCCTTTAAAAATAATAGCATCAGCGAATTTTGATTGGAACACTGCTTTTAGAAGAAGACAAACCCAAGCGTCTTTTTCAATGACAAAAGCTGGTAGCCCCATCGAATTGCCAACTTGCTCAAATATTTGCTCTTGTTTTCCTTTATCTAATTCAATCCACATAATTAGTTGTTATAAAGTTTAAGAATCTCTTTTTGAATCCACACTGGGGCGTATTTTAATTGTGTATCTAAAAGCTTGGCATCCAATTTCTTTACATGATTTTCTATCTTTTTTAAAAAGTCTTTGGTTATTTCCCTTTGTCCTTTTTCTCTAAAGGCTTGCACGATTAAATGTAAACGCTCCTCTTTAATAGCAAAGTTTCTAGGAACAGTTTGCTTAAACAGAATGTTATGGTTCCCTATTTTAATCTGGCGTTGGGAGCCATCGGTTAAATAGGCTATTTTTAATGGAATCTGAGTGGTTAATCCTAGAAGATAAAGTGCCATCACGCCAGTTGGTGCAATACGTGCCTTATCTCTTTTCGCAATTTTTTCCGCGATTTCCTCTATAGACGGATATAAGATTCCTAGCAAAGGATCCCTTTTCGGTTTAAGATAAATACCTTGTGCAATTCTTTCCAAAACACCTTCCTTTTCTAAACGCGATAATACCTGACGAATATTCTCTGGAGTGCCATGTGAAGAAAAGTCCGTCGAAAAAAATATCTCGCCAGGAGTAGACTTAGAAATCTTTGTTTCTATTTGTTTTCTAGTGCTTTGCAAAGTATTATTATTTATTTGTTGTCACAAATTTACAGGATATTTGTGACAAAATGCGTTTAAGTTAGAGTGTTTTACACCTTGATAATATTCAAAGTATATTCTTAAATTATGCTTTTGATTAATTACTTGCTTATATTTTTTAAAAGTTTCTGGATTGATATATACTTGTTGCCTTCGTAAAGATTGGAAGCAGGTTGGAAAGCAATCTCATTAATAATATTATGCAATCCCACGTGTTCCAAGTCTGGATAGTTTTGCATTAGGAAGTACTCTAAATCTTCTCTTATAAGTACTTCTTGCTCTGACTCACGTTCAATGAAGCGACCATCCACATATTCATAAGCCTCTTGCTCAAGAAAATGTATAAAGGAGAGTTCTAGTTTTGCTTCCGTGTACTTCATTTTTTAATTATTGATGGTTACTTGTCCCATGGGTTAATCATTCGATCTTATCTATATCCTTATTTATTTTTTTTGCCCATGCTTTTCCTTTTTCCGTTAAATAATATTTCTGATTACTACTTGTGGGCTTATCAGGTATTGTTAAGGCAATGAAACCTGCTTCAATGGCTGGTTGTAAATAATTATATAAAAATGTAGGTCTATGCTTTAAGCTTAAGGAATTCATCAGGTCCTGTCGGCTCACTTCTGATGATTTTAGAGCTAATAATAAACGTTTAACTTGTTCGGTAACTTGTTCGGTGTCTTGTACGGCAACTTGTACGGCAACTTGTTCGGTGCTTGATATCGTAGTAGGAAAAACTATCCTTAAAAAATTATCCGAAAAATGAAAAGATTCTTTTGGATATGCTTCCAGAATTCTTGGAATACCAGAACCTAATTGCTCTACCAAGTCCAAGTCTTTAAAAATACGCATCAACTCTTTGTTTCTAGGGATGGTAAAACCTTCGAAAAACTCTTCTTTCCTAAGCGATACGGGCAAACCTCCGTGAGAAGTAATCTCTAAACGATCATCGAATATCTCAAACTTAGGAGCAGTTTCATTGCTATAGTCATTATGCACAAAAGAATTAATAACCGCTTCACGCAGAGCTACGGCATTCCATAATCGTTGCTCTTTACGTTCTTTATAAGTAATCTCTGCTAATGTCCTATTTTCCAGATTCAATTTATCCAATACTTGATTCACGGCCTTTATTAAAGATTCATATCCATACTCATTGCGTTCTTTCAGGTATACCCTATTTAAACCTTCATAACGCGCTACTTGTACAGAAATATTATTGATGTCATTCATCAAGTAAGCAACATAGTTATAATCTCCATCTTCCGTCAATAACTCCAGATTTCTGGCAAATTGTTCGTTTAAGTTTTTACCTAGACTCTGATAATAAATATGTAATTGCTGAAATTGTAAAGTCTGTTTTGGAGACTTTATTTTTCCTATTGAATTTCTGGTGCGAGTGGAGAATAATTTTTCAATCATTTGTTGTGGCATTGGTTCCGCAGCAGTACCTATGCGGATATAACAACCTTTTTCTGCCATGCCATATTTCTTTTTAAAATAAGGCTTTTCACTTCCGCTAGCTACAATTATTTTAATAACAAGTTTATCCTCTTTTTCTTCTGCAACTACATCAAACAAACCCATAGCAGAAGGGGAGATGTTATTTTTTATCCTATCTTTTATCCGCAACATGTCGTTGTCCAAGTCTGCTACGCCCAGCACCGAACCGCTTTTATCTATCCCTATGTAAATAATCCCTCCTTCATGGTAGTTTAAAAAAGCTACCACTTCCTTTTCTAAGTCCAACTCTTTAGTGAGTGCGGATTTATATTCTATTCGGTTGGTTTCTATGTTTTTCATAGGATTTTCAGATAATGAATTTTGATTTTATTCTAAAATGAATTCTAATTTGAGACTACTCTGACAGAACTTGCTACACGATTCTCTTCATAAATATCTGCATAATAATATCTTTGATCCATTGCATACAATACGTTTTTTAAATCTGTTTCAGATTTAATAATAAAAGAATCATCTTCAATCTCAACACCTGCTTTTTCTTTAGCGTAAGCTATAAGTGCATTTTTTTTAGAATCAGATAAATTACTGTATTTCAGTCCAATGTCTGCGATTCTCTTCCTATTCAAAACACCTATTGAAAGAGCTTCTATGCCATCTAATTTAATGAAATCATTGTCTACAAAAGTATCAACTTCTTCTTGTGTTGCTTCACGATGTAATTCTTCGATTCCTGGAAATATCTGTTTGAGTTTTCCAATAGTCTTGAAGTAAAGTGTATCGTTTGAAGCTATATAAACTGCATCCGACTCGTTTTTAATCTCGATTTGTTTCCTATGCTCTACAATTTGTGGTGCTCCTGAATAATCGAGAATTGTTTTTCGATTTACAAATAGGGAAGGTGTAATCCGTTGAAAATGCTTTTGTCCATTTTGAAAAATTCCTATAGCAGATATTTCACGGTAATCATTATTATCTATTTGATTGATACTTGCCGTGCTGTATGTTGAATTGCATACATTAATGTAAAAATCGTTCTGAGAAAAGTTTGAAAGTTTAAACCATTCATCTTCGTCCAGCTTATGACTCGGTGTAAAATCTATGGATTCAATCGTAGCAACATCAAAATCTTCAATAATATTAACTTGTTGATTTAGTATATATTTAAATTCCGCATTTATTTTTCCAATTAGTTCACTCATATTTTAAATTTCTATAAAGGTATAATCATTAATTCTTTTAACAGACCCCGATTGAAATGTCTGTGGATTTTTTAGTTTCTTTCTACTTATCAACATCAGTTTTACGTTTTCATCTGTGTGGATATAATAGAAGTTATATCCAAATACTAAAAAGATCGGATTGAAATATGAAACGCGTGAAACAAATGTGAATAGGATTGTCATTCCAAAAACCACCCAAAATGTTATTAATCCTTCTACACTTAAAGCCACGAAAAAGAAAGCTAAGTAATTTGCTAAAAAATCATTATTAGATGTCTCAAGCGAGATCACTTTATTGATTGTGGACGGTGTCAGTAATTTACAAATACTAAGAGAAATAATTGTAAACAGAAATGGAGCTATCACATAAGCTATATAAATTAGCCAGGCATATTCTCCAAGTTGATCTTCGAAAGGATTGATTTCGTTTTGAATGAGAAAAACAATTAGAAAGAATGAAACTGCGCTAAAGGTTAAAAAAAGTCTTAGAATGAAATTCATATTGTTTTTCCTTTTAAAATAAATATATGATTTTATAGTAACCAAATACTAATAGTAATCAAATACTAAGTTCATTTATATTAGATTGGTGCTATTAAAAATTGTTTTCGATTATTTTTCCATCATAAGTCTTAAACAAGAAAACAGCCACCGCACCTGCTAAACTGACTACTAGCTCACTATGACGTTCACTAGGTTTAACTTGGTTTCTTCTACTGCCATGCGCATCTCCTAATCTATTCCTAATCGTAGACAAGCCATGTATTACACTATTTGCACCACCTAAAATTTGTTTGAAGACTTCTTCATTATGTTGGTCTGGTGCTAAATTCAGAGATTTGGCTACTTCTCTATAAAGTTTTGGTAAATTACCATCATCAACATAATTTATTTTTTGTTCATCCAGAATGTACTTTAACACACTTTCTACCAAAGTTCTTGCAATTGTTATTGCTCCTTCTGGATCACTTGCTTTACGCTCTAAAGCTTTTTTCCATTCCGAATGTATATGAACTTCATTAAAAATAATCGAAGCATCTATAGGTGATACCACTTTTGTTTCTAAATAATTTAAAGCAGGAGCAAACTCTTCCCACAAGAACTCTCTACGTTCTTGATATGTGCTATATCTTCCTTTTATAAAAGTCCAAAATTGCTCAACTGTCCTTTTGGAGGACACCCATTTAGGTAAGAGTTTTTTAATATCAGAGTTTGCTAATAATTTTCTTCTAATTAGAATATATAATTCATTATCAAACCTATCTCCTGTGGCTCTAGCTACTACACCATCTTGAAAGTATTCTACAAGTTGAAAGTCATTAAGACTGTTTATATGCTCTATCTCATCCATCCTACTTTAAATTTTACGAATCCACATACTTTTCATTTAAGCTAGAAACTGCATTAAATAAGTCTTTTAATTCTTTCTTCATTATATTTCATTTTTAACCATTCTTGATAATATAATTTCTTGAAGTAACCTTAAATTATTATTAGCTTGGTGTCTGTTTTTCTTAAGTTTATGAAATGCATCTAGCTTTTTACTAAATGATTTTAATATACTGATATTAGGAAGTGTTATATCCATGCTATTTAACAGTCTTGTAGTCATACTAGGTACAGCTGAGCCAACATTTAAAGCTATAAAGTCAAGGTTTTTTAAATACCAAAAAGTATAGAATCCAAAGTGTTTATTTTTAAGTATAGAGTAAAACATTGTGTCTACTGACCAAAAAGGTTCATCTATATAAATAATATTTGTTAGAGTTCCTTTTCTTGGTATTAAAACCGATGGTTTGTCATATAAATAATCATCAACATAGCTCATAATTCCCCCTGAACCATATAATGGAATTTTTCCTTGATTTAGGTGTTTATAGCTTTTTCCATATTTAATATCTAATAAGAAGTTCAATTCCTTCACTTCCCACCCCTCAGGAATCTCCTTCTCCAATTCCTCATTATACACCATAGCCCCTCCAGAGGATTTATAGGGCATATCCTCTTCGTTTGGGAATTCGAAGTCTACAAACCAATGTTTATATAAAGCTTGAGCAGCAGCTTCTAGCTTCTCGCAAATCTGTTCATTGGTTTTTATCTTGTTTTCTACAGCTTGGTATTCGGCTACAATTTCTCGTTGCTTTTCTATGGAGGGAATATTTATTTTAATATCACAAAATGCCTCCCATGGTAAACCGCCCCTTACATCTCCATCGGTGTGAAACCAAGCATTACGATCATACTCTTTACGTTTAAACCACAACATTAAATACTCTGGCATTAATACTTCTGGTTTAGTAACTTCGAAAACGTCATATGCTGGTGAAACGATAAATGGTTTTATACTATTAGACATTGCAATAGGAATTCGATAGTCCCGACCAACGTGCATTCTGTTACAAGCAAACTGGTACTGTTTAACTATCTTATAATTTTTTAAATTCACACCAACTCTATTTATTATAGAAGGCATAAAGAAGTTGTCAATATTAATTCCTAATAGTTTAGAGTATGTTCCCTCTCTATTCCTATCACTTATTCGTGAAATAAAATCTCCGATTCTTTTATAATCTTTCCTCATTTTACTCAATGCTATATCCTAAAGATTCAAATATTTTTCCTACTTCTTTTTTTAAGGCTTCTTCTTGCTCAAACAAAGTCTTAAGCTCACTGCTTAACTCAGTCATTTGATCGTCAAAGTCAATATTTTCATCTCGGTTTATAAACTCAATATACTTGCTAGGCACCAAGGAATAGTCTTTCTTAACTACTTCTTCATATTCTGCAGCATAAGTGTATTCAGGAATATCTTTGTAAGCACCGTCTTTAGATTGCCAATTATGATAGGTGGTTGCAATTTCGTTGATATGTGTATCCGAAAACTGGATAAACCTTTTTTCAAATGGCTCGCCTATTTGCCTTAAATCCATAAATAAGATTTCCTTTTCTCTATTTCGATAGTTTCTTGTGATATCAGGCAATTCAACTGTTCGCTCTTTCTTGTTCTTATTAAGGATCCAAAGTGTTACACTAATATCAGTGGTGTAAAACATCTTCTGTGGTAAAATAGCAATAGCTTCTACCAAATCATTATCAATCATTTGCTTACGGATCTCATATTCTACGCCACGACCAGAAAGTGCACCGTTTGCTAAAATAAATCCAGCAATTCCATTTTGTGAAAGTTTGGAAACCATGTGTAAAATCCATGCATAGTTTGCATTGGATCTAGGGGGTACTTTATAACCAGCCCAACGAGCATCTTCTACTAACTCATTCTCTCCACGCCAATTTCTTAAGTTGAAAGGAGGGTTGGCCATGATATAATCGGCTTTTAAGCTTTTGTGTTGGTCATTCCCGAAAGTATCGGCAGCTCTTTCTCCTAAGTTGGATGAAATGCCACGAATAGCTAAATTCATTTTAGCCAGTTTGTAGGTTGTATTGGTCAGCTCTTGCCCATATATGGAAATATCTTTTTTATTTCCTTGATGGTTCTCTATAAACTTTAAGGACTGAACAAACATACCACCTGAGCCACAGGACGGGTCATAGATTATACCTTGGTATGGTTCTATCATTTCTGCGATAAGATTTACGATAGATTTTGGTGTATAGAATTCACCTTTTCCTTTGCCCTCGGCAATAGCAAACTTTCCTAAGAAGTATTCATACACTCTTCCAATTACGTCTTCGGTTTCATCCTGTATAGTATCTATTTTATTGATAGCATCTAGCAAGGAAGTAAACTTTGAGTGATCCAGTGCCAATCGAGAAAAGTAATTATCGGGTAGTGCACCTTCCAACGATTTGTTGTTCTTCTCTATGGTTTTAAGTGCTGTATCAACTTTTAGTGTAATGTCTTCTTGCTTGGCATGCTCCATTATATACTCCCAACGTGCTTCTTCTGGCAGATAGAAAACATTCTCTGCTTGATAGAAGGCTGGGATTTCTAGAAAGTTTTCTTTTCCTTCTTCGATTAAGTCCTGTCGTCTTCGTACGAACTTATCACTTGCGAACTTTAGGAAGATTAAACTTAATACAACGTGTTTATATTCGGAGGGTTCTACAGAACCACGTAAACTATTTGCCGAGTCCCACAGAATTTCTTCTGTAGACTTGGTTTGTTTCTTTTTTGCCATTTAAAAAATGTAATTATCGTTTCCTGTTAAAGATAATGAATGTTAAAACAAATCGAAAGAAGAATGAGTAAGGTTAAAATAAGCTGAGTAAACAATTGCATGCAAAATCTATTTTGAATCAAATGATAAGCAACTTTTAGTATAGAGTAAATTCAAAACAAAATCTTGGTTTTTAATACAGAAGATGCTCATTGAAAGCTGTTTTAATAGGTGTTGTATAATTTTTTATAAGTTGGATAGGTAGCCTAACTATTTATCTAAAATCAAATCTAATGTGTATATTGTTGATATGAAATAGATGGTAAGAAAAGATGTAAGTTTTACAGAAAAATATATTTTATTGGCGGATGGGGTAGCGTGTAATGATTTATTTAAGATAAATTAACTATATTTACATTACTCCCCAATTTAGTTAAGCTCCTGTCACGAATTTCGGTTTGTGATGGGGGTTTTAGTATGTGATTATAAGTCACTAATCAACTCTCCTCTCCTTTTCTTTGGTCTTGTATTCTATTCAATTTATTCCTTTTTACAAAATAAATAATTTTTATAGTCGAATTTACCAAAACATTCAAACATAAATTATTATAAAAGGATAAGACTTCTTATTTGAAGCCATAATTTAATAGATGTTTATCCTTAATCTAGTTATTATACAATAATTCAAGTTTCGCACCTAATTTAAGTTGCTGATTTACAATTTCTTATAGAGATTGCTAGATTATTCTAAAGCGACAGATACTCATCGTAAAACACTAGTCTTCATGCAGTTGAGTTTTTAACTGTATTTTCGATTAATAATTCCAAAAGCACCTTTATGAGAACCAAGGTTACCATGTTTGAACTATAAAATTCGATGAACATAAATAATTAAACCGACCGTTGCGCAGGACATCGAGCGTTGACCGTAAGTGCTGACGTTAAGAAATAAATTCTGTCAGCTGTAAGTACTCATCGAAGCTACATGGTTTTATCTGACTATTTATTTTAGTCAGCACTTGCGAGCGTCGACCGATGGACAAGTTTGGTCTAGACTTTTTTGTTACTTTTTTCGGCAATGGAAAAAAGTAAATAATATACTTTAAGATTTATTCTTTTAAAGTTATAGAATAATAAGAGTAAAAAGACTTATAGATCGACGTCAAGGATAGCATGTTAGATGATTAATTAATAAGATTTAAGTATTATGTTTTTGATTCTATTAGGCCCGAAGCGCCAATGTTATTAGCATGCGAAACTTGAGACAATAATTATTTTGTTACTCTTTTTAACTTCAAGCCTTTTAATCGAATCCTATATCTAAATAAAAAGCCTTTCCATACCTTTCGTATCTGACTTTCCTGATTTGATCTTCGTGATTTTGGATAATTACTTACAAATTGTTTGATGATTAATTTTGGAGAGCTTTTAATCAAAGTTATTGTGTCATTAGGTTTTTTCTCATTACTTTTTCTTGATATAAACCTTCTGTTTTTTAATGAATAATATAGAGCATATGAGTTTTCGACAGATGAATATACTCTTCTAAACGGAATTAACTCTAATTCTCGATAGAAGCCATCAATGATAGTTAAATTGAATTCATCATGTTCAAATCTCGCACAGGTTGCTAGTTCATAACCATATATTAATCTATCATGGTCTATTAATCTATTCCCTAGTTTATATGAAAAATAATGTGAACGAATTAAAGAACCAAATGGATTAACTCCATACACTTCATGTTTTTCACTTATTGTTGAATTGACACGATTAAGAATACTATAAGAACGAGTTTCATTATCTATATCATTAATAGCCCAATATATAGGCCACGAATCTAAGCTATATCCGTCTGAACCCGTTTGAAAAAGATTAAATCGACAGCTTTCAACCCAAAGATTGAAAGGAGTAACTTCATCATTTCCTTTTACTGTCATTTTTGCAGGAAAATGTAATGAAACATAACCAGTTTTTAAATTCCAATCTGGACCAAGTTTTGAAAATTCAGGAAGTCCAGGTGTGCCGCATATTAATAACATATCTGTTCCTGTTTTGATAGATACTTGATAACACTTCTTTATATCCTCTATACTAGGTCTTTTCGGTTTAATTTCAACAAATAAATCAACCTCATTATTACCAAAAGATGAAAGTTTAAAATCAGTTAGATATCTTGTTTTTCCAAGTTCAAAACCTTCAGTTTCATATTCCCAGCCAATATCAATTGCGTCAAAAAAAATCGCCCATCTAGCCTCAAGTCTACTTCTAAAACGTCTTCCTTTATAAATAGTTTCAATTGCATTCATAATCATAATTATGTCTACAACATACGCAATTTTAATAACTGTAATTAGAGCTTATGACCTTAAAATCTTCTTATTCATACAGTAAAATAATGAGAAATTGCCTTATCTTCAGTTCTATTCCATTTCTAAACCAAGCACCTCAATCACTTTATCTAAATAAGGATTCCTCTCCCGCAACACTATAAGCCTCTACATCTCATAAGTAGCTAACCCTACAACCTTCGTTTCCTACCCCACCATATTCCAAGTGGGAGTAGCAGTACTAGCAACCACCACAAATTAATGTTGGCTTTCCGCTTTTCTTTATGGCTGGATTTTCTTTGCAGGCTTGTTGTTTGGTTTGTTGAGGTTTGTTTTTCTGACTTTTGAGTTTGGTAGGTGTTTTTTCTTCCTGCTGTTTGTTGTTCATCGGTTTTGCTCTGCCAGGATTGTAAGGTGGCGTGATCGGATTCTAGGCTACCATCTGGATGTATTTTCACATTGCCGGCTAGGGCCCATAATTGGTAGTTTTTTAATTGAGTGTGGGCGTATTGCCAACTGGTGTCTACTACCACGCGCTCTGTAGTTTGTAGCCGGCTGATTTGCTCTTGTTTCTGATGCGAAAACTTCTCCTTTTGTTTGCTACGCCATTTATGTTTTAGGCTGCAGTTTGAAAATAACGTAAAACTTAGAGCTATAACTAGGAATAGAATAATACGTTTCATAATACTAAAGAATTTGAATTAAAACTGCCCGTAGGTTTTAACTACAGGCAGTTTGTTTACTAAACTATCGCGCCATCCATTCTATGGTGTCGCTCCAGTCGCCCGTGCCTCTTGGATTTACTGCACGTACACTTAGGTAATAGGTCTGTCCAGGGATAACTGGTTTTATCAGATTATTCCTAGACGAAGTGGTGACGATTACTTCATCTCCCCACTTCACCTCTCCCTCTTCGTCTTTCTCCGAGGAGTATCGGTATTCATAGTAAAGAATACTCTGTAGCTTGTCAAAGCTCAACACCATTTCTCCTTTGTGCCTCCCGTCGGTTACGATAAGGCGTCTGACTATTTCAGGCGATAGGGTGCTGCTCCGATACTTGCTCACCGGAAGCCCACTGCTAAGCATAGTAGCTAAGTTGCCTTTTGCTACTTTGTTTACATAGAAAGCAAGTTGAGCTAAATTGTCTTCTAGTTCCTTTCTTGCTTCGTTTTTTAAGGCGGTGTCGTGTGGACTGCCTCGTTTTCTAGCATTGGTTAACTTTACGGTGTAAGCGTTTATCACCTCTTCAAAGTCGGTAAGAGATGGCGTTGGGTCATCAAAACTCGCATTGCCAGTCATGGCTGCTAGCGCAGTTTCTGCTAATACCAACACATTTTCATCACTAAATTGTGAGAATCCTAAATTTACTTTTTGTTTTGCTTTCATGATTTCTACTTTTTAAAAGATTGATTTCTGTCATTATTCTCTACCCAATCGGCTACGCGATGGATAGTCTTCGTACGTCTACGCCGTCGGTAGACCCCGTCACCTTCATGGCTCCCTGCAGGATTGGTATTGCCTTCTATGCCTATTACAAAGTGCTCGCCCCATTTCTCCACAAATCCCGCATGGCCAATGCGTTTCTTGCTCGAAATGTAGATCCCAAATACATCTGATAGTTCTGGGGTTTGCCCTTTACCTGGCCAGACGATGCGTTTGCTGGGAAACAAAGCTGGTGTCCAAGGTGTGCGGGGTTGATCATACCCCTCTTGCTCAAACACCCAGCTTACAAACGCAGCGCACCATGGATATCCAGGACCAAGGTTTGTAGTAGCTAAGTAGACTTCTACCTCTAGGCCATCGTTATTCCCTGTCGCTTCGCGAACGCCTACTGCTGCAACATAGATTGCTTGTAAACGTTCCCGTGCACCAGGTTGGACAGGCGGGCCTACATCCAAAGCGATAGGCAAAATAAAAAGCCAAAAAGTACTAAGAAGTACACGCTTATAAAGTAAAGCTTGCCATGCCATGTCCTTGTTCTTAAAGAGGTTTGTGTATAGGTCTTGGCTATATTCAACAGAAACCTGGTGAGCTGTAGGCTAACCAAATGGAAGATCAATAGACTACACAAAGTGTAGCATACCACCACCCAAATGCTACTGTCGACAATAGCTGCTAAAGGATCGACTTTTCGGAGATACACCTGTAAGGTAATTCCCAAAATGGCACTAAATACAATGAGTAGCATAAACCCAAATCGCCTTAATAGTGCGGCTGCGTTTTGGAAAGAAAGAAACACTTTTCTAATCCTAGATTCTGAGAAATGCTTCCTGCTAATGCTTGAAAACTGATTCATAATAATTTGTTTAAAAAGTTAGAGCAACTGCGCAGTTACTTCTTAATTCAATATCAAAACAATAAAATGATGAAGAGCTTTCCAACTAACCGAACGAATCCGAACGAATTCGAATGAAATAGGACGATTTCGGACGAATTTGGATGTTTTGGGAGAATTTCGGACGATTCTGGACGAATTCGGATGATTCTGGACTATTCCGGATGAATTCGGAATGGAAAGTAATTGTTTTCCGGACTCTGTATTCAGGAGTTAGTGATTAGAGAACGGAATGCAGGAAAATAAAAATCTGTGGAAATTTGCTGGAAATGCGAGAAAAGTTGCAGAAGGCTGTGATGCTTGAAAGCGCAACTTGGTGAGTGGGAGAATAGGTGAGGGTGTTACCTCTAAAAACTAGCGTAATTTCAAGCGATAAATTGGACGAAAAAAAACTGACGTTCGAGTTGTGGGGCTGACAGTAAGCAATTAGAGAAAAGAATATAGTAAGAAAAATAGCTGTGGGAATTCGTGAGAATCTGTGGTGAAATCTAAACAGAGTTAAAGAATCACTAGCCTCTGATTAAACTTCATAAAGCAATAAAAATAGCTGCGGGAATTTGTTGTGGAATATGTTTT
Organism: Flavobacteriaceae bacterium; assembly: GCA_035302145.1. Classification (GTDB taxonomy): domain Bacteria; phylum Bacteroidota; class Bacteroidia; order Flavobacteriales; family Flavobacteriaceae; genus JAJYTI01. Next base: position 2,297 of record DATGSX010000059.1, on the reverse strand, counting down.
AGTATATCTAAAAGCGATTAGTATAAGAAGTTATCTTATCAAGTAAGCTTACATATAGTTCCATGGTTAGTATCTGTTCAACAGAATCTCATTAAACAGTATATCATACAGTTATAACCACCCAACATTTCGCCTTAGTCTTAAAGCATCACGCATTTAAAATCTAGACAGTAGAAATGGGTTTTGAGATAAGGCACCACTGTTCACTGAACCTTAAACTTAAAGTTCAATTAACACCGTGTTCCTGCAGCTATTTTGCTCCAATGACTAGAAAAAGGGCTTGCTCAGTTTTTGGGTCGCAATCGATCTCTATATCCTTTACCAAAGACCACCTTGTTTATTTGCCAAGGAAGGTACCGATCTTCACCATGGGTTCGGAAGGGTTTAAGAATTCCTTCTCTTCGCCAATCGTAGTACGTAGTGTCTGAAATTCTAAGATGCTTTTGCACTTCTTCTTTGGTTAAATAAGAAATAAGAGGTTCCATAGTAGCGCAGGTACAAATTGACTTGTTTTTGAACACGCAGTAATCCTTTTCAACCTCTTTGCCCAAACCATTAAATTTCGTGTCCATAATTATAGGAAATTTAAGTTGCCCCTTCCTTTGGAAAAGAATCTTAAACCTATAAAAAAGTTGTAAACGACTGTGGGGAAGATTAGCCTTTTACCAAAAGATTTTCACCTTGGAGAGAGCTGTTTAACAATAAGGGGGGAGTTTTATCATAGTGCCGTATAATCATGAGTTTATTGTCAAATATATGTTATATTATTATAATATTGCAACGTATTTGTAAAAAATTAACTCTTTTAATTGTGGGCTGGTTTGGGGTTGGCGAAAAGGTCTGAAAATAGCAGAGAGACTGATTTGACCTTTATGGAAATCTTGTTCGCTCTTTTTGTTATTTAGGAAAGAATTTTATACAGTAATATGTCAACAAATATATCAGTTTCTCCTATAAATGAAAACCTTTTCACTACACAGCTTCTAGGTAGGAGTAACAACGTATAACACCATCTTATCTGCCATATCCAGAACACAGGATGCATACCACATAATGGGTTCTCTATAATCCTTCAAGAATTACGAATTTCCCCCCTCCTTACCTCATATTACCTACTGTATAACGCATAAAAGTGGCCCTTTAACTGTGAATGGTTTGCTCTTATCTATAAGTAGTTAGCCACTATCTATTTTGGGTTTATCGCTAGCTACTACTAGGTAGTCTTTATCTATTATTAGTTTATGGCTATCTATTTTACGTTCATCGTTACCTCTTATTAGGTAGCTTTTATCTATTAGTAGTTAGCCGCTAGCTATTTTGCGTTTGTCGCTAGCCATTACTAGATAGCCTTTAACTATTCTTAATTTGTCACTAGCTATTTTACGTTCATCATTACCTCCTACTAGTTAGCTCCAATCTATTCTTAGTTTATGGTTAACCATTTTGCGTTTGTCACTAGCTATTTTTAGTTTGTAATTATGTATTTTGCATTCGTAGTTACCTACTACTTGTTTACTCTTATCTAATAGTAGTTAGCCACTATCTATTCTACCTTTGTTGCTGCCTACTACTAGTTAGCCTCAACCTAATTTGAGTTAGAAGCTAACTATTCTGAGGTAATGATGAGGTTTTTAAAGAGGGTGTCAATTCGATAATTTGTGAGGGTTAATTCACTGTTATTTTACATAAACGAGAGGGGATTCTCTCTTATGTTGAAATATCCTAACTTGAAGTCCTGTGTGATTTTTTCAAAGGAATATATTTTCATTCTTAAAAATTTTTCGGATGGTTGAACATGTCGGTAGACAACCTAAGGGTGTTTAAGTCGAAAATGAGGTCCTTTTCTGATTAGTCACCGGGCTCAGATTTGCCTAAGCGCAAGCGACTTACTAAAATAAAGCACTTGAATTTGCACACCTTATCTAATTAAGCTAATTTACCAGTTAAAACTTCTAGGGTTTTCTAAAACATGCTATCATGAAAAAGACCATTCTTCTTTTATTAAGTATGCTATTTCCATTTATCGCCTATTCGCAAAAGATATTCTCCGTGAAATATTCCAACCAAGCTGATGTTAAGGTTTATGTGGTGGATTATGAAAACCAGGCAGATCTAAAGGTTTTTAAAGTAGATTACTCCAATCAAGCTAGTGGAAATAAGGGTTTGTGGTATTTTGTTGACTATGCCAATCAGGCCGATAAGAAAATATATTTTGTTGATTATGCTAATCAAAGTGACTTGAAAATCTACTTTGTAAAATATAATAACCAAGCAGGTTGGCGGAATAAGTCTAAACA
>DATGSX010000058.1:0-8642 GCA_035302145.1 Flavobacteriaceae bacterium | reverse complement strand
TTTCTGTGTTCCCATAGCAAAAGCAGAGAGGATTTTTCCTACGTGATTTGCTTTATGCTCTCCAGTAATAACACCCTTTTCTACTAATGGTAGAATTCCATCGGAAAACATCTCGGTGTGAATCCCCAACCCCTTGTGGTTGGTAAGATTAGCAAGAACAGCGTTTGGAATATTTCCTATTCCCATTTGTAAAGTAGCGCCATCTTCAACTAGCCCCGCAACATGTAGACCAATAGCTTTTTCAATTTCATTTGGTTCCGACACTTCAATTACATCCATTGGAATGTCTGTTTCCACACCAAAATCAATTTTACTTATATGAATGGTACTATCTCCTCGTGTACGAGGCACATTCGGGTTGATTTGTGCTATAACTATTTTCGCTTTTTCTATAGCAGGATAAGACACGTCTACCGATACCCCTAAGGAACAATACCCATGTTTATCTGGAGGCGTGACTTGTACAAAGGCTACATCCAACGGAATAATTCCTCTACGGAACAGATGATGAATCTCGCTTAAGAAAATAGGAATATAATCTCCATGTTTAGAGTTTACTCCTTTTCTAGTGTTATCACCAACAAACATACTGTAGAGTTTAAAGGCCTCGTTATATGGTGCCTCTAAGTATTTTGCTTCCCCATGCGTATGAATCTGGTAAATTGTTACCTCTTCCAATTCCTTGTATCGCTCACAAAGTGCATCGATTAAGACGGTTGGCGTCATGGCTGCACCTTGAAAAAAAACATTGTCGTTAGACTTTACGTGACTTACTGCTTCTTCTAAACTAACAATTTGCATTCTTTTCATGTTTCTTAATTTTAGTGAGGTAAAAATCTGAGATTATTTCGAATTTAATAATGATTTATGTCAGGATTCAATAATATATATCCTGCGCTACTTTAAAAGTGTGTGCATGTGCATCAACAATATGTCTTATTTGTTTGCTATACCCTCCTCCCATACTAATTTGTACGGGTAATCCTTTGTTATACAAACTTTCTAATACCATTATATCTCGTTGTCTACATCCTTCTATAGTGCAAGAAAGTCGCCCAAGCGTATCACTTTCTAAAATATCGACTCCTGACAAATAAAACACAAAGTCAGGATCCACCTTTTCCAGTAACTCTGGTAGCACTTCTTCTAGGGTTTTTAAGTATATCTCATCTGTAGTTCCATCAGCAAGAGCAATGTCCAAATCAGAAACTTCTTTTGTAAAGGGGAAGTTCTTTTCAGCATGCATTGAAAAGGTAAATACTCTAGGTTCATTTTCGAATATCTTCGCTGTACCGTTACCTTGATGGACGTCTAAATCTATAATTAGGATTTTCTTTGCTAAATTATTATCCAATAAATACTGAGCGGCAATGGCTTGATCATTCAGCATACAAAACCCCTCGCCTCTATCGGCATAAGCGTGATGTGTTCCACCGGCAATATTCATCGCCACTCCATTTCGCAATGCATAATCTGTAGCTGCTAGCGTTCCTCCAGCAATGCTACGTTCACGATAGATAAGTGTTCTAGACATTGGGAAGCCAATGGCTAAGGCTTCGGAATGACTTATGGTTAGGTTGAGTAAATCGTAGTAATATTCAGGATCGTGTACAGCTAAAATGTGTTTATCATCTGGTGGAATAGGTTCAAAGAAATTAGATTCATCGCAAATTCCTTCGTGAAGTAATTGCTGGGCCAATAAACTATATTTTGCCATAGGAAAACGGTGTCCTGGTGGTAAAAACTGTTCGTATTGAGGCAAATAAGCGATTTTTAGCATATTATATTAATGGCATTTAAATGTCTAAACTATCAAAGATAGATAGTAAAAAGGGAACACCTAAAGGAAAAAGAACTCAAGTTAAGACTCTTTAAGATTGTTAGAACCAAAGAAAGAAGCTTATTTAATAAAAAAGTCGGTAGTAAATTCTATTACCACCGACTTTTAATCTATTTATAAAAGAATAGTCTTTTAATTTATTGTAGCACCATTTGGCACCTCATCGTTGTCTGGGTTTATAAATACCAAACCACCTTCTTCATTTTCTGTCATCAGAATCATTCCTTCGCTTTCAACCCCACGTAGTTTTCTCGGTGCTAGGTTAACTAATACCGTTACACGTTTCCCGATGATGTCTTCTGGGTTAAAATGTTCTGCCAATCCAGAAACTATCGTACGTACGTCTAGGCCAGTATCTACTTTAAGCACCAACAACCTATCGGCTTTTGGCATTTTCTCTGCTTCTAGAATAGTTCCTACACGTAAATCCATCTTCATAAAATCATCGAACGTACACATTTCTTTAGCTGGTTCGACATTCGTTGTTGTTTCCAAATTCTCTTGTTTTGTTTGTTCCAATTTATCTAATTGTTTTTGTATGGTTTCATCTTCAATTTTAGCAAATAGCAATTCGCTTTTACCTACTTCATGTCCCGTTGGCATGAGTACTTCTTCCTCTACAACCGATTGCCAATTCAATGGACTAGTTAGCTTTTCTAACTGCAACATATCCTTAAGCTTCTTAGAAGTATGTGGCAAGAAAGGCTCGCCCAATACGGCAAGTGCTGTTGCAACTTGCAAAGCAACATACATAATGGTTTGTGTGCGCTCCTCATCTGTTTTTACCGTATGCCAAGGTTCCTCGTCTGCCAAATACTTATTTCCTATTCGCGCTAAGTTCATCCACACTGCTTGGGCTTCCTTAAATCGATAGCGCTCTATAGAGCTTGCAATATTCGCTGGATAAGAACGAAGCTTGCTCAACACCTCTTTATCAACCTCGGTAAAACTACCTGGTGCAGGTGTAACACCTTTATAATAATTATGTGTTAGCACCATAACACGGTTTATAAAGTTTCCGAAAATCGCTACTAACTCATTGTTATTACGGGCTTGGAAATCTTTCCAAGTAAAATCATTATCTTTTGCTTCCGGCGCATTTGCTGTAAGCACGTAACGTAGAACATCTTGTTGTCCTGGAAAATCCTCTAAATATTCAGGTAACCAAACCGCCCAATTCCTACTGGTAGAAAACTTATCGCCTTCTAAGTTTAAGAACTCGTTTGCGGGAACGTTGTCTGGTAAAATATAATCGCCATGTGCTTTTAGCATGCTTGGGAAAATAATCGCGTGGAACACGATGTTATCTTTTCCTATAAAGTGCACTAATTTTGTGTCTTCCGACTTCCAATAAGGCTCCCAATTTTTTCCTTCTCTCTCTGCCCATTCTTTAGTAGCTGAGATATATCCAATTGGTGCATCGAACCAAACGTACAATACTTTCCCATCGGCTCCTTCTACTGGTACAGGAATTCCCCAATCTAAATCACGGGTAACTGCTCTTGGCTGTAGTCCATCGTCCAACCATGACTTACATTGGCCATATACATTGGGCTTCCAATCGTCTTTATGTCCTTTTACAATCCACTCTTCTAACCACTCTTGGTACTCATCTAAAGGCAGGAACCAATGCTTAGTTGCCTTAAGCTCTGGTTTATTTCCAGTAATAGCACTTCTTGGATTGATTAAATCGGTGGCATTATGTGAGGTTCCACAGCTCTCGCACTGATCGCCATAACTATCCTCAGCTCCACATTTCGGACAAGTACCTACAACAAACCTATCGGCCAAAAACTGTTTTGCTTCTGGATCGTATAGTTGCATGGTTTCCTTTTCTACAAACTTGCCGTTCTCGTTTAGCGTTTTAAAAAACTCCGATGCAGTATCGTGATGCACTTTGGCAGTGGTACGCGAGTAGTTATCGAAAGAAATTCCAAAATCCTCGAAAGACTTTTTTATAATTGCGTGGTATTTATCTACTAATTCTTGTGGTGTAATACCTTCTTTTTTTGCACGAATAGCAATTGGTACCCCGTGCTCATCACTTCCACATATAAAAGCTACATCGCGATTTTGCAATCGTTGATATCGTGCATAAATATCAGCTGGCACATACACACCCGACATGTGTCCTATATGTATAGGCCCGTTGGTATAAGGCAATGCCGCTGTAATCGTAATTCGTTTCTTGTCTTGACTCATAATTTCTATAGAAAAGACAAAATTACGCATAAATATAGAAAAAGGCACTTCCCTTGAGTACCTAAGATGCGAGGCCCATGCCAAAACACTATTAAAATAATTGAAATAAAAAATCCCTAACCAAAATAGCTAGGGACAACAGACATGTTTTTTGAATTAAATTATAATGTATATTAGTGTGATTCTCTTTTGTAGGAGTTTTTCATCATCTAGTCGTTTTATTATGCTTTCGAATCTTTTCTAAAACCCATAATGGTAACAACTGCACCGAGCACCAATACTCCACCGCCAGCATAAGTAGACCACCCTACATGCTCTTCTTCTGTTGCTGTTATTTCAAGATCACCAATTTCGACTAGGCTCTTTTCCTTCTCAAAGTTAAACCCTTTAAAAACCATCATTAGAACACCTACGATTATTAGAATAATACCAATTGCCTTCATAGTTAATTTTTTATGTTATTATACATTAAACATAACTATTATATACGACTAAATAACATAAATCATTATTTTTTAATTATATAATAACAAATGCCCTTATAATATTGCAATACAAAGCCTAGACTCGCTTTTAAATGCCCTTATAAATAAGTTAAACTCAATTTATTTCTATAGCTTTATTATATTCGTGATAAATTATCTATTCTTGTATATACTGAATGAGGATAAGAGAATATAACTGGTAATTAAAAAAGATGTCGAGAAACGAAGAAAGTAATGGTTCTAAAGGACAGGTAGACTTAGCGCAGGATCGTACTAATTTAGCTGAGGATCGAACGAACATGGCTCACGAAAGAACTGAGTTGGCACGTGAACGAAATGAACTAGCTAAAGAGAGAAATCATCTAGCTAACGAGCGAACATTTCAAGCATGGATACGCACCAGCTTATCTTTAATGGCTTTGGGCTTTGTAATTGAACAATTCACTCTTTTCATTCGGCAAAGCAGTGCTTTTTTAGAAGACAAGATTCCCGAACAAGGCGATTACACTTGGATTATTGGGAAACTACTTATTGTTGGAGCTATTTTTATGCTCGTAATCGCTTATTTCCGATACCATTTTATTGCAAGAAAAATAGGTCATAGCAAACACTTCCCTTCTAAATGGCTTTCCACTTTAGTTGTACTCTGTATTGTAGTTGGGGTAGCGCTAATTGTTTATGATTTAGTTCTTAAGATTTAAAAAAATCCTTTTATTCCACTAACTCACTAAAGAGACGTTGGAAAGTTTCTTCTAAATCTTCGCTTAACCCCACATGAGGCCGTGAAGTTTGAATAATGGAGCTACGCACTGCAGTTAACCATCGAAATCTCTCGGGAGCATCCATCTTTGCAATAGGAGAGTTTTCATTTTCGCCATGTGCAATACTTTTAAACGCTTCTAAGTTATTTTGGATAAAATCGCTATCGATTTGTGGGCAAAGACATGCTAACAAATCTGGTTTTAGAAGATAATCCATTTTAATCCAGGCCTCGTTTTTACATAATACAGCAAGTCCTATGTTTATAAACTCCCCACGCTCTACTTTTGGCACTAGACGGATTACAGCATATTCATAAATATAAGGATTATCTAGCATCTCGGGCTTCTTTTACAAATTGATCGGCATACTGCAACCGGATTTTAAAATATTCTTTATAGATATCACGGATTTCTGTTGGCGATAAAAGGAGTTCTCGCCATTCTAACCATTCGTCCGGAATAAGATCGATGATTTGGTTAATAGTATCTTCGTTCAAAATCTTTTTAAAACTTTCGTTTACCTCCGACAGCTTAGATGCTTTTGGCAGAAGCACGTGGTCTTTGATAAGCGGAAAGGTAGTTTTGGCATTTTCTTTCCATTTACTCCAAGAGTGATGAAAATATAAAGCAGCCCCGTGGTCGATTAGCCAGAGTTTTCCCTCATGCATCAACATATTGGTATTTCGATAGGTGCGATCTATATTGGTTATAAAAGCATCCAACCAAACGATTTTCGAAGCGGTAAGCGCATCTACTTCCATTACGGCAGGATCGTAATTAATCGCTCCGGAAAGAAACTCCAAGGCTAAGTTGGTGCCTTCACTCCACTTTAGTAAATCTTGAATCTCTTCGTCGCCTTCGGTTCTTCCAAATTCCTCACCCAAATCGGCAAACACCAATTTTGGCACTGGCAAACCAAGGACAGCAGCTATTCTACCTCCGATTAACTCGGCAATCAAAGCTTTTACCCCATGGCCAGCACCTCGGAATTTCAGCACATACTTAGTGCCGTCATCGGCATCGACCAAAGCAGGTAAAGACCCGCCCTCTCGTAATGCCGTGATGTAACGGATGACCGTTACCCGTTGTAACTGTTCTATATTTTGCATATTCAAAAATATACATTTCGCACATCATTTAAACAAAAGACACACAGAATGAGCAGAGGAAAGGGTATTTTCCAAAATTCATTGTATTTTCACTTCTATAAAATTCAAGAAATGCAAAAACCAACCACACTAAAAAAAGGAGATAAAATAGCCATTGTTACCACCGCTAGAAAAGCAACGAAAGAAGAGTTGCAAGCTGGAATAGCCTTAGCAAAAAGCTGGGGTCTGGAGGTGATTAAAGGGAAAAGTATCGGATCAGAGGACCATCAGTTTGGCGGAAACGATAAATTACGAGCAGAGGATTTTCAAACCCAATTAGACAATCCCGAAGTAAAAGCTATTTGGTGTGCACGTGGAGGCTATGGCACCATTCGCATTATAGATAAACTTGATTTTAGCAAGTTCCAGAAAAATCCGAAATGGATAATAGGTTATAGCGATGTTACGGTGCTGCATTCGCACATCCATAATTTAGGGGTACAAACTCTACATGCACAAATGCCAGTAGATATTGAAAATAAAAGCAAAGCAGCACAAGAAAGTATTCGCAAAGTTCTATTCGATGAAGACTACTCTATAAACTTCTCCACAAGCAATCGGTTAAACCGAAAAGGAACTGCAGAAGGAATCTTAGTTGGCGGAAATCTATCTATGCTTTACTCTATGTGTGGTAGTCCAACAGCGATAGATACAAAGGATAAAATTCTATTTATTGAAGATTTAGATGAGTATTTGTATCATGTAGATAGAATGATGCAAAACTTAAAGCGCAACGGCTATTTCGACTCTATTAAAGCACTTCTTGTTGGTGGCATGACAGAGATGAATGATAATGCGATTCCATTTGGATATACTGCTCAAGAGATTATCTCACATTATATAAATGACAAAAATACTCCTTTAATTTTCGATTTTCCAGCTGGACATATAAAAAACAACTTAGCCTTACCACTAGGCAGGAAAGTTCAGGTTGGGCTAAGGGAAGATTATTTTACCATGAGGTAATAAACAGAGTAAAGCAAGTAACACTTTAAAGCAGACTTTTCTATAAACTTAAAGAATCTGACATCCTAAGTAAAAAAAAGTACTTATGTGTATAGGTTTTTATGTAACTTGCTTTCTATATTTTTTGATGTATGCAAATAGAATATAATTCGCGAGATAAAACGATTACCATAGATGATGCTATACCTCAGAATTTTCAACTGATTTATATTTTACTTGGTTTAAACCTTGGTAATTCGATTTTACATATTGTTTCCGATATATTAGCAGATCAGGTTAGCAACTGGACGCTTATTTGGATTGCCTTAGGATTGATTAGCATACTGTTACTATGGTTTTTTATTACTAAAAGAACCATTAAAAATCGTTATTATACCGATAGTATTTTACATATAGAATGCAAGATAACAGGCGATAGGTACCGGTATCGAATGGTTTTACACGACAGAAGAATCCGAGAATTAGTCACAATTTTAGGCGACGAAGAAAAAATAGAAGATTTTGAAAAGATCTGGGACGAAATTGGCATCCCAATCGTAAAGTTAGAGTAATACTTGCATGTGCTCATACTGTGAATTTCCTAAGGCTTTCTTCCCAACAACTGTAAACCCTATACGCTCGTAAAGTCGCTTAGCATTTGGATTTCCCATCTCTACTAAAAGTCCAATATATTTATATCCCTCTACTCTTGCTTTATGTATAGCAACTTTTATTAGCCTCGTCCCTACACCTTTCCCTTGTGCTTTAGGCGATACGCTCAAAGTATCGATATAGAGTTCTCCTGCCTGGGTTTCATCTTCTAATTCTAAGTTAACCACATTATATTCTTGTTCTATATAATTTAGAAGTTTATCGCGATATTCCTCTAGCTTTCCACCATCGTAAGTAGTAATCGAACCAAGGATATTTCCATTCTCCTCAAAAACCATTGTATTATCATGGCTATATTGATTTTCCGTTTCTTTAAACAGTGATTCAAACAGTGGAATCGCCTGCTCAATGGACTCCTTCCCAGTAAAATCACATGCCAACTCCCCCATAGCTTGAACGATTAGTGGTATCCCTCCCACCAACTACATCTAACATGATAGGAAACTATTTCTTGAAGTTACTTTTCCTCTTGTATTTTCTTAAAATTCTGAGGGTATAAGTCTCTGATGTTTTTATGGTTTATATCTAGGATATTTTCAAGAACATATTTTACCCACTCATACGGATTGACATCATGTTTTTTACAGAT
>DATGSX010000057.1:0-7954 GCA_035302145.1 Flavobacteriaceae bacterium | reverse complement strand
AGTTGCAGGCATGCTACAACGCTTGGTACCTTATGCAAAAATAGGTGTAGGCCATGGTCAAATGGATGGAAAAAAGCTAGAAGAGCTCATGCTGAAATTTATGAATAACGAATTCGACATTCTAGTTTCGACCACCATAGTAGAGAGCGGACTAGATGTTCCTAATGCTAACACTATTTTCATCAATAACGCGAATTATTTTGGCTTATCCGACTTACATCAAATGCGTGGTCGTGTAGGTAGAAGTAATAAAAAAGCATTCTGCTATTTGATTACCCCTCCAGATTCTATGATGACATCTGAAGCCCAAAAGCGTATCCGAGTAATCGAGCAATTTACCGATTTAGGGAGTGGACTGAATATTGCTATGAAAGACCTAGAAATACGAGGTGCAGGTGATATACTTGGCGGAGAGCAGAGTGGCTTTATCAATGATATCGGATTTGAAACCTATCAGAAAATCCTACAAGAAACCATTAGAGAGTTAAAGTTAAATGAGTTTAAAGACCTATATAAAGGTACCGAACATGAGGTAACCGATTTGGTAAGCGAAACCGCCATCGATACGGATTTCCAACTTTTATTTCCAGATGATTACATTAACAACGTAACCGAGCGACTGAATTTATACACTCGATTAAATGAGTTGACCAATAAAAAAGAACTACTTGCTTTCGAGAAAGAACTGATAGATCGATTTGGCGCCTTACCTGAGGAGGCGAAGGACTTATTGCAAAGTGTTAAGATAAAGTGGCTAGGAAGTAAGATTGGCTTAGAGCGAATAATCATGAAAAACGATGCGTTTGTAGGCTACTTTATATCCGACGCGAAAAGTGATTTTTATCAATCCGATATCTTTGGATCGATTTTGCAGTTTGTTCAAGAAAACCCAAAGGATGTGAGGCTAGAAGAAAGAAAAACACGTAATGGAATGCGATTATTACTCAAAATAAGCAAAACAAAATCAGTCCAAGCTGTACTGGACAAACTTCAGTATTTCGAACATTTATTGGACAGCTAGAATTTCAGATTACCAGTTAAAAATGATAAAAAGCATCGATAAAATGTTCGATGCTTTGTTCTTTTTTATTGACTAAAATCGCAACGATATCAAATCTCGTTTCTCTATCAATCTCTTTGGATATTAAATAGTGATCGGCCACTTTTACTAGTTGTTTTATTTTTCCAGGCGATACAAACTCTTGCGGATCGCCAAAGAAATCACTTGTTCTAGTTTTAACCTCAACAATTACTATTTGCTCATTGTCTTGAGCAATAATATCAACTTCAGCACGATCAAACCGATAATTCCGCTCCAAGATAACATAGCCCTTATCGGACAAATATTCCACTGCCATCTCTTCGCCTATTTCTCCTAACTCATTATGTTTTGCCATAACAATCAACAATTGATTATAACAAGATACGAAAATATTATCTAGCGCTTTTGGGATTTAATCTCATATCATAAATTTATCAATTCTGGTATTTATTATTTAACCTTGAGTACTGGTTTATATCTGCAAGCCATAAACCAAAATAGAAATCTGTTTATGGAATTATTCTTAAAACTTAAATTTCTTCTTTATCGATATAATTATCCTTCAAATAACTCTCTCAATTCCTTATTACTCAAGTTTCCAATCCAATTTTCTCCAGTAGAAACGGTCATTTCGGCAAGGGCTTTTTTGGATTGGATCATTTCATTTATCTTCTCCTCAAAAGTATTTTTGGTAATAAATCGATGTACCATTACATTGCTTTTCTGTCCAATTCGGTAAGCTCGATCGGTAGCTTGCGCTTCTACCGCTGGATTCCACCATAAATCAAAGTGAATTACGTGATTGGCTGCCGTTAAGTTCAGTCCTGTACCCGCAGCTTTTAAAGATAAAATGAAGATTTTATTGGCTCGATTATTCTGAAAACCATTCACCATTTCTTTGCGATTTTTCAACGTAGAGCCACCATGATAGAAAAGCGGTTCTTCTTTATATCGCTCGGTTATAAAGTGTTTAAGTAATTTACCCATTTCGGTGTATTGTGTAAAAATCAATACTTTCTCTCCGCTTTCAATAATGCTATCTAATTTATCAAACAATAACTCCATTTTTCCACTTAAAGCAGGATCTAGAACATTGTTTTTTAGGAATTGTGTGGGGTGGTTACAAATTTGCTTCAATGCCATAATCATTTGTAAAACCAACCCTTGACGTACAAACATGGCTTTATTATCTGAAAGCTCCATTCCTTCAATATCTGCCATGGCTTTTTCCAAAGTAGCTTCATATAAAACTGCTTGTTCTTTGGTTAAGGAAGCATAGCTATCCATCTCAATCTTATCTGGCAAATCGGAAATAATAGATTTATCGGATTTTAAACGGCGCATCATAAAAGGAGCCGTTACTTTTTTAAGATTTTCTGCAACTTCAACATCATTAAATTGTTGAATTGGATTGCCATACGTATCATTGAATTCCTTGATATTTCCTAAAAACCCACGGTTACAATAATCCATAATACTCCATAATTCGCTCAAACGATTTTCTACTGGCGTGCCGCTCATCGCAATAAAATGATTGGCTCGAATGGCTTTAATTGCCTTGGTTTGATCGGTATTGATATTTTTTATATTCTGCGCCTCGTCAATAACCAAAGAATGCCATTTTCTTTTTTTCAGTTCTTTGACATCGCTGCGAACAATTCCATAAGATGATATTAACACATCAAAATCTTCCTCTTTGTCCAACTTTCGATTTGGTCCATGGTAAATTTTAGCATTTAAAGTGGGTGCAAACTTCATGATTTCCGATTCCCAATTGGTCAACAATCCTGTTGGCGCAACCACCAATACCTTTTGTTTTTCCAGTAATCCTTCTTCTTTATATTTCAACAAGGTGGTAATCACTTGCAGGGTTTTCCCCAATCCCATATCATCGGCAAGTACCGAACCGAAGCCTATTTTAGCATTGCGATACATCCACGAAAACCCACGATGTTGGTATGGCCGTAATTGCGCCTGAATTCCTTCAGGTAATTCGATCTCTGAGAAATTGGTCAACTCAGTAATTAAGTCCTTAACCTCTTGAGTTAATCCAACTTTATTTCCCTGATATTCACCACTCAAAGCAGCACGTAACATCTCGAAGGCTGAAAGATCTTTTGTAGATGTAAAATGCTTGTATATTTTCTCTATTTCACTTTGGTCCACATAAATATAATTCGATTTATATTTGAGTAAACCATTTGATTTTTTAATTAATTGTTGAAATTCCTCCTCGCTCATCAAAGTATCGCCAAGGGCAACTTGCCAGTCAAAATCAAATAATTGACCCAGATTCAAAAACGAATTTCCTTCTGTGTTTCGTTTAATCTTAACAGAGGACTTTGGTCTTAAAATTTCCTGTAAACTTTTTGGTAATAAAATATCAATATCCAAAAGTTGAATAGCTGGAATTATATCCATTAAAAAAGGCGTGAATACAGCATTGTTCATCACTATTTTTTCTTTCCCCTGACTGTTGATATAGTCATCCAATCCCTGAATAAACGAACTCAATTGAGTCAAACTTTGTAAAATCTCATAGCGGTTTTCATCAAATTCTTTCGAGCTAAGAACCTTTTGCAATTCATATGGAATTCCTGTAGATTCTTTTTGGTTGTCTTTAATGTTTAGCGTAATCAGGAAATCTTCATTTGGCAATTCAGAAACCACAATTTGAGGCTTATAATTACCTTGTGCAATAAAATATTTCTGGATCCATGCTGCAATCCCTCCGCTTAAAGCTTCTTCTCCTGGTCTATTAAATCCGTAATCTTCTTTTCTGAAAAATATATTTAAAAATAAATCCTTAGTAGGCGCTCCTTCTAGAGTATGAATAATTTCGGTTAAAAACAGCGATAATAAATTGAATGCTGGTTGCTTATTAATTGCTTTTTGACCTTTTTTCTCTTCCCAAAGAAAAATATCTGGCGGTAAAATAACCTCTAATTTTTCTACCAGTTCTCGCACTTCCTTATTGAGCATTGCAGGCAACCAGCGAATAGAAAACTGCTTATTGGGTAACTGAATAATTTGCGGAACAACGGCTCCATTTGCCAAAAGATGAATGGAGAAATGTAAAACAGTATGCAAAGATGCTGTTGATGGTTGGAAATCCAATGTTTTGGAAGACTGAATTTGAGCAATCTGTTGTAGGAAATCCAAAAACGAAAATTGAGTTTCATTGACAAAAACTTTGGACTGATAGGTTTCGTCAATGGTAATTTTTTGTTGACTGTGCTTATTAATATTCTGCTCTTGTAGACTTGCTTTTAAGAACAAATTTTCCAATGAAATTCTACCTTTTGTAACGCGTTGAGCTGTTCTTACTGTGCGTGAAATTTTGGTTTTATATTTATCCTTGAAATTTCCGGAACCTTGATAAAAAACGGGATTCTCGTCCAATAAAGCGATTAAAGGTTCGTGAATTGGAGATAACTTAGAAAACGACAATTTCTGATAGGCATTTTCTGGATTATAGTCTTTTATTTTCTTCTTTTTGGAATCAAAATACAATTCGGTTATCTTCGGAATTTCAGACTTTTGGGTGGGAACAAAAATCCCAAGTTTATTTAATTCCTCAATCAAGTTGACTAGGTGTAATTCAAAAACTAAAAACGGATTATTGTCAATTTCGGCACTTACTTTGTACACCACTGCTGCCAAATGCTTGCAAGGAACAGCCCAATCGGGACATGAGCATTGCATTTTAAAATCGGTCCATTGTTTTGGAAAAACTTTTAATCCTAAGTTTTCGGCAATCGTCAATACTTCTGGGTCGAGCTCTCTGTTTAGAAGCTTAGAAATCAACGTTGGCTTTTTGGCTAACTCTTGGATAAAACTACCCAATTCAGGTTCGAAAAATGGAGGTAAAGTAATGTCCACATTATACGGTCGTGGTCGAGAACCTTCCACTTTAGCATCGATACGATTTCCGTTAATTGTAATTTTAGTGACGGCTCCTTTTTTGGCATAGCTTCTACCTCGTGGCAATCGGTTATCATAGTCAATGTTCGATAAAGTGTTTAACCATTGTAAGCCCCACCAAGTTTTTCCGTAATTGTTTGCCATTTTATTCTGAATATTGAAGTTTAAACAATTGCCTTCAAAAATAAGGTAATTTTACTATATTTACTGGTATAATTTCACATTAAGCAACAGAAAATCTTATACGTTAGTTACATTACAAAAACAATCCAAGCATGAATTATATTTTCGAAATAAAATCCATTCTTGCCAACGCTCGACAAAAGGCGTATGCTGCTATCAATTCAGCAATGGTAGAGGCTTATTGGGAAATAGGAAAACGGATTGTGGAGGAAGAACAAGGTGGAGAAAATCGTGCGGCATACGGGAAAGAAATCATCAAAAACCTCTCTCTGGAACTAACAAAGGAATTTGGAAAAGGTTTTAGTACAAGAACTCTTTGGGAAATCAGGCAGTTTTATGCAACTTTCCCTGAAGAGGAAATAGTGCGAACACTGTCTGCACAATTGAGTTGGTCTCATTTTCAGAGGGTTTTAAAGGTCAGTGATGAAAATGCAAGAATGTATTATCTGCAAGAAGCCGCTCAAAACTCTTGGTCGGTAAGAACGTTGGATAGAAATATTTCTACACTTTATTATCAGCGTTTGGTTTCTTCTCGAGTAAAAAAAGAAGTGGAAAACGAAATGCTTCAAAAAACCAAAAATTTTCAAGAAAATTCTTTTGAGTTTATTAAAAATCCGACTGTTTTAGAATTCTTAAACCTACCTAATAACCTCACTTATACCGAACAAGAATTGGAAAAAGCGCTTATCGGGAATTTACAGCAGTTTATTCTGGAATTGGGCAAAGGTTTTGCTTTTGTAGAAAGACAGCAATTGATTAAAACAGAAACTTCAGATTTTTATATCGATTTGGTTTTCTATAATTACATTTTAAAATGCTTTGTGATTATAGAATTAAAAACTCAAAAACTTTCACATCAAGATATCGGACAACTGGATATGTACGTGCGGATGTATGATGATTTAAAAAAACAGAGAAATGACAACCCAACTATTGGAATTTTACTCTGTACAGAAACAGATAATACTATTGCTAAATACTCGGTATTAGCAGAAAACAAACAGCTTTTTAGCACCAAATACCTGCCTTTTTTACCTACAGAAGAAGAATTGATAAACGAAATAGAACGCGAAAAATCTATCATACTTCAAAGAATAAAAGATGATGAAAAACAAAAATAAACCTTCTATTCAAAAAGATATGGAAAGCAACCCCATGATTAAAAAGAAAACAGGAGTCATGCCTTGGGTTTGGTTAGTCTTAGCCTTAGGATATACTTTATTCCCCTTAGATCTTGTGCCCGACACTTTTCCTATTTTGGGATGGTTAGATGATCTTAGCATTCTTAGCGCTGCCATACTTAACCTATTTCAACACTACCATGAAGACACCCATAAGAAACTAGCCACTATTTTAAAATACTTAAAATGGTTATTCTTACTATTTGTCGTCTTATTAATTTTAATCCTTGGCCTCTTAGGTTATCTTGTATTCTTTAACAATTAACCAGTTCTCTCATCAAAGTACCGACTTTCCGAGTTAAATTGTCAACTTCAATTCGATGATGATTAATATTTCCTTTGCATTTCATTAAGAAATTAATTTTTTTATGAATAGTTTTAGGTCGTAGAAAATTACGATTCCCTTATTATGCACGAAGTAGTTAATTTTATCAACACTATTGTTTGGAGCAATGCCCTTGTTATCCTCTGTCTTTTATCAGGTTTATACTTTTCTATTCGCACAAGGTTTTTACAAGTACGCCTTTTAAGAACCATGATTAGGTTATTATTTAAAGGGAAATCCTCCAAGTTAGGAGTTAGTTCGTTTCAAGCATTTGTTGTTGCCATATCAGGTAGAATCGGAACTGGAAATATTGCTGGAGTAGCTACAGCGATTGCTATGGGTGGTCCAGGAGCTATTTTCTGGATGTGGGTAATTGCATTTGTGGGAGCTTCTTCGGCTTTTGTAGAAGCAAGTTTAGGTCAAATATACAAGGAGATTCGTGGCGGACAGTATCGTGGTGGTCCAGCATATTATATAGAGAAAGGTTTAGGTATGCGATGGTATGGAGTTTTATTTGCCATTACTACTTTAGTAAGCATGTCCTTTTTACTTCCAGGAGTGCAGAGCAATAGTATTGCATCTGGAATGCAAAATGCTTTTAATATTCCACCGATATACACTGGTTTAGGCATTGCGCTTCTGTTAGCTTTTATCATTTTTGGAGGAATAAGACGAATCGGTAAAACCGCTGAAATCATTGTTCCATTTATGGCAATAGGCTATATTTTAGTGGCTGTTTTCATTCTCATTATCAATATACAAGAAGTGCCAGCCATGATAATGCTTATTATTGAAAGCGCTTTTGGAGTGGAAGCTAGTTTTGGAGGAATTGTAGGATCGGCAATAGCTTGGGGAGTTAAGCGCGGGATTTACTCCAACGAAGCAGGACAAGGAACGGCACCTCATGCAGCCGCTGCTGCAGAGGTTGATCATCCTGCACAACAAGGATTGGTACAAGCTTTATCAGTTTACATTGACACCATGTTTGTATGTACAGCAACAGCCTTGATGATCTTGTTCTCAGGGATGTATAATACCGAAGATGGAAAAGGTGGTTTTATCGTAGAGAATCTTCCAGGTGTGGAAGCGGGTACAGAATTTACACAATATGCAGTAGATAGTTTTATTCCAGGAATGGGGAGTGGATTTGTGGCTATTGCTCTGCTATTTTTTGCTTTCACTACTATTATGGCATATTACTATATAGCAGAAACCAATTTGAATTATATGTATCCTAACCTTATCAATCCTATTGTGCTTTTCGCTTTACGAGCGGTTCTTCTTAGCATAGTTATTTTT
>DATGSX010000056.1:0-7875 GCA_035302145.1 Flavobacteriaceae bacterium | reverse complement strand
GGAATAGATACTTTTGTAAATGAGTACAACAATAGAAAACATCAGGGAATTGGTCGTGTAAAGCCAATAGAACTGTATGTTAAAAGAAAAAACAAACTTAAATCAGCCTAACCCTGGTCTAAAGAATGGGGAGTAGTATATTATCTCTTCAAGTTCAACTACTTTTTTATTACCAAATCCGGTCCAGATTATATACATCATAGTTGTAATAGCAGGAAGAAACAAAAAAAGCAGTTCTAAATCAATATAACCATCAAAAATGTGCAAATAAAAGAATGTGCACCATCCAATGGCTCCTATAAAGCTTATTATTGCAGTTATTTTCTCTTTCATAATAATTCATTATTTATAAACACTTATTCATTGACATTAATATAAGGATACTCAATGTCTTTTGTTTATTTAAAACGATAAAAAATCACCTCCTATTTACCCACAGTATTTCAAATTTTAATACTTAAAATTATAACGTATAGTATTCTTCCACCCTGTGGATATTAATATTATGTCAAGCCTTTAAA
The DNA here is from genome assembly GCA_035302145.1 of Flavobacteriaceae bacterium. GTDB lineage: Bacteria > Bacteroidota > Bacteroidia > Flavobacteriales > Flavobacteriaceae > JAJYTI01. The sequence continues at coordinate 7,354 of DATGSX010000056.1, read as the reverse complement.
TTAAACATTGTAATTCAGCTGTATACGACCTTATTACAACCGCTCATAAGCATCTCTAATTACCTTGGCGATTAATGCTCTTCGGGCTATTAAGAATTCCTCATATTCCATGGTTTCCCAGTTTTCAGGTAAGGCGTGCCAATATTTCATCTTCTCTAATTCCTCTTCATCAAATCGACTTTCATATAAAGGAAGATATTCTTCTGGGGATTTATCGCTTATTTTTATATTATCGTTCCACTCCACCAATGCAAAGTTTGCGATTTGGTTATAGTCTCTACTTTCTGTTATACCATTTCTTTTTAACCATGCTCTTGGAAATAAATGATGTCTTTCTAATGGAGATTTACTTGCTCTTAAGCCAGATCGTAATAACTCATTTACCTTTAAATTCGAAAACAATCCCACAGCATCTAATACGTTTAAAGATGCATAATATGCAAATAAAGAAGGGGATCTAGACGAAGAGGTTGCCATATCCATTGGCAGGGTAACCTCCCAAAAATCACTTGTGAGTTGTGAACTGATTATACTTTCCATTTGCTTTAAAAAGTCCTCTGCAGTTTTAATAGTTCGGAAATTAGCTAAATCCATTTCCATTTTCGTTTCTGGTGAACCCGTATAACGGCCTGTTACAGAACACATATAAAACCAGCGTGCAATAATTTTCCTTAAAGAATAGTAATCTACATTAAAATCAATTTTACCTATCAAAAAGTATACATAGCTATACAAAAGGTTGTTATTTGAGCTTATAAAACTTGCATTATTATAACCTGCTTGTTGGACAGCTTTTAGAAACTCATGCCAATTTTGAATATTTAAAGCTTGTGCTTGTGCAGTTTTTAATCTTTCAAATTGGGTTTCTCGTAATTCACTACTTACCTTACCTGTATCTAAATCCTTTCCTCTAAGAATACTATAAATGTACTTCAATCGAGCACGTTTAAAAGCCAATCCAACTCCCACTCGTAGCATCTGATCTGGACTAGGTTCTATTATATAGTTAAATGGCGAAGCTTCGGATGTAGAAGGTAATTTTGCTGCTCGTGAAAAGTTTTCTAAATCGTCTCTTCCTTCATCCCAGAACACACTCATTAAAGTCAAAATAAAGTCTGCTTGATTCAACTTTACCCCTTCTGAATTAATTCTAACAAAAACATCGGCTACCTGCTCTTCATCCATCCCTTGTGATAACTCTAAAACAGAGAATGGAAATGTCTCAAGATTTTTTAACCGCATAAAAGAGTTTTGAATTTTATTATTTAATTCATCGCTTACCTCCATATGCTTCATTAAGTTTTCGGTAAAGTCCGTTATCAATTTTATTATGTTAGCATTAGGCTCCCATATTTTTGATATGTCCTGAAAATATCTTGAACTTCTACGAGTGGCAGCATCTGGAACTACAAAGGTTTCATCAATAGGGTTAAAGGCTATAATAATTCTTTCTTTTTGATAGTCTTTTCGGACTACCTCCTTTCCTTTTATAACAGCGTATAGTGAAGTTAACCGCTGCTGACCATCTACAATTAAGAGATTTGCATATTTTTGCTTTTTATCGGCACCAATACTTCTAACCTCCCCATTGCTTACAGTTTCCCAAAATAAAAAATATCCTACTGGATAACCTTTATATAAGCTATCAAACAAATCACGCACTTTTGTATCTCTCCAAACAAAAGGTCGTTGTATTTCTGGTAAGGCTATAGTTCCTAAATCTATATTCTGTATTAAAGTGTTTAGATTATATTTCACATCTTTAAAAAGTGTTGCCATATTACTATCTCTTTATATTGTATTATATATTAATAAACTTCCTGTCATTACTCCTCCACCCTAAAATACGTCACCTCACAAGACCTGCATTTACGTTTTGTTTGATCTATATCGGCTACGTTATATTTTCCTTCTGTTTTCTCAAATATGTCTAATTCACGTCCAAATGATATTTTCAGCCGTTATTGGCTAAGATATAGCGGTCGTGATGGTGTTCTAGCCGATAAAATAGATTGATACCAAGCTCGATCAGATGCTTCTATTTTATTCTATATTTCTTTCTAACGTTACAAAACAATTTGTGCTTAATCATTAATTATCAATCATTTGCCCTCTCATAAACCCTACCCAATCTCCCTCTCATTAAAGTCTTTTAGAATTCCGATTATTGCATCGGCTTGGTCGGGATTAAATACGCCGTCCAGACCCATGCTGTGATAGTTTTTAAATGGGGAATCGTAGAGTTTTGTAAGTTCTATTTTTCCGTTGGTAGAAAGGAATTTCTTTATGGTGTTTAGAAATTCAATCTGCACAGAAGTTAGTTGGTATTTATTGATGAAATCCGCGAAAGCTTCGTCTACTTTTTCTGCGCTTAGGCCTACTAGCGAAATGATAAATGGAACCAACTCGAAGTTTCCACCCATCTCAGCTTCGATGCTTTCTTTATCTATACCCCCATCAAACAATATTTTTTCCAATCCGGCTAATTCCTCTTTGGTTATGGGTTCTCCATTTCTAATCCTAGTAATGGTAATGTGGTTTTCGTTTTCGCGTATTAGTTCTTTAAGCCTGTGCACGTTGTTTTGGAAGGGTGAGGCAGTTGATGCTGTAGTGTTATTGGGTTCTTCAGCACCATAGGGTTTAAAGACTATATTGCCTTCGTCAATAAAGTCTTCGAAATCGGTAGTAACGTAACGCTGATCTACTGGGTCTATATATTTCACCAAATCTCGTACTCCTTTACGTAGCTTTTCTAAGTGGGCAATACCTTCTATTTTCCAATAATCCTCCTGTAGTGGCAGCTTAAGCAAGTTCTCTTTTGCTTTTATTACTGGAATCGTAGTTTTTCTTAATAGCTGTTTGGATATAGTAGCTGCACGTGTAATAGGTACCGCTAGTTTACTCACATACTCTTCTTTGTTTGGGGTTTCCAATCTTTTTTGGATCAGCGTGTAGAGTAGTTTATCGTAATACCTAGCTAAATCGGATTCGCCTTTTTGTGGTTTTACCAACGGGGCTAGCTCCTCTTCTATCTTTTTAATGTCTTGCTTAGATAAGTGGTTCCAAATTTCTCGTTTATCATCTCCATATTCGTGCACTACTTCTAGCTTCATTCGTACATCGAAACGTTCTAAATCTAAAACGGCAATATCATTATGCAATCCGTCTAGTAATTCCGTTCGGAAGTCTTGCAGTTCTTTCAGATCTTTAAACTGTTGGCTCTTTAAATACTCGGCTAAGCGTAATCGCAGACCGAATAGCACTTGGGTTAAGCTTTTTTGTGGCGACGATTCAATTCCTTCTGGGTTTTCACTAAAAAATTCAAAGTTTTGGAACAGGTCAAAAATCAGAAAATGGGTTTTATCTTGTCCTGGACCAAACAAATCCGGACGTAAGCGAGAGCCTCTACCAATCATCTGCCAGAACTTGGTAAATGACTTAACTGGTTTATAAAACACTAAGTTTACACAACTTGGTGCATCTATACCGGTATCGAGCATATCGACCGAAATGGCAATCTGCGGAAGTCTTTCTTTCTCTTCATCGCAAAAACGATTGATAAACTCTTGTGCTTTAGGCTCGCTATGGGTAATCACTTTTACGTAGTCATTCCCATAAAGCTCTTTATCCAATTCCATAAACATGTCTTTTAAAAAGTGGGCATGTTTTTGGTTTTTCGCAAAAATAATGGTCTTACCAAGTTCGTCCCCTCCACGTTTTTTAATCCCATGCTCCACTATATAACGCAAGGTTTTGATGGCTGTATCTTTATTAAACAGCCAATTATACAGTTCGTTGGCTGGAATATATTCATTGCCTGTTGCCTCTTCTCCATCGAGTATTTCATCTTCGAACTCTGCTTTTTCCTCTTCCGATAAGTCTTCGTACTTTATTCCATCGGTAAGGAACTTCGTAGGCAACTCTATGGTGTGGTATGGTACTAAATGTCCGTTATCTACCGCTTCGTTAAACGTATAGGCATCGGTAGGCGTTTTATCGGGCAAACCGAAAACCTCGTAGGTATTTCTGTCTATTCTATCGGATGGAGTTGCTGTTAAACCTAGGAACAGGGCATCGAAGTAATCAAAAATAGCACGGTATTTATTGTAGATGGATCGGTGGGCTTCATCGACTATCACTAAATCAAAATGACCTACTCCATAGAACCTGCCGTCTGTGTCTTTACTACCGTCTATCAATCCCATCATGGTGGTATAGGTAGAGAATGCTAGTCGCGCATCTGGGTTGTCTTTCTCTTCTAGTAAGTTTACACTGGCGTGTTCTGGAAGGAATTTCACAAAGTTGGCTTTCGCCTGATTAACCAAGCTGATCCTATCGGCCAAAAAGAGAATACGCTTTGCCCAATTACACTCAAATAGCAATTTAGCTAGTGCAATAGACGTTCGGGTTTTTCCTGTTCCTGTAGCCAAAACCAACAATGCTCCTCGATTAGTGCCAATGAGTTTTCCTGTTTGTTTATCGGTGCCTGCAAAGTGTTCTGCAATACTTCGAATGGATCGCATTTGATAGGGTCTTCCAGCTATTTCTGCATCTATATTTGCCTTGCGAATATCTTTACGGTTTTCCCGTCTATACATTAAAGTTTGCAGCTCTGCTTTGGTATAAAACCCATGCACTTTACGAGCTTGTTTGTAGAACTGATCGTCCCAAACAAAGGTTTCGTAGCCATTGCTATAATACATTACTGGGCGTCGGCCGAACATTTTTTCTAAGGAATCGGCATAAAGTTGCGCTTGGTTTTCGCCGCTAGTAGGGCTTTCTATGGTTCGTTTGGCTTCTACCAAAGCCAAGGGTTTTCCATCATCATCCCAAAGCACATAGTCTACATAACCAATCCCACTTTTATTAGTAGAGAGCGGCATATGCTCTACTTTAAACTCTTTATCGTTGGCTCCTTGTAAATCCCATCCAGCTTCGCGTAGGTTTACATCAATTAAGTATTTTCTAGTTTCCCGCTCGTTTCTTGGCTGCTGTGTAGCATCAATAACATTTGCTTCTGCCTTATTAGCTTCGAATTGGGCTTGTAATTTTTCAATTTGCTTTTGATAGAGTTCGTTTTTCTCTTGTAGCTTTTGGCGTTCTGCTTCTCCTTTCTTCAGTTCTTCTCTATGGGCCTTGAGTTGTTTATCTAAACTTTCTTGAAGCTCTTTTACCTGTCGCTTAGTTAGCGCACTAGCACCTTGTTTTGGTAGAAGGTTAAAATCAAATATTCCTGGATCTACCCAATCGTCTTGGCTATAGGCTTTGCAAAACCATTTTGCAAAACGGAAAAGGCCTTCAATAACATTATGCGAATCTATATCGGTCACCGATTTATTGTGTGCGGCGAGGTTACCTACTTTTCTAATTACATGTAAATCGTTATAAATTATGTGATTAAAAATACTCCGGAACTCATGTTGGGTCAACAGGCTATGCAAGCTGGTGTCGTGGGGCATTTCCAACTCTTCGTCGTTGGTATACATCCAATTTATGGCCTCTTCCAACGCCATGCGGCTATAGATTAAAGAAGTACGTGGATCGGTAATGACCAGTTTCTCGGCTTTTTCCGCACGTTCGTAAAATGTTGTAAACTCTTCCTGTAAAAATTGAAAATTTGTTGTCATATAGTAATTCATTGACTTTCCAGTATCCTCCAATAAAAGGTCTTTTGGATAAAAATGCTACATGTTAAAAATACAAAAATTAAGTAGGATAATTTAACGATTCTAAGTTTGTAATTTTTGAATTTGGATTAGCTAAGTAACTTTATATCATAAATAATAGAGATATGGACTACCGACTGATATGCTTTAATCTGATTTTGTTCATTAATAAATATAGCAAGTAACTATGCAATGTAATTGCACTCAAATTGAAAATCTTATTATCTAGTCTCAAACATTTCATCTCACCTAGGTTTACTGATTAAACTACATTCTAGTCTTAACTACATCCCACCCTAACCCTGCCTTCGAAGGGAGGGGATACTGATTGCACAAAGCAAAAGTCCCTCTTTGAAGAGGGATTTAGAGAGATGTAAAAATTAAACTACATACTAGCCTGAAACACATCCCACCCTAACCCTGCCTTCGAAGGGAGGGGATACTGAATTGCACAAAACAGAAGTCCCTCTTTGAAGAGGAGTTTAGGGAGATGTAACAAAACAAAAACAGCTCCCTACCCTTGCAGGCAGAAAGCTGTTGGTACTTTAATTAGCTTTATACTTAATGCTTTTTAGTAACATTCTTTGCCTTGGTGTATGGTATGTAAAAGCTATTCGATGCTGCGTGAATAAAGTACTCCGATGAGTAGCTATCTTTTTCACCACAGAATTCATCTCTTCTACTTTCTATAGCTTGTTTTTCTGGATAGTTAGTAATGGCGTTTACATAGAATTCATTTTTGATTCTAGTTAACTCCGTTTCATTACCTTTAGTATAGGCTATACGGTTACCAAAAACCAAGGGACTGTTGTCTTTATTGAACGATACCGTATGGATTTGATTATTGTTTGGGTATCTGTACAGGTCACAATCGCGATAGATCGTGCTTTTGATGCTGTACTCATTGATTACTTTAGCCGTTTTAGGTGGAATGGTTAATACCTCCTCCTCTGTGAATGAAATCGATGATCCTTTGGCACCAGAAGTGCTAAGGCTTTTATTGGCTTTTACTTTATTGGTTTGTAAAAAACCAAAAACATTTACTCCAGTAACCGCACTTGCAGCCGATGCTCCTGTACTAACCGTACCTGCAACAGACTCGGAACTGGTGTACACTCTATTTTTATAATAGTCATAAGCGATACCATTTGCTATAAAAAAGCTTTCGGTTAGGTCTATATAGATGTTCTCGTCGGTTTTATTGTAAAATAGGAACCCTATATCTCCTTGATTAGCCCATAGGTTGTATTGTATTTTACAAAATTCATCTTCATAGACTATACCTTGGTCTGTGGTTTGTAAATTAGCATCTGGCTCTGCTTTATATACTTGATAAAAGCTTGTAGAACACGAGCTAAACAAGATGCTTAGTAAAGCGATACTAAATAAATTTCTAATAGTAGTTTTCGTCAAAATAAATTGATTTTATAGATTAATAAATAGCGCAGATTATCCTGCTTGACATTCTAAATACAAATATAAATCAAGGATGTGCATGCTAACTGCACACCCAAAATTACATCCCACCCTAACCCTCCCTTCAAAGGGCTAATCTTTATACACATCTTTTTGAAGCATTAAAAACACTTCGTACTGAAGGGTAAACCTGTCATATCCTTCTTTAATGGTAATATAACCTGGTGGCCCCTGTGAGATGTATCCAGACCACCCTGCTATTCGTGCTATCG
>DATGSX010000055.1:0-7369 GCA_035302145.1 Flavobacteriaceae bacterium | reverse complement strand
TCTTCTGTAGCATCAATAACTACTTGGCCACGGTAGTATAATTTACCTTCGTGCCAATGTGCTCTGTGATATAGATGCGACTCTCCAGTTGTTGGGTCTACAGCTATTTGCTGATGCTTAGCTTTATAATGCGCTCTCCTTTTATTTCTTCTTGATTTAGAAGTTCTTCTTTTTGGTGTTGCCATTTCTTTATACTCTTATTTATCCGTTAATAATTTTTTTAATTCATCCCATCTAGGGTCCGTTTCCTCTTCAGAATCGTCAGTGCCTTCTGTTGGCTCATCGACTCGAAGTTCATCTAAAATATCTTTTACTTCCGATTTTAAACTACCGTCTTCTACACCTGGGTGTACCAATCTTGCTGGAACAGACAGTATAATGGTCTCGTAAACATATTGCTTTATATCTACTTCAAGACTCCCATGAGGAATGACTAGAATGTCTTCTAAATCATCATTGTACGTATCGCCAAATCTAACAGCGAGCCTGTACGTATCCTCTACTGGTTGCATATAAGCTTCGTTGGTAACAAAGCAATGCACGCCAACTTGTCCTACTATATGTAGAGCAAATTCTAAGGAAGTAGAATTTACAGTCAGTTCTACGTCAAGTTTTAAGAGGCTATCCCAAAACTCTTCGTAATCAAAATACGTAAAGAACGTCTTGTCTATATCGTATGTAAACTGATGTATCCCTTGCTTCAACCCTGAAATTGGAATCTTGAATTGGGTTAACTCCTTCATAATCACATCGGTTTTAAATACATCTTACCTTCCGAAAAAGGTAAATGCAAAGGTATTAATAATTTTCAATACCAAATTAGCTTTTTCGAATATTTTTACGTAAGTTTCTTCGAGTGCTAGGTTTTAGCGGATTTTCACTAATAGATTTATACTCTTCTCGCTTTCTATATACGTCTATAGCCAAGAAAATAGCTTGTAAAAAAGAATCTGCATTAGCTATCCCTTTTCCAGCTATATCGTATGCTGTTCCATGGTCTGGTGAGGTGCGTACACGATTTAATCCAGCGGTGAAATTCACTCCTTTTCCAAAAGACATTGTTTTGAATGCTACTAAACCTTGGTCGTGGTAGCAAGCTAAAATGCCATCAAACTGCGAATAAGTATCGGAGCCAAAGAAACTATCTGCTGCATATGGCCCAAACACTAAAGTACCTTCTTCATGCCTAATGGATTCAAGTGTTGGAAGAATTACTTCCTCATCCTCTTTTCCAATTACCCCTCTATCTCCAGAATGTGGATTAAGTCCTAACACAGCTATTTTTGGTTTACGAATGCCAAAATCTTGTAATAATGAGTCTGCCATGAGCTTTACTTTATTACGGATTAACTCTGGCGTAATATGCGATGTAACCTCACTTATAGGTACGTGGTCGGTAAGTAATCCAACACGTAAGTCACCATTTACAAGCAACATTAAGCTTTCGCCACCTAACTCTTTTGCCAAATAATTGGTGTGTCCAGGGAAATTAAATTTTTCCGATTGTATGTTCCATTTGTCTATTGGTGCCGTAACCAGCACATCTATTTTGTTTTCTTTCAGTGCTTTTGTTGCAGCTTCTAAAGAAGAAACAGCATACTGACCTAATTCTTTATCTTGTTTCCCGAAATTAATATCCGGTTGATCCTTCCATAGATTCAGCACGTTTACTCTTTTATGTACGATGTTGTTTAAGGAATCTATTCCATGAAAATTAACCTTACTTTTTATCGCTCTAATATTATAGGTTAATACACGTGCCGAACCAAATATGACAGGAGTGCATAAATCAAGGATCTGTGTATCTTCCAGCGCTTTTAAAATAACTTCCCCGCCAATCCCATTAAGATCGCCAATAGAAATACCCACTATTAACTTTGCATCCTTACTCATATCTAGTAATTTATTAATGATTAAATTTGTACCACAAACATAATTAATTAGATCGCATGTTTACAGGGATTATAGAAACGATTGGAAAAATAACTGATATAAAAGAGGAAAAGGCTAACAAGCATTTTACAGTTGCTAGTCATATTGTACCAGAGCTGCAGGTGGATCAGAGTGTGTCACATAATGGAGTTTGCCTAACAGTAGTGGCTAAAACTGACACAGATTTTACCGTTACTGCAATAGACGAAACTTTAGAAAAGTCTAGCTTAGGAAATCTTAAGGTAGGTAGTTCTGTAAACTTAGAGCGGGCCATGAAGTTCGGCGATCGATTGGATGGGCATATGGTACAGGGTCATGTAGATCAAACCGCAACTTGTGTGGATATTGAAGAGGCTGATGGAAGTTGGATTTTCACTTTTAAATACGACACTAAATATGGGCATAAAACAGTAGAGAAAGGATCTATTACGGTAGATGGTGTAAGCTTAACGGTGGTAAACTCCCAAGAAGGAAGGTTCTCTGTAGCGATTATTCCATACACGTACGACCATACTGTTTTTCAAGATTATAAGGTAGGCACAGTGGTGAACTTAGAATTTGATGTTATCGGTAAGTATGTGCAGCAATGGTTAGCGCCATATTTGGATAAATTAAAAGGGTAAGTGATAAAACACAAAAACCGATTCGAATTTCGAATCGGTTTTTTATTGTGGAGATGGCGAGAATCGAACTCGCGACCTTTTGACTGCCAGCCAAACGCTCTAGCCAACTGAGCTACATCCCCATTGTTTAATAAAAAACAGGGGCCTGTTTTTATTACTAGGGCGCAATTTAGCATAATTATTTAGTATGTGCAAGAATTCCTTGTAAGAAGCGAATTTATTTTCACATGATATAATGGTGCAGGTTTTAACCGAACTATAATTATAATGTATCTTTGTGCAAAATTGAATTTAATAATGAAGAAAATACGCATTACAAGAAAGTTTAGCTTTGAAACTGGACATGCGCTGTATGGTTATGATGGAAAGTGTAAGAATGTTCATGGACATAGCTATAAGTTGGCGGTTACGGTAATAGGAACGCCTATTAGTGACTCGAACAACACTAAGTATGGTATGGTAATAGATTTTGGAGATTTAAAGCGTATTGTAGAGGAGAAGGTGGTAGATGTGTTTGATCACGCTACAGTTTTCAATAAAAACACCCCGCATCTAGAGTTAGCAAAAGAATTACAAAAGCGAGATCATTATGTTTTGCTGGTTGACTATCAGCCTACAAGCGAAATGATGATTTTAGATTTTGTCGATAGAATTGGAAAACACCTTCCGGAGAATATTAAATTACATTCCTTAAGACTGCAAGAAACCGATTCTAGCTTTGCGGAATGGTATGCTTCAGACCACGAATAAAATAGTAGATGCACAAAGTAATTGTTCCAAAAGGTAAGAAAGTATACTTCTCTAGTGATAATCACTTGGGAGCACCTGATGCTGCGTCTAGTTTACCACGAGAAAAGAAGTTTGTTCGTTGGCTAGATACCGTGCAAGAGGATGCCGCCGCTATATTTTTACTAGGCGATTTATTTGACTTTTGGTTCGAATACAAAATGGTAGTACCAAAAGGTTTTGTTCGCACCCTGGGGAAACTTGCAGAATTGCGAGATAAAGGAATTCCTATATATTTTTTTGTAGGAAATCACGACCTATGGATGCGTGATTACTTTGAAAAAGAATTAGATATTCCTGTTTTTTACGATAGCACCGAATTTCTTATCAACGATAAGAAATTCTTAATTGGTCATGGCGATGGTAAAGGGCCACACGACAAAGCCTATAAACGCATGAAGAAGGTATTTACCAACCCACTTTCTAAATGGTTATTCCGCTGGTTACACCCAGATATAGGAGTGCGATTAGGACAATACTTTTCTGTGAAAAACAAACTTATTTCTGGAGACGAAGACAAAGCATTTTTAGGAAAAGAAGGCGAATGGTTGGTGCAATATGCTAAGCGAAAACTAGAAACCGACTATTATGATTACTTCATATTCGGTCATCGACATTTACCTATGAAAATAGCAATAAATGGAACCAGTTATTATTTTAATTTAGGTGACTGGATTCATTACTATACCTATGGGGTTTTCGACGGTGAGGACTTTGAATTAGAAGTTTATGAAAGCACCGATCGCTCGGCTATTATCGAACATCTTTAACCATTAATTGTAAAGTGGTGCTTCCATTCCAGTGATTCTCGTCTAAACTGTAAATAATGTCGAAGCTTGACTTGTTTATCTCGTCTAGCTTATGTCCTAGATTAAACCCAATTCCAACAAAAGTTTGTTCTGTTGTAGTATCGTATACACTTATACGCAAGTGTTTCTCATCTTTCCCAACTTTTCTTGAGCCATTATCTATAACTCCTTCGGTTAGAAATACTGGGTTGTTGTTTCCTGGTCCAAAAGGGCGCATACGATTTAATATTCTATAGAGTTTTGGAAAGGTTATTCGATTATTCTCTGGTAGCAATTCGCTTAACGTAATTTGAGCATCTATTTGAATTTCTGGCTCCAAGCAATCTGGCGAAATAGTGGTTTTCACTATTTCTTCGAATGTCTTTTTAAATGTATAGTAGTTTTCAGGTAACAAACTTAATCCTGCAGCATATTTGTGCCCGCCAAACTTTTCTAACAAGTGTGCGCATTCGTTTAAAGCATCGTAAATATTGAATCCTTTAACCGATCGTGCAGAAGCTGTTAAAAGACCATCGCCTTTACCAAATACTATGGTAGGGCGGTGATGCACTTCAATTAATCTAGAAGCTACTATTCCTAAAACACCACGGTGCCAGCTTTCTCCATACACCACTGTGGTATACTTTTCAGTTTCTTTCTTTTCCTCGATTTGCTCTAAGGCTTTTATGGTGATACTACTATCTTTTTTTCTTCGGTTTTTATTGTAATCTTCTATTTCCTCAGCGATTATCCATGCTTTATTTAGATCCTCTTCTATTAACAACTCTACTGAATGATGCGCATGTTTCATTCTTCCAGCAGCATTAATACGTGGTGCTATTTTAAAAACTAAATCGGAAAGGGATAACTTTTGGGTTGAACTATTGCTCACTTTTAAAATGGCATCTATTCCAATTCGCTTTGGTTGCTCGTTAAGTTGTTTTAATCCAGCAGCAGCTAGAATTCTATTTTCTCCAGTAATAGGAACGATATCTGCACCTGTGGCAATTGCTACCAGGTCCAAGTATGGAATTAGATCATGTAGTTTTCCTCCACTTTTGGTGTGCATTGCTTGGATTAATTTAAAACCTACGCCACAAGCACATAGTTCTTTATAAGGGTAGGGACAGTCTGGTTGTTTTGGATTTAGAATAGCCCTTGCTTGTGGTATTTCCTCGCCTGGTAAGTGATGGTCGCAGATAATGAAGTTTATATCCAACTCATTAGCGTAAGCGACTTGTTCCACTGCTCGAATACCACAATCTATAGCTATGATAAGCGATACTCCCTCATTTTTTGCATGGTCAATGCCTTGATTCGAAATTCCATAACCTTCGGTGTAGCGATCGGGAACATAAGTAAGTATCTCGCCACCTAAGCTTTTAAGATAAAGGAAAAGAAGCGCTACACTTGTAGTGCCATCCACATCATAGTCGCCATAAACCATGATGCGTTCTTTGTTTTGAATCGCTTCGGATATGGTTTTGATTGCTTTATCCATATCTTTCATCAAATAGGGATCGTGTAAGGAGTTTATGTCTGGATTGAAAAACTCCTTAGCTTGATCGAAATCCGTAATGCCACGTTGCAGTAAAAGTAGTGCAGTGGTACGGTCTATACCGATTCTATCGATTAAATATTGAATTTTTTCTTCCGGAAAAGAAATGGGCTTCTTCCAACGCATGGTCAGACTTATTTATCGGTTTTACCACCAACTACCAAGACAAACTCTCCTTTCGGTGGATGCTTTTCAAAGTGTTGCTTTACTTCATTTAAACTACCTCGAACGGTTTCTTCATAAAGTTTGGTAATCTCTCTTGACACAGAGGCAGGACGCTCTTCGCCGAGGTGTTGTATTAACTGAGTTAAGGTCTTTACTAATTTATATGGAGAGACATAAAAAACCATAGTTCTAGGTTCCGTAGCTAAAAGCTCCAACCTTGTTTTCAATCCCTTTTTTTGAGGTAAAAATCCTTCAAAAACAAATCTGTCATTTGGTAATCCACTATTTACCAATGCTGGAACAAAAGCGGTTGCACCTGGTAAACATTCTACTTCAACACCGGCTTGTATGCAAGCACGAGTAAGTAAAAAACCTGGATCGCTTATGGCAGGTGTGCCCGCATCACTTATTAAAGCTAGAGTTTCGCCATTTTGCATGCGCTGCACCAATTGACTAACCGTTCTATGTTCGTTGTGCATATGGTGAGAGAGAACTGGTTTGCTTATCTCATAATGCTTTAGAAGCTTGCCACTAGTGCGTGTGTCTTCTGCAAGAATACAGTCTGCCGACTGTAAGACTTCTAATGCACGTAATGTTATGTCTTTTAAATTTCCTATTGGTGTAGGTACCAAATATAGTTTCCCCATGAATGTATTTAACTAAATTTCTTTTCGATAATATTGATAAACCGTTCAGTGAACTCTTCTTTTCCTTCCCAATTACTATAATCAGGCATTATTTGATTTTCTAAAAAGCTTTGGACTGCATCAAAATCATCCATGGTATTTATTTGCGATAACACGCGATTGAAATCTTGTGTACTTCCTTCAAAGAGGTTGTTTATAAAAGCTATTCTATCGTTAAGTGCTATATGTAATCCACGATTTAGAGACTCGTTTAACGACCTTGGCTTATCTTCAGCTTGCGCAGAGTTGGTGTTTCGTCTTGGCTGTTCATCAGTCGTAGTGGTTTGCTTTCTACTAAACACAGGGGTTTGTTTATAGGTGGAAGCAAATCTTTGTAAGTCGTCTGCTTGTCGCTTTTGTGGCTGTGGCTTGGATTTAATTTCGGCTGTCGTCTCTACAGAAACTGCTGAAGCTTCATCCACAGACTTTTCCGTTTTAGTATCTTCCGCTTCGGCGATACCAGTGTCTGGCTTAAAGTCCACCCTCATGTCTTGCAACGGCTTTGTATCCTTCTGTACTGCCTCTATATCTGTCTCAAGCTCTTTTGTTTCTACCGGTATATTGGTTTCTTTGACTGGCTTTGGCGATGTAACTTTTTCTGATTCTGTTTCTGGTGTTCCTTTAGAAACTTCTAGTTGGTCTTCTAAATACTCCAGCACACAAAGTTTTTCATAAAGTTGCATAGTAAGCTCTTTCCATTCTTGGGTAGAACGACCAGCTTTATTGTCGCGTAATTCTGTTGCTAATGAATGAATATCCGTTTCTATTTTCTTTTTCATATTGTGGTCCTCATTAATCGCTTTCTCTAGATATATAGTTTAGTGTTAAGGT
>DATGSX010000054.1:0-10560 GCA_035302145.1 Flavobacteriaceae bacterium | reverse complement strand
AGAATTGGAAAGATCTGATTGGTAGTAGAATCCGTTAAAAAAGTATAGCCCTTTTCTTTTAATGCAAAAGCCATCTTCTGCGCCATATGATTGGCATGTTTTGCTAAACTAAAGTAAAGATCGTCTTGAAACAACTCAAGGAACTGAATTCCTAACAACCTTCCTTTGGCTAACAAACCACCTTTTTGTTTTAAAACATAGTCAAATTCCGGAGCTAAATTCGGATGGTTAAAGACTATCGCTTCGCCCAATAACCCACCGTTTTTGGTTCCACCAATATAAAACACATCGGTAAAAGCAGCGATATCTTTAAGTGTCATGGTATTGTCAGCTGCCGTTAAAGCATGACCCAAACGCGCTCCATCTAAAAACAGATACAGGTTATTCGCTTTACAGTATTCAGATAGCAACTGTAATTCTGCTTTGGTATATATCGTACCTATTTCGGTGGAATTGGATATATACACCATTTTGGGTTTTACAACATGAGGTCGTAAAGCATAATTTTGCACTACTTTTTCTATATCGCTAGGTTCTAGTTTACCATCCTTCGTATCAACGGTAATTATTCTATGCCCTGTAGCTTCTATAGCCCCTGTTTCATGCGTATAAATATGTCCGGTTTTTGCACTTATCACCGCTTCATGAAGTTGCAATAAGCTAGCTATTACTAGAAGGTTGGCTTGTGTACCGCCAGACACAAAGTAAATAGAAGCAGCAGGATTAGCTGTTTTTTGTTTTATAATCTCTTTTGCTTGCTGGGAATACACATCGTCCCCATAACCAGATTGTTGTGCTAGATTGGTTTCTATGAGTTTCTTTAGAATATTGGGATGTGCTCCTTCGGAGTAATCGTTTTTAAAGCTGTACATAATGTTGGTGCTAACGTAAATCCTATATAGGTAAGTAAACAGACTCAAATGTAAGTCTTTTACATAAATTATGAGTTATAATTTTAATATCTAAAGCTTTAGGATAATGTAGATCTAAGCGTTACCATTCCCCAGCCCACCTATTGGCAATGTTATCAAAATTATTTTATCGCACTTCCACCCTATACCTCGTCCTACGCATTTAAACGAGTTCTATAGGCAGTATTACTAGCGATTTACACTATGTTTAAACTCATCATGTACACCGCCAAAGCTGAGATTGCGGTATAATTCAATCCGATAAATACAATGTATCCTAGTCGTTTATGGAGTTTGGAGAATTGCCCTGGAAGGCTTTTACGAAACTTTCTATTGGAAATAATGATTAGAACAGTCCACAATAAATAGGTTAATACAGCAACTAGAATATGAGAAATTAAGGTTACAGTAAAGAAACTAGTACCGTAGTACGCACTATTCGATGCCAAACTTCCCGACCCACCCGAATAGCGAATCAAAATCTCTAAAGCCAAAACACCTATAACACAGATATAGAAGATAAGATTTTGAATTCTTTTATGCCGCTTATAATCTTTTCTCCTTGCTAGCTTCATCCCATAATACACCCCAAAAGGTGACAAAAGAGTTAGCAGCATTACCGCTGTCATAATAAAAATGGTAAAATTCATGGTGTGGTACTATTTAAAATTAAGATAGAAACTACATTTCGAAATGCAAAGATGCCTCATTTTAACAGTTTAAAAAAATATTACAAATCAATTTTCCTCAATTAAATTGCATTATGCCCCCTAAACTTAGCTATTCCACTCCTCGCTTTAAGGAAATATGTTTTTCTATCAATAATTCAATTTTACATCTATTTTTCTTCCTGCCTGAATCGATTTTAATCCATGCTCAAAAGGATTACAGAGAACTGTTATTTCATTTCAAATAGTGGCTTAATATTAAATAATAACCTAAATTCGAAGCATTTTGGATTGAAAAAAATAGAGTAAATTCATAATATACATATAAAACCTCCTTTGAATGACACTAGAAATATTTAAAAAGAGAGTTAACATACTACTTGTAATTTTTGTATTGTTTTCCTCAAAAATTTTAGTTGCACAAGAAAAAATAACGGTTGCGGATTACCAACGTGCGTTAAGCTTTATGCATGAAAACTACCATAATAAAAAAGCATTTAACCTGCACATTCAACCCCATTGGTTACCAGATAATACTGGGTTATGGTTTGTACAACACTCCTCTGAAGGAAAACGGTACGTTAAAATTTCCCTGCCCGATTTAAAGCAGACTGACTTATTCGATCATAATAAACTATCCGAAGTGCTTTCCGAGACCTTGAGGGAGGACATTTCTGCCGAGGATCTACCTGTAAATAACATAGTCTATAAAAACGCTGAAGAATTAGAAATTGGAGTAAAGGGAAAAACCTTTGTATTAAACACTACAACCTACTCTCTTAAAAGTATTTCAAAAAAGAATAATGCGGATATAAAGGAAATCACATCACCAGATAAGGAGTGGATAGCTTATGCTAAAGACTACAATCTATACATCAGGTCGGCTAAAGATGAAACATTGAAGCAACTGAGCACCGCTGGTGAAAAAGGATATGAATATGCAAGTTACTACGGATGGTATGACATTATGGAAGGTGAAAACGGCGATCGTCCAGAATATTTTAGAATGGAATGGTCGGCAGACAGCAAATGGATTTCTACAGATATTATCGATTTAAGAACTGCAGAAAAGATGTATTTACTTGACTGGAGTATTGACAGCTTATATCGCCCTAAACTGCTCTCGTACTACCGAGGCTCGCCAGGCGACACTACCATGGTGTATGTAGAACCAGTATTTTTTAATGTTGCATCTGGAAAAGAGATAAAAGTAGATTTACCAAGGAGTACCCATATCAATAGTATTGCTAAGCGTTGGTCAAAAAAACCTAGCATAGTCTACTTAGAATCTACCTCCCGAGGGTTTCAGAATAAGGCTATACATAGGTTAGATTTAAATACCGAGAAGTTGGAAACGCTTTATACCGAATCGAGTAAGACGAATATCGACACCTTTGAGTACCACTTGGCAGAAGAAAATGGTTTATTGTTCTTTTTATCCGAAAAAAGTGGTTGGCGCCAGTTGTATAGCTTGGATTTGAAAACAAAAAAAGAAAAAGCGATTACCAATGGAAGTTATTATATAAACGATATAGTTCGTATAGACGAAAAGAATAAGCAGCTATACTTTCTAGCTTCGGGTAAAGAAGCAGGACGAAACCCTTATTTCCAACACCTATATCGCATTTCTTTTAACGGGAAAAACTTAAAGCTGCTAACACCAGAAAACTTACATCATCAAATAAGCTTATCGCCAAACGCCACATATTTTGTGGATAACCATTCTACTGTAAACACCCCGACCACAACGGTTTTACGCAGTAGCAAAACAGGAGAAATACTTAAACAACTAGGAAAAGCCGATGTGAGTAAGCTAGGTAATTGGCTCCCACCAGAGATATTTACTGCTATCGCTAGAGATGGGAAAACCACTATTTATGGAGCGCTCTGGAAACCTACCGACTTCGACCCTACAAAGACTTATCCAATCATCGAAATGAGTTATACCGGACCTCATACACAGGTATTCCCGAAAAGCTTTTCAGAGGCACTTAGGCAACAACCTTTTGCCGAGTTAGGATTCGTGGTAGTGGTTGTCGATGGATTAGGTTCGTCGGGCAGATCGAAAGAGTTTCACGACTACTCTTATAAAAATCTTGGGGGTAATCTAGATGATCACGTATTAGCTATTAAACAATTAGGTAAGAAGTACCCATGGCTAGACACCTCTCGAGTAGGAATCTATGGACATTCTGCAGGAGGTTATGATGCCACCCGCGCACTATTGGCCTATCCAGACTTTTATAAGGTTGGGGTGGCAAGTGCGGCAGATCACGACCACAGAATGGAAAAAGCATGGTGGCCAGAAATGTATATGGGATGGCCAGTAGATTCTGCCTACCATGAGCAATCCAATATAACCAATGCAAAAAACCTAAAAGGAAAATTACTCTTAGTTCATGGAGGAATTGACGAAAATGTAAATCCATCGGCTACGTTCAAGCTTGCGGAAGCCCTCATAAATGCTGATAAACAATTTGACATGCTAATTCTGCCAAGCCAACGACATGGGTTTGTAGGAAAACACTTAAAATACTTCAATAAAGTACGATGGAATTACTTTATAGAACACCTTAGAGGTGTAGAGCCTTTATGGGATTTTGAGGAGGATAAATAGAAGAAAAACTACAACATAGATGCTACTAAATCCATACTATTCGAAAACAAGATCGTGTAGTATGGATTAGCTTCTCATCACAAAACTTATAAATACTAGATAGTTAAAACAGATAGAGTTTAATGTAAGAACCACTATTGTTCTAAGCTCCCTTAGGTGCTTATGATTTTTTATAGTTCCATAACAGCCCTATATAGAGGATCCAATAGACTTTATCATTTTTATCGATAATTTTCTATTCTGAATTGAAGCTTTCTACTTTGAAAACGCAATAAATAAGGGAATACTCACTTTATTTTTGCAATGAAACCTTCTTCCATTGCATTACAAAACTTCCATTATTTTCACATCATCAAATTACCTCTTACCACCTTTAAATAATTGACTTTAAGCCATTTATTTAATTAAGTTTTATCTATTCTTTGAGACTAATTATAGTATTCATCTAGTATCTTTAAACTAGATAACTTGCCAATTGTATATAGCGCCAGACCAACGTATCTAAAAAGGCGAATGTTTTCCCATAGCGCAACCGACATCAAACTTACGTGGTTCATTAAAATTTGGAAAACCATCTACACCATGACTTCTTATCTAGTTATTAAAAACCTTTAATACGCAATACAATGAAAAAATTTAGAAAATCAGTTTTAGTAATAGGAGTGCTATTATTCTCTATTACTTTTTTGTCATCAGCATTTGCACAAGAAGTACCAACACTTTCTGATGCAGAAATCGCTTCGGTAGCTGTAGTAGCCAACCAAAATGATATTGACTTTGCATACATTGCAATGGAGAAATCGGAGAACCCTGAGGTCGTGAACTTTGCAAAAACCATGGTTGCCGACCACCAAGCGGTAATCGATATGGCTGTGGAGTTGGTTACCAAGTTGGGGGTAACACCAATGGACAATGCGGTAAGCAAACAGTATCGTGAAAATGCAGAAGCAACCATGGACATGTTAAAATCAAAATCGGCTATGACTTTTGATAAGGCATACGTGGACAACGAAGTAGCCTATCATAAAGCGGTAATCGACGCGGTTAAATCTGTATTAATACCCCAAGCTGAGAATGGAGAGTTAAAAGCTCTATTAGAAAAAGCGCTTCCTATTTTGGAAGCCCATCTTGAACATGCCGAAATGCTTCAAAAAAAGCTTTAGTAAAAATGGAAACATTTAAACCAAAAATGAGTGGCATCCTATTCCTCTTAGCCTTTTCAATGCTTTTTGGCTGCAAGAACCAAGAGGTGTATGAACCCCAAACTCATATGGTTGAAATAATAGAAATGAAATTTCATCCGGAAGAGCTAAAGGTTCATAAAGGAGATACAGTGGTTTGGATAAATAAGGATCTCGTTTCGCACGATGTTACAGAAGTTAATAAAGCTTGGGCTTCACCTGCTTTAGCCAATGGAGATACTTGGAAAAAAGAAATTACCAAGAACGAAGACTACTTTTGTAGTATCCACCTAATTATGAAAGGAAAACTGATAGTAGACTAAGGTATCTACTACGTAAAAAGTCCTATCAAAACAACAAATACGGTTGCGACATATTGCGACTGTATTTGTTTTTTTATTTATCGGACCATAGCTTCCACACTGGCTCTTTACTATCCGCATTTTATTTAAGCACCTCAGCTATCGCCTTCCATTCCATTCCAAATGCTTCTGCAACCTCTTGGTATACAACGGTACCGTTTGCGATGTTCAATCCATGTTGCAATTCTTTATCGTCTGTTAGTGCTTGCTTCCAGCCTTTATTTGCAATAGCTAGCGCATAATTTAAAGTTAAGTTGGTAAGGCCTATGGTAGAGGTATACGGAACGGCACCTGGCATATTGCTTACACAATAATGCACAATGCCATCCACTAAAAATATTGGATTCTCGTGGGTAGTCGGTCTTGAAGTTTCAAAACACCCCCCTTGGTCAATGGCCACATCTACCATCACCGTTCTTGGACGCATCTGTTTTAGCATATCTCTTGTGATTAGCTTTGGTGCTTCGGCTCCTGGAATAAGTACCGCACCAATTATTAAATCAACCGTTGGCAGCATCGCCCTTATATTCGACTCACTAGAATACACCGTATTTATATTTTTTGGCAAGATATCGTCTAAGTATCGTAGTTTAGTCATGTCCACGTCCATAATACTAACGTCGGCCCCCATTCCTGCGGCTATTTTAGCAGCATTCACCCCAACAACACCACCGCCTAATACCAATACCTTAGCTGGTTCTACACCGGGAATTCCTCCTAATAAAATACCTAAGCCACCATTGGATTTTTCTAAAAATACAGCACCTTCTTGAGCTGCCATTCTTCCTGCCACTTCACTCATAGGAATAAGCAATGGTAAAGAGCCGTCTGCAGCCTCCACAGTTTCATAGGCAATAGCAATACTTTTCGCATCTATCACCGCTTGGGTTAACTCTTTACTTGCTGCGAAATGGAAAAAAGTAAAAATAATTTGATCTTCACGCATATAAGGATATTCTTTGGGCATTGGCTCTTTCACCTTCATTATCATCTCTGCTTTTTGCCAAAGCTCTTCTACATCACTTAAAATTGTTGCACCAGCATCTACATACATCTCATCGGTAAAACCACTCCCTAGCCCTGCGCCTTCTTGGATTAAAACTTCATGTCCATTTCGCTTCATTACCCTAACGCCGCCTGGCTGCATCGCCACTCTACTTTCATCAGGTTTTACTTCTTTTGGTACGCCAATTATCATATACTATACTTTTTATTAAATTTATAATGTTATAATATAAATAATTTCATATCATAACACGACAACTACAGGGTTTAATTTCGAAATAAAGAAAATAAAAGAAGAAATACACTCTTAAAAGATACCTCTACTGCAATCCTTACTTTTTATTAAGAAATAGAAAGAATCCGATGATTTTTAAAATTTATCTCTACTAGGTGATTGTCCAATCCAAAGTTGAATTAAATACCAGCCCGTAATACTAAACAACACATGGCCTAAAGTCCAGAATAGCCACGCTACATAATCGGTAATAGGCGGGGTATTTTCGGCAAGAAGAGTTAAGAAGAAAAGTAAGCTACTACCTATGCCAATGATGGTGATATAGAGCCATAGATAGGTTTCTTTTTTAAAATAAGCCAAGAGGTAATACAAAATGCATAGGCTAAAAATACATGTGGTAAAGTGAAATATTCCTTGAATCAACCAAACGGGATGCATTTTATTTAACCATGGGATATAGCTTACTTCAAACAATAAGTTATAGGCTTTCACCTCCCACAGAATCTGAGGAATAATCAAGAACACAGCTAGCACCACTCCACTTATTAAACCGATAGTAATCCAAAGTAAGGCATTTTTCATTCTCTTATATTTTTTGTTGAGGGTGTATATTTCCCAGCCTTTCATGCCTACCTTTTGCTGCTAGGCTAATCGTAGGCAATATTTCTTTATATAGCGGCATCCTCTTCGGAATCTAGCGTATCTGCAGCCCCATTTTCCTCATTGACCTGGTCATCGTCTTCTACAATGGAGTGAGAAATATCGTCATCGATTGAGTCGTAGTCTTCTACCTCCTCATCCTCTTTCTCTAATTTCTTAAGAAGAATTTGCACTTCCTCTTCCGTTTCGGTGAGTTTGGTTTCGCAGATTTTCACCAGAGTGCCAGCTCGTTTTATATAATCTGATAGCTTATCGATATCCACATCGCCTGCCTCAATTTTTTGCACTATCTCTTGCAGCTCTTTAAACGCTGCTTCGTAGGTGTAGTTATTCTTTTCTTCCATTTTCATTGCTTTTTAAAACCTTACTTTGTACTTCTCCATCACGAAGCTGGTTTACTATGGTATCCCCTTCTTTCAATTGGGTTTTGCTTGTAATGACTTTTCCATTATGCCAAACCATAGCAAAGCCTTTGTTGAGAATCGTAACCGGATCGGCTAATTTCAATATCGTTTTACTCTTCGCTATTTGACTTCGCTGTTCTTCGAATATTCGATAACTCCCAGCGATTACTTGAACCTTATTGTTTTCTAAGATTTGTTTTGCACGTTGCACCAAGTTTTGACTGCTCCAATTTATGGTATTTATGCTATGCGATATCTTTTGCCTTTCTGCACTAAACTTTCTCTCTACTCGATAGGCGATTTGTTGTTCGGCTGCATGCAAAGTATTGGCAAAATCATGGAAATACTGCAATAGAAATTCAGCCAAATTGCTCGGAGTAATAGCATTTCTATAGGCTACCATCTCGCATACCGTTTCGTTGGTGGCATGACCGATACCGGTTAAAACTGGAATAGGAAACTCAGCTACCGCTCTAGCTAGTTTATAATTATTATACGATGCCAAGCCTACTTCGCCACCACCTCCTCTAATAATAGTAACCACATCGTAGGCTGCCATATTATCACGAATTCTAGCTAATTGATGTAATATAGATGGAATAGATTTATCGCCTTGTAACAAAGCTGGATATAACGTATACTCTAGTTTATATCCCCATGGATTATTTTGGGTGATCTTGTAAAAGTCCGACAAACCTTTACTGGTTTCGACCGATATAATGGCTACTCGTTTTGGTAAAAGTGGAAAAGGAAGTTGTTTATTCTTATTAAATAAGCCTTCCTTTTTAAGTTTCGCTATACTTTCTTTTTTCTCTTTTTCTAACTCGCCTAATACATAGCTTACATCTATATCTACAATATTAAGCCCTATTCCATACATGGGGTGGTACGTTACACTAGCCTCGAATACCAAGCTTATACCATCCTTTATAGGTTCGCCAAGGTATTTTATAAACTCTTTGTTGATACGTTGGTAGGTGCTACGCCAAATCGTTCCGCGCATTTCAGCAACGACCTTACCATCCTTTTTTTCTACCAAGTCGGGATAAGCATGTCCGGAATGCGTATAATGATTGAGCTTATTCATCTCTGCTTTTATCCAATAGGTTCTCGCATAGCGTTGCGCTATGGTTCTCTGTACACTACGCGTTACCTGTAAGAGGCTAAAAACTTGCTTATCATCTACTGTTTCGGACATAAATCAAAGATAAACAATTAATCGAGTTCAAAAAGATAGTCTTACATAGTGTGGCCATTATTCCTAGCCTCCTATAAAAGAAAAACCGCTTCTTAAATTTATAAGAAACGGTTTAGCAGATAGTGTAATATTTTTTTAAGATTTTTTTGAACCACTTATTATCCTATACAAGAAAATAATAGCAGCAACGACTAGAAGGGTATGAATAAGTCCATTGGTTATAAGTCCTCCTAAAAAGCCTATAGCCCAAATCAATATCAAAACTACCACAATAATATAAAGTATTCGTCCCATAGTTGGATGGTTAAGTTTCGTTTTTAGTTCTACTTAATAAACATGTTCTAGCAAATTTTACACTTACTAGAACAAGTTATTAATTTAGGATCTTTCACCTTGTTTTATGATGGGAATACTATAGTTTGTTTAACCATTTTTCGACCTCCTCTTTGGTCTTTCCGGTTTTTTCCTGAAGTTTTCCAAGTAATTCTTCTTCTTTTCCCTCCACATACTTCAAATCATTATCGGTTAGTTCGCCATATTCTTGCTTTACCTTACCTTTGATTTGGTTCCAACGACCTTTCCATTTTAAATTGCCCATAACTCAAGTTTTTAATTAATTGTTTGTTTTACTTATATATAAACTTACAATTGATTAATGACAACTACTCCCAAACAAACAAAACCTTAACGCCAATTATGATTAATTTAATGTCTGATAGATGTAAAAAGCTCTATCTAAACTTTAATAACCACAAGCTAGGGTCCTACAAAACAACATGGCTTAATTCCATAATGCAGCATAAGTAGTTTTAATTAAGCTGTGACTAAATTATAGTTTGCCTAGATTATTTATATATAGATCTTACAGAACCATTGGCATATTAACCTAAACAAACATTCTATGCAAAAGGCGGATTCTCAAGAGTGCTATTATAAAAGAATGGGAACTCCGAAATTTTTACAGTTTATTCTATTTATATATTGTATTTTTCGCCCCTATAAACAGGATAAAGATTCACTTAAGCTGAATTACGTATAATACTTTGGATTATGAAATTAATTAAATTTAGTTCTTTACTACTAGCAATAGTATGTACTACCACCGTCTCTGCGCAGAGCAAAAGACAGTTAGAGCGTCAATTAGAAGCCTCGCAAAGCAGGGTGGAAAACTTAGAAACGGAGATGAGTGACTTGCGTGAGCGATTGACTAAATCCAATGAAAATTTAAAAAAAGCATTGGAAACCAATGCTTCACAAATGGATGCAAATGCGATATTATCATCGACCAATACCGATTTGCTAAATCGATTAAATGTAGA
>DATGSX010000053.1:0-23810 GCA_035302145.1 Flavobacteriaceae bacterium | reverse complement strand
AACAACTTTCCCTGAACATCATAAACCTCCAAACTGGTATTATTAGATAACTCTTCTAAATGAATATGCAACCAATCTTGCGTAGGATTTGGATAAATAGAAAAACCAAGTTCTTCGAAGTCAGCAATAGATAAATTTTCTTCCGTATAATATAGTTTATCTCCATCTTCATCGGTAAATATCAAATATGAAATAGCATCTATAGTTTGCCAGTCATAGTCTATAGTAGAACCAAAGTTTTCATAAAAAGCATTAAAGTAACTTGTTATTTCCGCATATCCAGCAATATAATCGTCATATCCATAACAGGGATATGATGCAAGACATATCTTATCAACCAAAATCATTTTATTTTCTTCTTCTATAAAATCAACATAATAAGCACATCCACTACCTGGACAACCATACATTTGAATAATTCCGTCTAATTCATTTTCTATTATGATTTCTATATTTGACTCATCGCCACTTTGCAATTCCAAAGAATGATAAGGATAGGTAACCCCCTCTACTTCTACCTTATATAAATACCAAGTTTTATCGAGTAGATCTTCGTGCTGGGCATGGGCTGATGAAGGGAATAGCATCCCAAGGAAGAATAGTATTGCGCTTAAGTTTAATAAGTGCGGTAAGTTATTATAAGTAAGTAGTGTTTTCATGATGCGTGACTCTTGTATACTTTTCATTGCTTTTCCGATACTAAGCTAATAATTAACATAAAGATACCTATCCCCCGAACAAACAAACTTTATCCAATATATTATCTAAAATACAAAATATAACTCAACTACTATACAGAATAATTATTACTCATTTAAAATAAACATACCATTTCCCGAAGTGTTATTTCAGATTAAAATCAACTAGAAATCTCTAACCCTTGTATTTCAAGATTTTTTGAAATATAAATTTCTACCCAAGTTCATTGGATATTTCATACCTTTGCAGAAATAAAAGAAAAACACATTTATGTTTAATAAAGTTTACAAACTAATACTTGCTGTGCTGATTTTCGCGTATGCGATTTGGCAGTTTATCGAAGGATTTATTGGGAACGGTATAATGTACGTTCTTTTGTCGGGAGTATTTATCTTCCTATATTTTAAGAACGAAATGATTTTGTTAGCCTTCCTGCGTTTGCGTAAACAAGATTTCGAAGGCGCTAAAAAGTGGTTAGATAAAATAAAAAATCCTAGCGCTGCTTTGGTTCCTAAACAAGAAGGATATTACAATTATATACATGGATTAATGCTTTCGCAAACCAATATTAACGAAGCGGAAAAGCATTTTAGAAAAGCAGAAGAACTCGGACTTTCTATGAGTACCGATATGGCGATGACCAAGCTAAACCTTGCTGGAATTGCTATGACCAAAAACAGACGTATTGAAGCGGAAAAGCTTATGGCAGAAGCAAAAAGATTAGACAAACACAATATGTTAGGCGAGCAAATAAAAATGATGCAAGACCAAATGAAAATGGCAAGACATCCTCGCCAACACTTCGGAAAAGGCGCACAACGAGCAGCTAGAGGTAGAAGATTCCAATAAACAAAATATTTATTTTTATATACTATAAAGACGAGAGCTGTTCTCGTCTTTTTTATTTAGGCAAAGCTAGTAATCCAGTTATTTCGCTATATTTAGAACTTAATACGCTTCGCATTTCATTCTCAATCAAAAATCATGAAAAAACAAATACTATTATATTTCCTGAGCTATTTATGCTTTACAGGAGCCCTAGCACAAAACAAAGAGCTAAAAGATTTAAACTTGCTCTTCGATAAGCTAGAGGAACACAATCAGTTTATGGGAAGTGTTCAGTTAATTCAAAACGACAGTATTCTTTACGAACGAAGTTTAGGTTATAGCAATATAGAAATGGACAAAAAAGCTAGTTCCAAAACGCATTACGCCATTGGGTCCATCACCAAAACCTATACTGCCACGCTGATCTTAATGGCAATAGAAGAAAGTAAAATGGATTTAGACTCTACTTTAGACAACTTCTATCCGAATCTATATAATGCAGATAAAATCAGTATAAAAAATCTATTACAGCATCGTAGTGGTATTCCTAACATCACAAATGAATTCGATTATTTAGAATGGAATACCAAAGAGCAAACTCGAGAAGACATGTTGGAGCGAATAGAAAAATACACCAGTGCTTTCGAACCAGGTTCTCATTTTGCTTATAGCAATTCCAATTATATACTACTGACTTATATTCTGGAGGATCTATATAAAAAAGATTACGCAAGTATTCTACAAGAGAAAATCTTAGAGCCTCTTAATCTAAATGAAACCTATTTTGGATATCCTTCTAACAAATCTTTGGATGTAGCAGCGTCGTACTTATATCAAGATGCTTGGACAGAGCAACCAAAAACGCACTATTCGGTTCCTTTAGGTGCTGGCGCCATATTTTCTACTGTTTCTGATTTAAATAAGTTTGCTAACCATTTGTTTTCAGGAAACATATTAAGTCCAGCGAGCATGCAAGAAATGTTGGATACGAAAGATAGTTTTGGTCTGGGAATTATTACTTTTCCATTTCATGAAATAATCGGTTATGGCCACTCTGGAGGAATAGATGGTTTTCAATCCTTTTTCGGCTATTTACCATACGAAAAAATAGGATATAGTATCTTGAGCAATGGCACACGTTTTTCTTTAAATGATATGGGAGTTTCCATACTGCAAGCAGCCACAGGAAAAGGTGAGGTAACCATTCCAACTTTTGATGCTTGTCAACTCACCGAAGCAGACCAAGAACAATATATTGGCGTATACAGTTCCAACCAAATCCCTTTAAAGATAACCGTTAGAAAAAGTGATAGAGGTTTAAGCGTACAAGCAACTGGACAGCCTTCCTTAGAATTACACTGTGAGGATGAACCACACACCTTTACTTATAAAATGGCTGGGTTAAAAATGGTATTTATTCCAGAAGAAGATTCTTTTAGATTACTGCAAGGTGGTGGGAATTTTTTATTTGTTAAAGAGTAGGATTAAAATACAATTGTAAACAAAAAAGCGAGTGGAATTATCTCCACTCGCTTTTAAATTCTATATTATAAATAACTATTTTCTTTCTATAAGAATACCCCAGAGATAAAACGCATCTATATCTTTTCGGATTTTCACGGTATTTTTATCAATGATTTCATACCAATCAGTGCCGTCTAGCTCTTGATCAAATAGTGCATATACATCGAATTCTGTTTTCTCTGGAAAATGCAATACATACCAATTATCTTCTTCGGTATAGGTTCCAACTTCCTTTATATCTGCATCATCACCTATTTCTGGTGAAACTGGTGTAACCTCAAAAACGAATTGCTTGCTATCGTACAGTCCCAATTGAATATTTGCTACATCGTTTCCAGCAGCTTCATAAGCCAATTGTTTTTGTCCTAATGGAATGCTTTTATTTGCACCACAAGCGAACAATAAACTAGATAACAGAATTACTCCAAATATTCTTTTCATCATTCTAATTAACGGATTAATCTCTTGTACTTAATACGCTTCGGCATTACATCGCCACCTAGACGTTTACGTTTATTTTCTTCGTACTCACTAAATCCACCTTCAAAGAAATACACTTGGCTATCGCCTTCGAATGCAAGGATATGCGTACAAATTCTATCTAAGAACCAACGGTCGTGAGAAATGACTACCGCACATCCAGCGAAGTTTTCTAGTCCTTCTTCTAAAGCACGTAAGGTGTTCACATCTAAATCGTTCGTAGGCTCATCTAAAAGCAATACGTTTCCTTCCTCTTTTAAGGTCATCGCTAAATGCAAACGGTTTCTTTCACCACCAGACAAAGTCGATACCTTCTTATTTTGCTCGTTACCACTAAAGTTAAATCTACTTAAATAGGCTCTAGAATTAACCTCTCTACCGCCCATCATAATTAACTCTTGCTCATCGGAGAAGTTTTGCCATATGGTTTTCTCAGGATCTATATTTGAGTGTGTTTGGTCTACATAAGCGATCTTTGCCGTGTCTCCTACCTCAAACGTTCCGCTATCAGGGGTTTCTTCCCCCATAATCATACGGAATATGGTGGTTTTACCTGCTCCGTTTGGACCAATAACCCCTACAATTCCTGCTTGTGGAAGCTTAAAGTTTAGATCCTCATAAAGCAATCTATCGCCATATCCTTTTGATACATTTTTGGCCTCAATAACATTCGTACCTAATCGTGGACCGTTTGGAATGTAGATTTCCAATTTATCTTCTAATTGCTTTTGATCTTGACTCAGTAACTTATCATAATTATTAAGCCTTGCCTTTTGTTTGGTTTGTCGACCTTTTGCACCTTGTCGAACCCACTCCAACTCACGCTCAAGTGTTTTTTGACGCTTACTTGCTTGTCTTTGTTCTTGTGCTAATCGTTTTGATTTTTGATCTAACCATGAAGAGTAGTTTCCTTTCCATGGAATACCTTCCCCTCTATCCAACTCTAATATCCATCCAGCTACATTATCTAGGAAGTAACGGTCGTGCGTAATAGCAATTACCGTTCCTTTAAATTGTGCTAGGTGGTGCTCTAACCAGTGAACGCTTTCTGCATCCAAGTGGTTGGTAGGCTCATCCAAGAGGAGAATATCTGGTTCTTGTAGTAGTAATCTACATAGCGCAACGCGTCGTCTTTCACCTCCAGATAAAACACCGATTTTCTTATCGGATTCTGGGGTTCTAAGCGCATCCATTGCGATTTCTAGCTTGGTATCTAATTCCCATGCATTGGTAGCATCTATCTTATCTTGAAGTTTAGCTTGCTTGTTCATGAGTTCCTCCATTTTCTCTGGATTCTCATAAACCTCTGGCAAACCGAACATATCGTTTATCTTATTGTATTCATCCAGAACGTCTACTACTTCTTGTACTCCCTCCTTTACAACTTCGATAACCGTTTTATTTTCATCTAACTGTGGTTCTTGTTCTAAATAACCAATGCTATATCCTGGCGAAAAAACAACATCCCCTCTATAGTTGGTATCCTCTCCTGCAATGATTCGCAGAAGGGTTGACTTACCACTTCCGTTAAGTCCTAATATCCCGATTTTTGCGCCATAGAAAAAGCTAAGATAAATATCCTTTAGTACCGGAGTTTGTGCTCCAGGATATGTCTTGCTTACTCCAGACATCGAGAAAATAACTTTTTTATCGTCTGCCATCTTTATAAAATTAAAATTAATGAATTAATCGACGTATTAAACACGTCCTTTCAATGCGTTAAATACCCATCCAATCGCCAAAAACCCAATTCCTACACTTGCAAAACCCCATCCAGCTATTTCGTTGTACTTTGTAAGGCCAAGGGTAATTAACAACAACCCCATTATTACCATAATAAGAGTGGCCCATGCCAGTACGGTATTTTTATTCATCATTTTGCTGTATTAATTTTTACAATTTGTAATACTCGTAATTTCCATCTGCAAATATCGGTAATTATTCTAGGAATCTCCCAACGTAATTTTAAAGTTTTGTATTTTAGCTAGCTGTTAATAAAATAAGCACATGAATATCAAATTTAATAAGAACGAAGACCACAATAAGCTGACGGTTGCCGATTTACGAAAGCGATTGGCTGTTGTTCGTAAAGGTGGAGGCGAAAAGCGAATTAAAAGACTTAACGACCAAGGAAAATTAACGGCCAGAGAACGAATTGATTATTTACTAGACAAAGATGCAAAGCGTATAGAAATCGCTGCTTTTGCAGGCGAAGGAATGTACGAAGAGCATGGAGGTTGTCCTAGTGGTGGTGTAGTAGCCGTAATAGGTTATGTAAAAGGCCGCCAATGTATAGTAGTTGCAAACGATGCTACCGTTAAAGCTGGCGCATGGTTTCCTATCACTGCAAAGAAAAATTTACGTGCCCAAGAAATTGCTATTGAAAATAAACTGCCAATAATCTACCTAGTAGATAGTGCGGGAGTATTCTTGCCTATGCAAGATGAGATTTTTCCTGACAAAGAACACTTCGGACGAATCTTCAGAAACAATGCCATAATGAGTAGTATGGGTATTACCCAAATTGCTGCTGTTATGGGAAGCTGTGTTGCAGGTGGTGCGTACTTACCTATTATGAGCGATGAAGCTATTATAGTGGAGAAAACTGGAAGTATTTTCCTTGCTGGAAGTTATTTAGTAAAAGCGGCTATCGGTGAAAGCATTGACAACGAAACTCTAGGTGGTGCAACTACGCATAGTGAGATAAGTGGTGTTACCGATTATAAAGCAAAAGATGATGAAGATGCGCTAGACATTATAAAGAATATAGTAGACAAAATTGGAGATACAGATAAAGCAGGGTTTAATCGCGTAGAAAGCAAGAAGCCTGCAAAGGATCCAGAAGAGATTTACGGTCTTCTTCCTGCAGCTCGTACCGAGCAGTATGACATGTTAGAAATAATTGAAAGACTAGTAGACAACTCGGAATTTGAGCAGTACAAAAAAGACTATGGTAAAACCATACTTACCGGATATGCACGCATAGATGGTTGGGCAGTAGGAATTGTTGCCAACCAACGAAAGGTTATGAAAGATGGGAAAGGTGAAATGCAGTTTGGTGGTGTTATCTATAGCGACAGTGCCGATAAAGCAACGCGTTTTATAGCCAATTGTAACCAAAAGAAAATTCCTTTGGTGTTTTTACAGGACGTAACTGGGTTTATGGTAGGAAGCAAAAGTGAACACGGAGGCATTATTAAAGACGGTGCTAAAATGGTAAACGCAGTAAGCAACTCGGTGGTTCCTAAATTCACTATAGTAGTAGGAAACTCTTATGGTGCAGGAAACTATGCGATGTGTGGAAAAGCATACGACCCTAGGTTAATTGTAGCTTGGCCAAGTGCAGAGCTTGCAGTTATGAGTGGTAACAGTGCGGCCAAAGTATTATTACAAATTGAAACTGCCTCCTTAAGAAAACAAGGAAAGGAAATTACACCAGAAGTGGAAAAAGAGTTATTCGATAAAATTAAGGCCACTTACGACGAGCAAATTTCACCTTACTATGCCGCCTCTAGAATATGGACAGATGCAGTAATCGATCCGCTAGATACAAGAAAATGGATATCTATGGGAATCGAAGCTGCTAATCACGCTCCGATAGAAAAAGAGTTTAATATGGGGGTATTACAAGTGTGATGCTTAAAATAAATAGAAATAAAAAAAGGATTCGACTTTCATCGAATCCTTTTTTTATTTTACATAGGCTTTATACTACTACTGAATCTTTGTGCTATATGGAAATAGTAACTGTACTCCTTTACGCTCCGTTTGCTCTTTAGCTTGTTCTAAAATGTTGAATAAGTCCTCGCCTACTGCTTCTTTAACAAAATCATCAGCAGTTTGCGTTATTCCATAACTACGCAGCATTCGCTGTAAGTCTATATTAAACTCAGGATACTCCTTTATTTGGTAATTTTCTAAGTCTACCTGCTCTGCAGCATATTGCAAGGCAGCGTCTAATCCACCTAGTGCATCAACTAAGCCTAAACTTAAGGCCTCTTCGCCAGTCCACACTCTCCCTTGTGCTATTTCTTCTACTTCATCTAAGGTCATTCCACGACCATCAGCAACTCGCTTTTTGAACAAGTCGTATACCTCTAAAATGTTTTCACGGATATATTCCTCTTGAGACTCCGTCATTTCCTCGAAAACAGAGAATAGAATCGCATTGTCATTGGTAGTAACCTGTTGAGCGTTGATACCAATCTTGTCTGCTAATCCTTTTATATTCGGTAACATTCCAAATACACCTATGCTCCCAGTAATGGTAGTTGGCTCTGCAAATATTTTATCCCCACCAGCGGCGATATAATATCCTCCCGATGCAGCAAAATCTCCCATAGAAACAATTACAGGCTTGACTTTTTTAGCTTCTTCTAGTTCTTTCCAAATCAATTCACTAGTAAGTGCACTACCACCTGGTGAATTTACTCTAAGGACAATTGCTTTTACAGCTTTATCATTTTTTGCTTTTATAATAGCATCATTCATTTCTTTAGGGCCAATCTTCTTAACACCTCCATCGCCATATACGATTTCGCCCTGAGCATAGATTACTGCTATTTTATCCTTGTTATACTTATAAGCGTTTTGTCTTCCTATCTTAACGGTATAATCAACTAAGTTAATACGTTCTATTTCTTTTTCTTCCTTCACACCTAATGCGTTGCGAAGTACCGCTTCGTATTCACTATAATATGCAATTTTATCGGCCAGTCCTACCTCAACAGCTCGTTCTGGTGTTCTTGCCAATAAATCATTTGCTATCTCATCTAGATAATCCATATCTAGGTTTCTGCTTTCACCTATTTCTTTTCGTAAATTAGACCAAATGGAATTTAGATAAGAAGAGATTTGTTCTCTATTAGCCTCACTCATTTCACTGTCTAAAAACGGTTCAACAGCACTTTTATATTTACCTAAACGGATTACGTCCATTTTCACCCCCGTTTTTTCTTGGATATCTTTCATGTACAGCAGTTCTGTAGCTAATCCTCGAAAATCTAAATCACCAACAGGATTTATATAAATGGTATCTGCTACCGAACTCAAATAGTAATCTAATTGAGTATAGATATCTGCATAGGCCGTAACGAACTTGCCAGATTCCTTAAAACGAATTAACGCTTCTCGCAAAGTTTTTGTTTGCGTTATACCTGCATTTAGGAATTTTGGCTCTATGGTAATTCCTTTAATATTATCATCGGTACTTGCATAGTCTATGGCATTTACCAAGTCGAAAAGACCATCTTTTTTATTTTCATCTAAAAATGGGAAATCCTTGAACTTTAAATTTCCTGCATTATCTTGTATAGGAAAGTTTAAGCGTAATTCTAATATGCTATTTTCCGCTACTTTAGTATCGTCTGCTCCTATTTTAGAAACAAAATATCCTACTATAAACAGCAGAAAGAAACAAATGAAAAGGAATACAAATATTCAGGTTACTGTGGCTAATACACGGTTTAAAAACTTCATTCTTACTTTAAATTATATTGTTATACCCTATTAGTGAACTTTAGCAGTTAATTGTTACATTAATTATCCTCTAATAATTTTAAAGTAGCTTTTCGTTGAATTTTCCCCGTATCGGTCCATTTAAAGCTTTCTAAATAAAACACCTCTTTCGGAATCTCGTATTTGCCTAAAGAGCTAAAAGCTTTTTGTAGTATTTTTTCTGCTATGGGCACTTTGCTTTCTATGAGTAAAATTACTTTTTTTTCGAATATCGCATCGGGCATGGAACCGATAAAAAAATTAACCTTTATATGTTCTGCGAGTCTTTGCTCTACCATTTCTGGATGAATTTTTATTCCTCCAGAATTGATCACCGAATCGAATCGTCCTTTCCACTCGAAGGTAGTATCCGATTTTAAATCAACAATATCATTCGTTGTCAATATACCATCGTGCACTTTAGGTGCATTGATAACTAGACAACCCCTATCGTCCAAGGAAAACGAAACATTTTCTGTTGCTTGGTAAACCTTAGTAGCTTCTGGACCATTTATTGGGCGTAAAGCTACATGTGAACAAGTTTCCGTCATTCCATAGCTTGCAAAAGCTTTTGTTTTGCTTTTTTGTAATTGTTTATGCAACGCTACATCTACTGCTCCACCTCCAATTAAAACACTCTTTGCTTTGTACAATTCATCCAAACTATGATAAACTTGATAAGGTGTCATCGCAACAAAATCATATAGTTTTTCTGCCTTTAACGGATTTTTTGATGATGGTACATAATCAAGTTCCCATCCCATTTGCATCGCACGGACTAACATCATTTTTCCCGCTACAAATCTTGCTGGCATGCAAAGCAAAGCTGTGGTCCCAGCTTGTAAATCAAAATACTTTGCTGTGGCTTTAGCACTATTAATCATGTGTTGCTTTTGCAAATAAATAGGTTTCGGTATTCCTGTAGATCCGGATGTAGTCAAGCAAATAGTATTTGAATCAATCAGCCACTCTACAAGAAAATTACCAATAGCTAAAACATCATCTTGTTTAGATTCTTGCAATGTTTTTGCATAGTCTAACCAAGTTTTTTCACTTGTATTACTTATTCCTTGTAGTTTAAACTCTGGATGTATTTCAGCTTTCCACATAATTATATAGCCTCTTCAATTTCAACTTTCGGTTCTTGTACCTTGCCGAACACCTTTTCACGAAATCCTGTCCAATTATATTTTTTAGATAAGATTATATAGAAAATAGGGAAAAGGACAAATACCCCTAAAACAACTTCAGATACGACAGATGGTTCGGAAATATCTTTTAATATAGAGTTTGTTTGAAATGCAGTCCAATCAGCAGATACTAGCAATGCCGCAATAATATTATTTCCTGCATGATATCCTAATGCCAGCTCCATACCTTCATCCATTAACGTTATAAGTCCTAAAAACAAGCCTGTTCCGATATAGTAAACCATAACAAAATACCCCAACTTCTCTACCTCTGGATTTGCAATATGAAGCAATCCGAAAACAACAGAGGTTATGAGCAATGCGGCAAATCTACTCTTGGTATTTACACCGATTCCTTGCATAAGATAACCCCGAAAAATATACTCTTCGAAACTAGTTTGAATAGGGATAAAAATAATAACTATAACAAACAATATCAGAAAAGGGTATAAATCGAACTGCACTATATAATCCTCTGGACTTATAATATATCCTATAAGGGTCAATACTACTGCAGGAATGCTTACCAGTAAAAACCCAAAAACTATCCTCCGAAAATCTACTTTACTTCGTGTAGTGGTTAGGTCCTTTATTTTTTGTTTATGCAGATATCGTACTATTAAAAACAAGCCTATTAGTCCAAAAACGAAACCTAAGAGCATTAAAAATAAGGTTAGGTTAGAATCTAGAGTAGACATCAAAACATTTTGATTGGTTGCCTCCTCGACACTTCTTCCCTCTTTAGTAAGTTGCATTGCCACCATAAACAGCAAAAACACGCCTCCGATTTGCGAGGCGAAAAAAGTTAGAATACTACCCACTAGGTACATCCATGAACGATGCAACCCTTTAAAACCATTTTCTATAAACATCCGATTCTCTTTATTATAATTCAATAATCCCGTCTAGTTTCCATTGGGTCGACTTTCCATAATGTAGTTTCCCATCTTTTACCTCTAGCGGTGAAGGAATGTTATTGGTATATAGCGAGCCTGTCCCTAAGCCTTGTGGCAGTGGGCTGTTTTTAGAATAGGTGTACTGTGCAATGGCATTTAAACCGATATTGCTTTCTAGTGCAGAAGTAATCCACCAATCTACATTCGAGTTCTCGGCTATTTTTATCCAATGGTCACTGCCAGAAAACCCACCTACCAAACTCGGTTTTAAAATAATATATTGTGGCTGAATGGTTTCTATAAGCTTCTTCTGCTGATCTTGGTCTATTACTCCGATTAGATCTTCGTCCAACGCAATTGGCAATGGTGTTTCCTCACATAATCTTGCCATTTCTTGCCATTGGCCTTGCTTTATGGGTTGTTCTATAGAATGTAGGTCTAACTCTGCTAACTTTTCTAACTTACCCATAGCTTCTTCAGGTGTAAATGCACCGTTTGCATCTACACGCAATTCAATTTCTTTGGCAGAGTATTCTTTTCGGATAGCCTCTAGCAGTTTAATTTCTGTATTGAAATCTATAGCACCAATTTTCATCTTTATGCAATAAAATCCTTCTTCTAGCTTTTCCGCAATTTGCTCTTTCATAAAAGCTTCGCTCCCCATCCAAATTAAGCCATTGATATCAATCGCATCTTCGGATGTAGTAAACTTAGAAGGATATAATTCATAAGGATGCGATTTGCTATTCAAAGACAAGAAGGCGGTTTCCAACCCTATTTGAATGGAAGGAAATTCTTTTAATTCTTCCATTAAGGTATCTCTGTCTAAGTTTATGTTTTTACAAGTCCATGCTAATTTAGCCTCATAGTCCGGTCTGTCGTCAACGCTTAATCCACGTAATATACCGCATTCTCCTATTCCCCATTTGCCCTCTCTATAAAGCATTAAAAACCAAGTTTCCTTGGTTTTTAATACGCCTCTGGAAGTTCCACTAGGTCTTTTAAACTCTAATATATGCTTTTGATAGTTTGCTTTAATCATATTTTATAATTCGAAAGATTCTCCTACTTTAAATAACATTAAATCCTTTCCAACATCGTAAAATTTCTTTTTCGCTTCGTCATGATCTATCTCAATAAATCCAAACGTATCGAAATGCACTCCCATCACCTTATCACATTCTACGAAATCGCTTGCAATAATGGCATCGTCTACATCCATGGTAAAGTTATCGCCAATTGGTAAAATAGCTAAGTCTAATTTTGTGTAGCGTGGAATAAGCTTCATATCCATGGTTAATGCAGTATCACCTGCGATATAGATATTTTTATGTTCGCCTTCTATCACAAAGCCTCCTGGCTGGCCACCATATGTACCATCTGGGAAAGAGCTAGTGTGTATGGCTACAACATATTTTACTGTACCAAAATCAAAGTCCCACTTTCCGCCATGGTTCATTGGGTGTACTTCAATTCCTTTTTTCTCGTAATAGGTAGCGATTTCGAAGTTACTTACAATTACTGCTCCTGTATTTTTAGCAATAGCTTCGGCATCCAGCGTATGGTCTTCGTGGGCATGGGTTAATAAGATGTAATCTGCCTTTAAGTCATAGATATCAATCTTACCATCTACCAGTGGATTGCCACTTATAAACGGATCTACGAGTATGTTCTTTCCTCCTATTTCTAATGCCAAACTATTATGGCCGTAAAAAGTAATTTTCATAATTGCCTTCTATTTTATCAGTTTAATGTCGTATTCATTTTCAAAGCAAATAGCCTTGAAAAACTCAAGCCTAAATATACAAAATACAATGCTCCGAGCACTTAGGTCTGTATGTTTTTTTAAACCACGGCATGAACGATAAAGAACAGAATGGAATAAGCGAATGTAGATAGTGCTATTTTCTTTAACTCTGGGTCTAATAGTGCTGGACTTTTGTTTTTCCAAACCACCATAATGTTTTTAAACAACGGAAGAAATGCAAGAAGTGGAATTAAACCCAAGACTTCTGTATGCTTCCACTGAGCAAGAGCGTAAATCAAGGCTGCGAAAAAAGCGATAAGAATTAGACTTATATGGTATATCTTCACTTTTTTGGAACCTAGAATAACGGCAATAGTGTTTTTATTCACCTTTCTATCCGATGCTTCGTCTCGCATATTGTTAATATTCAACACAGCCGTGCTTAGCAGTCCAACGGTAATTGCAGGAAGCACAATATATTCTTTTACGGAATAACTATATAAATAGTATCCGCCAATAACACTTAGTAAACCAAAAAACAAAAACACAAATAAATCGCCCATTGCTCGATAACCGTATGCCGATTTGCCCACCGTATATTTTATCGCAGCAGCTATAGAAGCAACACCTAAGAAGAAAAACAACAAGGATATCCCAAAATGCGCTTCGCCAAAAGCTACATAAATTAATATACAAGCAATTACAAGCGTTATTATAGAAGTTACAACAATACCGTTACGCAACTCCTTTTCGGATAACAATCCTCCTTGCATAGCACGTACAGGTCCTAATCTATCCTCGTTGTCAGTCCCTTTTATGCCATCTCCATAATCGTTTGCAAAATTGGAAAGTACCTGAAGTCCTAACGTAGTCAACAGTGCCAATGCAAAGATGGATATAGAAAATTTATTTATAGGAATAGCAGCAGCGGTCCCCACTATAATTCCAGCAACGGATAGTGGTAAAGTTCGTAAACGTGCAGCAGATATCCATGCGGATATTTTTTTCATAGATTCTTATTTTGTTTTGCAAAAGTACATTAAATATTTATTTCGTATTTTGCATAAAGAATTTAAGTATTTTTAAAAACCCTTAACATTATTTCTTATGAAAGACATCGGCTTACTTTTACTTCGCGTAGGACTTGGACTCACCATGATAATTGGTCATGGATATCCAAAATTAATGAATATTATAAATGGTAATATGGAATTCGCTGATCCTATCGGGATTGGACAAGCCCCTACTTTAATTTTGGCAGCGCTCGCAGAAGTAGTCTTCCCCATTTTAATAATCATTGGTTATAAAACTAGATTGGCCACGGTTCCTACTGCACTTACCATGGCAGTAGCTTTCTTTATATTCCATGCAAATGATCCTTTTGGAGGTAGTAAAGAATTGGCTTTAGTGTTTTTAATCGGTTTTGTAAGCATTGGATTAATTGGTCCAGGAAAGCATTCTATAGACCGTTCTTAATTTAGTTCGATAGGCGTAACATCCCTTTACAATAGATTATCACCTAACCCGCATTAAAATCTCATGATACTTTTTGCGGGTTATGTAAATACACGAATCAACAACTCTTTTAATAGGTCATCGTGAGTGAGGTTGCTTGCTCCAACTCCTTTACTCATTAAGTCTAACTCTCGCAACTCTGCTAAAATAGCAGTTACACGACGTATAGGATAAGCTTGTGCTGCGTCCCTATATTGGTTTATAAAGTAAGGGGACACACCTAAAACTTTTGGTGCTTGGCCCTTGTTTTCTAAAGCATGGTATTTTAAAAGTCTAGTAAAAAAACTATGCATTAAGGACAGTGTTAATACAAATGGATTACTAGATGTATCTTGTGCAAAATGCTGCGTTATTTGAAAAGCTTTCTTATAATTCTTTGTTCCTATCGCATTTTGCAATTCAAAATTATTAAAGTCTTTACTAATTCCAATATTCTCTTCTACATGTTCCGGAGTTATCTCAGCTCCTTTAGGTACTATTAACTGGAGTTTATCTAGTTCGTTTTTAATCTTACTTAAATCCGTTCCTAAAAACTCCACAAGCATATGGGTAGCTTTAGGACTAATTGTATAGCCTTCTTCTTTTGCTACGGATTGTAACCAAGATGGCACCTGGTTATCGTATAGCTTTTTACTTTCGAAGAGCACTGCATTTTTAGCCAGCGTTTTGGTTATTTTTCTTCGTCTATCCAAAGATTTATATTTATAACAAAACACCAATACGGTAGAGGGCATAGGATTTTCAATATAAGGCTGTAATGCGTCTAAACTTCTTGATAAATCTTGTGCCTCTTTTATTATAATAACCTGTTTCTCGGCCATAAGTGGATAACGCTTAGCATAAGACACTATTTCATCTACACTAATATCTCTTCCGTAAAATACAGTTTGATTAAACCCTTTCTCTTCTTCAGATAAAACATGGGTTTCAATATATTTCGAAATCAAGTCGATATAATAAGACTCTTCTCCCATTAAAAAATATATTGGAGCAATATTACCTTTCTTTATATCTACAAGAATACTTTGCGCTTTTTTTACAGACACGAATAGCTATTTTCTATGGATTGATTTATATGTATTTATAATTTAAAAAATGTAGTTTTGCCTTCTATGCAGAAGCTTAATTTCCCAAACTATACTTTTCGCCTCAAAAATACGGAAAATAATACGTTGATATTTGATAGTATCCGTAAAAGATTTGTGGTGTGCACACCCGAAGAATGGGTTCGTGCGCATACAGTTCAGTATCTCATACAAGAAAAGAAATATTCTCCATCTTTACTCAATGTGGAAAAGCAAATCCTAGTTAGAGGTATTCAGAAACGTTACGACATAGTTGGATACAAACCCGATGGCACTATAGCTTTGGTAGTAGAATGTAAAGCGCCACAAGTACCTATAACGCAAGACACTTTCGATCAGATTGCTCGTTACAACTATACCTTACGTGCTGATTATCTAATGGTAACCAATGGAATAAATCATTACTACTGCCAAATGGAATGGAAAGAAGAACGCTATAGTTTTCTAAGGGAATTACCTAAGTTTACACGCGAATAGCATATACCTAAATAGATACTCAATGACTGTTGCTGTTGTAATACTTAATTGGAATGGTGTAGAGCTTTTACAAAAGTTCTTACCTGCTGTTGTAGAATTTTCACCGAAAGCACATATTTATGTTGCCGACAATAATTCTACAGACAATTCCAAAGCCTATGTAACCCAACATTACCCAGAAATTACATGGATTCAGAATCATGAAAATTTAGGCTATGCTGGCGGATATCAAAAAGCATTGAAACAGGTAAAAGAGGATATATATATCCTATTAAATAGTGATGTAGAAGTTACTGAAAATTGGATTGAACCCCATCTTACAGCATTTAAAGAAAATAGCGAAATCGTTGCCACCCAACCGAAGATTAAAGATTATAACAATCGAGAATATTTTGAGTATGCTGGCGCCGCCGGAGGTTTTATCGATAAATATGGATTTCCTTATTGTCGAGGTAGAATTTTTGAAACCATAGAAAAGGATACAGAGCAATATAATATTGCTATACCAATATTCTGGGCAAGCGGAGCTTGCCTTGTAGTTCGTCGCGATGCCTATTGGGATGCTG
Source organism: Flavobacteriaceae bacterium (assembly GCA_035302145.1). GTDB lineage: Bacteria > Bacteroidota > Bacteroidia > Flavobacteriales > Flavobacteriaceae > JAJYTI01. The sequence goes on along the minus strand of DATGSX010000053.1, from coordinate 7,307 downwards.
GAGGATTGGATGAAGATTACTTTGCCCATCAAGAGGAGATTGACTTATGCTGGCGATTGCAGCTAAACGATGGTAAAATTTACAGTATTCCTGAGTCTGTGGTATACCATGTAGGTGGAGCTACGCTTCATAAAAGCAGCCCACAGAAAACCTATTATAATTTTAGAAACTCTCTTTACACGTTATACAAAAACCTCTCAAAGAAAGAGTTATTTCCAATTGTCTTCGCGAGACTCTGTTTAGATGGTTTAGCTGGAATTAGATTTATTTTCCAGTTAAAACTCATGCATTGTTTCGCAATTATACGCGCACATTATGCGTTTTTTGCAGAGATATCCAATTTAAAAAAGAAACGAAAATTAATTGTGCAGACCCCTATTAAGCGACTAGACTCTACAATTGTTAAGCTTTACTTTATAAAAGGTATAAAAAGGTATGACCAACTATAAACTATTGTTAATAGTTATATTATCGCTGCTATAATTACTATTTTTACGGTCCAATTAAAAGCCCAAATATATTTACAATGAGAAAAATTTTGTTAGTATTGCTCGGTTCTAGCTTACTTTTAACTTCGTGTGTATCGAAAAAGAAGTATTCGGACTTAGAAGCAAGAGAAAAGGAAACTAGAGATTTGCTTAATAGCGCAACGGTTAAGCTAAACGACTGTATGTCGGATAAATCTACACTTACTGCTCAAAACCAAGCTTTAAAAAGCCAAGTTGCCTCGCTTAATGCGACAAGTAGAGACTTGATTAATCAAATTGGAAGCTTTACTGACTTAACTAAAAAAGGTGCGGAAAACTTAGAGCGTTCTTTAGAAAGCCTACAAGAAAAAGACCTTACTATCCGTAGATTACAAGATGCGGTTACCCGTCGTGACTCGGTAAACTTTGCATTGGTTAAAAGCTTGAAGGGTGCCCTTGGAAATATGGATGATACCGATATCGAAATCAGCGTAGAGAAAGGAGTTGTATTTGTAAGCATTTCCGATAAATTACTATTTAGAACAGGAAGCTACCAAGTTTCAGCTAAAGCAAGAGAAATCTTAGGTAAAGTTGCTACCGTAGTGAACGCTAAACCGGATTTTGAATTTATGGTAGAAGGACATACTGACAATGTACCGATTAGTAGAGAGGTAATTCAAGATAACTGGGATTTAAGTGTGCTTCGCGCAACTGCAGTAGTACGTATATTACAAAATGACTTTAACGTAGATCCTGCAAGAATGACGGCTGGTGGTCGTGGAGAGTATATTCCACTTGCAAGCAACTCCGATGCATCTGGAAGAGCAAGAAACAGAAGAACTCGTATTGTAGTTTTACCTAAACTTGATCAGTTTTATAGCATGATTGAAGAAGGTTTAAAAGACAATTAAATACAGTAATAGTAATATTTATAGTTTAAGGTTAGTTTAGATTGCAAAAAGAGACAAACTTATTAATTAGGTTTGCCTCTTTCTTTTTTATATCATCAAGAATTAACTATATCCTACCTGAATAGAATTACGTATAACTATAAAAAAACGCTCCAAGTGAGTTTATGACTTGAAGCGTTTAGAATTAATTTCTGAAACTCTATTTAGGTGATTGATGAACAATCAGAGTATTTAAATGACTAAGCTACCTTTACCTTCCCTAATTACTACTGGTTCACCATCGGTAAGGTCTATAACCGTAGAAGCTACATTATCTCCGTATCCGCCATCCACTACAACATCTACTAAATTCTTCCATTTCTCATGAATAAGTTCTGGATCGGTAGTGTACTCTAGTACCTCATCTTCATCTTTAATAGAAGTAGACACAATTGGATTTCCTAATTCTTTGACCAAAGCTTGGGCAATACGGTTATCTGGAACACGAATCCCTACTTCTTTTTTCTTCTTAAATACTTTTGGCAATGTATTACTACTTGGTAAGATAAAAGTATAAGGCCCAGGTAAAGCACGCTTTAACAACTTGAAAGTACTGCTGCTCAATTGCCTTGTATGATCGGACAAATCGCTCAAATCATGACAAATAAATGAAAAATTTGCCTTCTCTAAACGTACTCCTTTTATACGTGCCACTTTCTCCAAGGCTTTAGTGTTGGTAATGTCACAACCCAAAGCATACACGGTATCACTTGGAAATATTACTAATCCACCATTACGTAGTACTTCAACTACCTTTTTAATCTCTTTAGGATTTGGATTTTCCTCATAAATTCTAATTAATTCTGCCATAAGCTAATTTGTTATATTATAATCTTAAATATAGTGTTTTTTCAAACACTATGCTATATACAAATATACTATTTCTCTATGTTTAACATTTAAATTAGCATGATAACAATATATCGCAATTTTGCAATTAATTATACGGTTAAGAAAGAATTTCCAATTTTGCAAATCTCAATATCAAACGCTTTAATCCCCCATTGTCAAATTGGATTTCTGCTTTTGCATCGGCTCCTACTCCTTCTACATGCAATACACGTCCTCTTCCAAAGCGGTTATGCTCTACAATCTGGCCTTCTTTTAGTTTAACTCCAGCCTGTGCTTTTTCTAGACTATTCACTGGCTTGAGTTTTCTAAGTTTTCGACTTTCCGCAACATCTGGTCCTTTTGGTGGTGTTCCTGGGGTTGGTTTTACTTGTCGGAAACGAGATTTGTCTACTTCATCGAACTTATCGAAATTTCTTAGCGACCTAAACCTGCGAGTGCCTTGTGGACTAAGATACTGCAAGTATTTATCGTCTATCTCATCTATAAACCTACTCGGTTCTGCATCGGTAAGTTTTCCCCATTGATATCGAGATTGTGCATACGTGAGATAGGCTTGTTTTTCGGCACGAGTTAATGCTACATAGAATAACCTACGCTCCTCCTCCAATTCACTTCTAGAGTTTAAATTCATTCCGCTTGGGAATAAATTTTCTTCTAATCCTACGATATATACATAAGGGAACTCTAATCCTTTTGCTAAGTGAACCGTCATCAAAGCAACACGATTATTATCTTCCACATCCTTATCTAAATCGGTAGCTAAGGCTACATCTTCTAAAAACTCGGTAATATCGCCAGTCGCCCCATCGATTTCTTTCTGTTGCTCTACAAAGTCTTTGATTCCATTCAACAACTCTTCTAGGTTTTCTACTCGAAGCATACCTTCGGGCGAAGTATCTTTTTTAAACTCTGTAACCAATCCTGTTTTCCTAGTTACTAACTCTGTTAGCTCAAATGCATCCATGGTTTGTGCCGAAACGGTTAAACTTTCGATGAGAATAAGGAAGTTTTTAAGTCGCGTTCGGATACCTGCATTGATTTTTAAATCAATTCTATCTATATTTTGTATGATTTCGTAAATAGATCGCTGGTAGTGGTTGGCGGCTATATTCAATCTATCCATAGTAGTTTGCCCTATTCCTCTGGCAGGATAGTTAATTACTCGCTTCAACGCTTCTTCATCTTTTGGATTTACAAGCAGTCGCAAATAAGCCAACACATCTTTTATCTCTTTTCGTTGATAGAAACTTAGACCTCCAAAAATCCTATAGGGTATATTCCGTCTACGCAACGCATCTTCTAAAGCTCTAGACTGTGCGTTGGTACGATATAGAACTGCGTAATCGTAATATTGGTTTTGATTTTTCTCTATATTTTCGACTATAGATGCAGCAACAAACCTACCTTCTTCTGCATCTGTTGGGCTTACGTGAACTTTTATTGGTGCACCATCTTCGTTATCTGTCCACACCTCCTTCTCTAATCGCTGCTCGTTATTCTCTATTACACTATTAGCTGCTTCAACAATCACACCTGTAGAGCGATAGTTCTGTTCCAATCGATATACTTGTACGTTATCGTAGTCTTTTTGGAAGTTGAATATATTGTTAATGTTAGCTCCTCTAAATGCATAAATACTTTGAGCATCATCACCAACCACACAAATATTTTGAAATTTGTCGCTCAAGGCTCTAATTATCAAGTATTGACTATGATTGGTATCTTGGTACTCATCTACTAATATGTAACGAAACCTGTCTTGGTACTTAGCTAAAACTTCTGGGAACTTGGTCAACAACTCATTTGTTCGCAACAAGAGATCGTCAAAGTCCATCGCTCCTGCTTTAAAACATCGAGCAACATACTCCTTATATATATCTCCTAACCTAGGGCGTTTAGCCATAGCATCGGCTTCTACTAAATCAGGATCATTAAAGTATGCATTCACTGTAATCAAACTATTCTTAAAAGAAGATATCCTAGATTGAATTTGCTTGTATTTATATATATCTCTATCCAACTGCATATCTCGAATAATAGCACGAATAACACTTTGTGAATCCTGGGAATCATAAATAGTAAAGTTCCTAGGATAGCCTAGTTTGTCCGCCTCCACTCTTAAAATCCGAGCAAAAATACTGTGGAAAGTACCCATCCATAAGTTTCCAGCTTCCGTACCTCCTACCATTTGAGCTACACGTTGTTTCATTTCACGTGCTGCTTTATTGGTAAACGTAAGCGCTAAAATATTAAACGGATCTACTCCTTGTGACATTAAATAAGCAATTCGATAAGTCAACACCCTAGTCTTACCCGATCCAGCTCCAGCTATTACCATCATAGCCCCATCTTTTTGTAGTACTGGGATACGCTGAGCCTCATTAAGTTCTTGTAGATAATTCTCCAAAATTTCCCTTCTTTTTAATCCTTATTATCAATCGGGAAATTTAACCAATATTGTGCAGTATTGATTAGAATCCATAAAAATAAATTATTCCACTAAGTGATAAAATATTCAAGGTGTTAATGTGAAGAATCCAAATTAAACCTCATTAATTTTAAAACGTTTTTCAACTCCAATTGATTTTATATTGCCTTATTATTCGATTGACTATTTTCAAGTTATATGGGAAAAATAAAAGCAGACAATAATTTTAGATAATTTTATATGTATATTTAAGCAAAGAATATAAACTCTTTCAACTGATATATATGCAAGCTATTATAGATTTTTTCTCTGCTATACCTTGGTGGGGATGGATTATTATCTTCTTACTAATCATCGCTATTAGAGATGTATTTTTCAACACAAAACATACGATTAAACATAACTTCCCGATAGTTGGAAATTTACGATATATGCTAGAGAAAATCGGACCAGAACTACGTCAATATATCGTAGCTAATAATCGTGAAGAGCTTCCTTTTAATCGAATCGAGCGAAGTTGGATTTATGCATCTTCTAAAAACGAAAATAACTATAAAGGCTTTGGTACGGATAGGGACATTTATATAGATAACTACATATTTATAAACAACTCCTTAATGCCATATCGAATGGAAAAGGACAACCCAAATATAGACGATCCATATTTTTTACCTAGTGCTAAAGTAATCGGTTTATACAATCAACGCAAAAGACCTTATCGCCCAGCATCTATTATCAATGTATCTGCCATGAGTTATGGTTCACTATCGGCACGTGCTATAGAATCTTTAAATATAGGATGTAAGCTTTCGCATGCCTATCATAATACGGGCGAGGGTGGTTTATCGCCTTATCACAGGAAAGGTGCAGATGTGGTTTTCCATATTGGAACCGGATATTTTGGCACAAGAAATAAAGACGGTACTTTTAGTCTAGAAAACTTAGTGAAATTAGTAGAAGAAAATCCAGAGATTCGTGCAATAGAAATAAAACTGTCGCAAGGTGCAAAACCTGGTAAAGGTGGAGTTTTACCTGCTTCAAAAATAACAAAAGAAATATCTGAAATCCGTCAAGTTCCAATGGGAAAAGATGTTCTTTCACCACCAGCCCACTCAGCTTTTTCCGACATTCCTTCTATGCTTGAATTTATTGAAGAAGTAGCCTATGCAACAGGCTTACCAGTTGGAATAAAAGCAGCCGTTGGAAAACTAGATGATTGGGAAGAACTAGCTAAGCAGATGAAAGAAAAAGATTACGGACCTGATTTTATAACTATCGATGGTGGTGAAGGTGGTACAGGTGCAGCACCACCTAGCTTCGCAGACCACGTTTCTGTTCCATGGATATATGGTTTTGGACAAGTATATCGAATCTTTAAAAAATATAATCTAAACCATCGGATCGTTTTTATTGGTAGTGGGAAACTAGGCTTGCCGGCAAAAGCAGCCATGGCATTCGCTATGGGAGTCGATGTTATCAATGTGGCGAGAGAGGCCATGTTTTCCATTGGATGTATCCAAGCACAATTATGTCATACAAACACTTGCCCAACTGGCGTAGCAACACAAAATAAATGGTTAGAGCGAGGAATAAACGTAAAGGATAAATCTAAGCGCACCGAAATGTATTTTAAAAACTTTCGTAAAGAACTAGTAGAAATTACGCATTCTTGTGGGTATGAACATCCTTCCCAATTCAGAATGGACGATATTCAAATGTCGGTTGGAGATAAAAATGTGATAAAAACGCTCGAACAAATCTTTAGCTATTTAAAAGCTCCTGTAGAATTCACTTCGATAAAGGATATAGCCTCGTGCCCATATTTAGGTGGGAACTATAAGGTTATGGAACAAAAGAAACATTTAAAAGATATTAAAAAGCAAGATTTAGTCCGCTATTAATTAGATGGTAAACTCCTAAAAAATTCCGCTTAAAACATACAAGGATAAAAATAAACCTAGATTTCTTTACAGTCTTTTCTTTTACAAAGAAAAGACTGTATATTTAGCGAGTCATTAACATAATATCAAAATCTAAAAATGCAAACTGTTCTAATGGAAACGCTCCAGTACTTTGCTTACCTTTTACCTGCTTTAGTTGTAGGGGTTATAGCCTATTACTTTTTCAAAGTCCATATTCAAAATGAAGAAAACAGAAGGAGGTACTTACTTCATAAGGAAACTATAAATGAAACCTTACCATTACGATTACAGGCATACGAACGAATGACTTTATTTTTAGAGCGTATAGAACCAAATAAAATACTTATTAGAGTTAAGCCAACTAATGATAATCTTCTAGATTATGAAGCACTTCTTATCAATGCTATAGAACAAGAATACGAGCACAATCTTACGCAGCAAATATATATTAGTCAAGAAGCATGGGGCTTAGTGGTGACTGCTAAAAACACTACGATTCAAGTCATTAGAAACATGGTAAAAGAAAATAATGTAGCGCATCCAAATAAGTTTAGAGAAGAGTTGTTAGGCAAATATTTCAACAATTTAGCCCCATCGCAACAAGCAATCCTATATTTAAAAGAAGAAGTAGCTGAACTTTGGTAATACAAAATAAATTTAGCAAATAAGGAGTGGTATGAAATGTAGT
>DATGSX010000052.1:0-24486 GCA_035302145.1 Flavobacteriaceae bacterium | reverse complement strand
TTTCTTAAGTGGGCACAAGGTACTTTCGATAATTTCTCGGTAGTTCCCCCTGGAATGGGAATTTGCCATCAAGTAAACTTAGAATATTTAGCACAAGGCGTTATCGAACGAGATGGGTGGTGGTTTCCAGATACCCTTGTTGGTACAGATTCCCATACTCCCATGGTCAACGGAATTGGCGTATTGGGTTGGGGCGTAGGTGGTATCGAAGCAGAAGCTGCCTTATTAGGACAAGCCGTGTACTTTAAATGCCCAAGAGTGATAGGTTTAAAACTAACTGGACAAATCGGAGAAGGAATTACAGCTACCGATATGGTACTGTCTATTGCTAATGTTTTACGAAAATATGGCGTAGTAGGTGATTTCGTAGAAGTATTTGGCGATGGCTTAGAGCATTTATCTGTGCCAGATAGAGCAACAGTTGCCAATATGTCGCCTGAATTTGGATGTGTGGTAACTTATTTTCCAATAGATGAACGCACCTTAGAGTATATGCGTACTACCAATAGAAGTGAAGAAGTAGTAAATAGGGTGGAGAAATACTGTAAAGAAAATATGCTATGGCGTACAGGTAAAGAAAAGATTGATTATACCGATGTAGTAGAGTTAGATTTAAGCAGTTTGGTGCCAGTAGTTGCTGGCCCAAAACGTCCACAAGATAGAATTAAGGTAACAGACTTAGAAGCTAATTTTCCTAAACTGCTAAAAGACGAATCAGATAGAGATTATGTATCTATTGAAGATCGTAACGAAGGAGACTGGTTAAACGAAGGCGGATCAGGAACTGAGTATGCTGTTAAAGAAAAACGGAAAACAGTGAAAAAAGTAACTGGATCTGAATTGCGTACCGTTCGAATAAAAGATAAAAATGAAGAGTTTTTACTTCATGATGGCTCCATTGTTATTGCAGCAATTACTAGTTGTACTAACACCTCCAATCCGAGTGTTATGATCGGTGCAGGATTAGTAGCTAAAAAAGCTATAGAAAGAGGTTTAGATACAAAACCATGGGTAAAAACTAGTTTAGCTCCTGGTTCCAAAGTAGTAACCGATTATTTAGAACGAAGTGGGTTGTTGAATGAATTAAAAGCACTGCGGTTCCATACGGTAGGATATGGATGTACTTCGTGTATTGGAAATAGTGGTCCATTACCTCCCGCAATTGCAGAAGCTGTTACCAAGGAAGACTTAGTGGTTGCTGCCATTTTATCGGGAAACCGAAATTTTGAAGCACGTGTTCATGCACAGGTTCGTATGAACTTTTTAGCATCACCGATGTTGGTTGTTGCCTATGCTTTAGTGGGTAGAATAGATGTAAATATTCTAGAAGAGCCTTTAGGCTACGATCCAAACGGAGAAGCTGTATACTTAAAAGATATATGGCCAACACAGAAAGAAATACAAGATGTAGTAAAAGCTACAGTGAAAGAAGAGGATTTTGAAAGTGCTTATAAAGTGATTTTCGATGGTGAAGAGCAGTGGCAAAACTTAAAAGTAAATAAAGGAGATTATTACGATTGGAAGGAGGATTCTACCTATATAAAGGAAGTTAGTTTCTTTAAAAACTTAAGTAAAGAAGTACCTACTGTAAGCGATATAGATAATGCTCGTGTATTGTTGAAGTTAGGCGATTCTGTTACTACCGATCATATCTCGCCAGCTGGAGCATTTGATAGGAATTCCTCTGCAGGAAAATACTTAATGTCGTTAGGCGTAGAACCAAAAATGTTCAACTCTTACGGTTCTCGTAGAGGGAACCACGAGGTTATGGTTCGTGGTACTTTCGCTAATGTGCGTATTAAAAACGAGCTTACGGATAAACAGGGTGGATTTACTACCTATCTTCCAAACGGAGAAACGATGAGTGTGTACGATGCTGCAATGGCATATAAAAACACCAACACGCCTTTGGTAGTTTTGGCTGGAAAAGAATATGGAAGTGGTTCTTCTAGAGACTGGGCTGCAAAAGGACCATCGTTACTAGGAGTAGAGGTGGTAATAGCAGAAAGTTATGAAACCATTCATAGGAGTAATTTGATAGGTATGGGAATTTTGCCATTGCAATATGTAAAAGGGGAAGGTGCTGCTACCCATGGTTTAACTGGAAGAGAGATCTATAGCTTTAAAGGAATATCGGCCGGATTGAAACCAAGACAGTTGATAGATGTTATTGCAAAGGATCCAGAAACAGGAAAAGAAATCCATTTTAAGGCCAAGTCTCGATTAAATTCCGAGATTGAAATAGCTTATTATGTGAATGGCGGAATATTGCAATATGTAATGAGAAAACACTTCCAAAAGGAGGGGTAAGAATTGTTCACTATTGATTTGTAACTAACGGAAAGTGCAAGCTGCTAATAAGCTGGTTTGCACTTTTTTCTTCTCCTAATATAATATCACCATTCTTATCTTTTACTACCACATTCAATTGCCAAATTCCCAAATCAATAATCTCTATTCGGTTCTCATATCTATTGGAATACGATTGAAAAGGTAAGTCTACTACCTCATCGTGTACATAATCATCCTTAGAGCACCAAACTAGAATAGTTAGATCCTTTACTATATGATAGTTAGATCCTTGTTTTTTATAAAGCATTAAGGAGCAGTTATTAAATCCGTTTATTGGTTTGTAGGGGTTCGTAAGTGTTATAAGGTATTCTTTGCCGTTTGATCCAAATCTTTCTTCAATGGTTATTCTATTTTCATCGGGATTAAATAGGCTCAGATTTGTATTTGATTCATAAGTTGTACTTTGAATTTGATAAGTAACATTTAAAGTCCAGTCTTTAGAAAATGCATTCTTTGGAAAAATAAGAAAGCTGTTGTATACATCAGGATTGTCAGTGCTTTGAACAATTTCCGTTATAGGTGCTATACTACTATCATTAGCTACTGCCTGCCATTGTATATCTGCATAAGATATATACTTATCATTTTTATCTTTTATTTTTATGAGTATGTCATTAAATCCTTCATACAGTACCGAATCGCGAGAATATAATTCTATTTCATGAACCTCATTCGAAAAAGAATAAATCAATTGTCGATCCTTTAAAGGATTGTTTTCAAAAATAATATCACCAGACTCTGTTTCACTTGCGCAGGATATAAACCCTAAAAAGGAGATGAGGGGAAATAGAATTAAAAAATAACGAAGCATAAGTGAAAATAATTTTATCTATGAATTCAAATATAAGGCATTCTGTGCATAGTTTTATGTGATTTTGAAAGGAATAAAATCCGAATTCAGGACGTTTTATAAGGCGTATATCTTCCAAAAAGCTGAAAAAACCTTCGTACCTCTATGCTATATAAGGGTTTGTGAAATTAACATTTTTATAGGTAAATATATTTTGAAATATAGCCGAATATTCATCTTGTTTCATTATATTATAAGCAACAAGTTTTTATGTAGAAATATAAAAATATTTTTATTTCTGAAAACATTTCCCTCTGTCTAAAAATGTAACTCACTGGCTTTTAATCTGTTATAAATATATTTTGTAAACAATTTAATATTTATCGAAATATACTTGACAAATATTTGTGCAGAAAGGTTTAATATCTATCTTTGCTATTGTTTAAAAAAGTATCGATTTAAACAATTATTTTTAACCTTTAATTTCCTTCCTTTTCCATGGCAGAAACAGCAATTTTAGAAGACAGAAAAGTCTACACCTACGAAGAAGCTCATGCAGCTTCTTTAGAGTACTTTGGCGGTGATGATTTAGCCGCTACAGTTTGGATAAATAAATATGCTTTAAAAGATTCCCAAGGCAATTTATATGAGAAAACTCCAGATGACATGCATTGGCGAATTGCCAATGAAGTGGCTAGAATAGAAAAGCGCTACAAAAACCCTTTGTCGGCACAAGAGATTTACGATTATATTAAAAACTTCCAATACATTGTACCGCAAGGAAGTCCAATGGCAGGTATTGGGAATCCATATCAGATAGCTTCTTTGTCGAATTGTTTTGTGATTGGAAATGAAGGACAATCGGATTCCTATGGAGGAATAATGAAGATTGATCAAGAACAGGTGCAGCTCATGAAGCGTAGAGGAGGCGTAGGTCATGATTTATCGCATATCCGACCGAAAAGCTCTCCAGTAAAGAACTCTGCACTTACTTCCACTGGAATAGTTCCTTTTATGGAAAGGTATTCAAACTCTACTCGAGAGGTTGCGCAAGACGGTCGTCGTGGTGCTTTGATGCTGTCAGTTTCAATTAATCATCCAGATGCAGAAGATTTCATTGATGCAAAAATGGAGCAAGGTAAGGTAACTGGTGCCAACGTTTCGGTTAGAATCGATGATGGCTTTATGAAAGCTGTGGAAAACAAAGAAACCTACCAACAGACCTATCCAATTTTCAGTAAAAATCCAAAGTATACTCAAGAAATAGAGGCTGGAAAACTTTGGGAGAAGATAGTACACAATGCATGGAAATCAGCCGAACCTGGAATTTTGTTTTGGGATACCATCATACGCGAATCTTTACCAGATTGCTATGCTGATTTAGGATACCAAACCATATCTACAAACCCATGTGGTGAAATTCCACTATGTCCGTATGACTCTTGTAGACTACTAGCAATAAACTTATTCTCGTATGTAAACAATCCTTTTGAAGAAGATGCTAGTTTTGATTTTGAATTGTTCAAGAAACACATCGGCGTATCGCAGCGAATAATGGATAGTATCATTGATTTAGAATTAGAGAAAATCGATGCTATTCTTGAAAAAATTGATAGCGATCCTGAGTGTGATGAGGTGAAGCGAGTAGAGCGTAACCTTTGGAAAAACATTCAGCATAAAGCAAAAGAAGGACGTAGAACAGGAATTGGTATTACCGCAGAAGGAGATATGTTAGCTGCTTTAGGCTTTAAGTATGGAACTGAAGAAGCAAATTCTTTCTCCGAAGAAATTCATAAAACTATTGCACTTGCAGCATACCGTGCATCGGTAGAAACTGCTAAAGAACGTGGACCGTTCGAAATTTATGATGCAAAAAGAGAAAAAGATAATCCATTTATGCTTCGTCTTAAAAAGGCAGATGAACAGCTTTACAAGGATATGGTAAAGTATGGTAGACGTAACATTGCGCTACTAACTATTGCACCTACTGGGACTACTAGTCTAATGACGCAAACCACATCTGGAATAGAACCAGTGTTTATGCCAGTATATAAGCGTAGACGTAAAGTGAATCCAAACGATAGAGATGTACGCATTGATTTTGTAGATGAGGTAGGTGATTCATGGACAGAGTACATTGTATTCCACCATCGCTTTAAGCAGTGGATGGAGGTAAAGGGATATGATACTACTAAAAACTACTCGCAAGAAGAAATAGATAAATTAATCGAAGAGTCACCTTACCACGAAGCAACCTCTAATGATGTAGACTGGCTAAGTAAAGTTCGCATGCAAGGAGCCGTACAAAAATGGGTAGACCATTCGATTAGTGTAACGATAAACCTACCAAATGATGCTACCGAAGAGTTGGTTGGAAAACTTTATATGGAGGCATGGAAAGTAGGATGTAAAGGTGTTACGGTTTATAGAGATGGATCTAGATCTGGGGTGTTAATCAGTAATGAAGAGAAGAAGTCAGATGATGAAATATTGAATATTTTCCCTACAAAAAGACCTGATGTCTTAAATGCTGATGTTGTACGTTTCCAAAATAACCGTGAGCGTTGGATAGCGGTAATTGGACTTATAGACGATAAACCGTATGAAATATTTACTGGTCTAATCGACGACGAAGATGGTTTAGTGTTGCCAAGATGGGTTGAAAAAGGTCTGGTGATTAAGAGTAGGAACAAAAATGGTAGTTCACGATACGATTTTGAATACGAGAACAAACGTGGTTATAAAACACGTATCGAAGGATTATCGCATAAATTTGATCCTGAGTTCTGGAATTACGCTAAGCTTATTTCAAGTACTCTTCGTCATGGAATGCCGATAGACAAAGTAGTAGAGCTTATTAACAGCTTACAACTCGATAGCGAATCTATTAATACATGGAAGAATGGTGTAGCAAGAGCGTTGAAACGCTATATTGCAGATGGAACGCAGGCAAGAAAGGAGAAGTGTCTGAACTGTAATTCAAAGAATCTTATTTATCAAGAAGGATGCTTAACTTGCAAGGACTGTGGGTCTTCTAAGTGTGGTTAATTAAACTTTCTATATTATATTTTAAAACCGGAATCGTTTTGGATTCCGGTTTTTTTATACACAAAACTCAATGCACAAAGTTAAATACAAGCTTTTTATATGCCGTTTTAATACCACATTAAAATGGCTAACAAGGAGCTAATCGAGATAACAATCCACAAGGTGCTGCCTAGAATCATAGGTTTAATCCCAGCAGCTTTCACTCGATTCTTAGATAAGCTAGTACCAATTAAAAATAAAGTCAATACTAATAAGCTGCGGGATATACTTGTGATTTTAATGGATAATGACTCAGGAAAAGGCGTGTAAGTATTGATTAAGATCGCTATTAAGAAAAGAAAGATAAACCATGGGGTTTTTATACGCTTCTCTTTTCCTTTAAACAATAAAATAGAAAATAACGATAGAGGAATAATCCATAAAGCCCTAGCTAGCTTTACTGTGGTTGCAATGCTTAGAGCTTCATTTCCGTACGCTTGTGCTGCACCTACTACCGAACTTGTATCGTGAATAGCAATAGCCGACCATAGACCAAAATGATATTGCGATAAATCTAATAAGCTTCCAATATAAGGAAAGAGTAATAAGGCGATAGCATTCAAAATAAACACAACTGCCAAAGCAATAGATATGTCTTCGTTCTTTGCTCTAATAACTGGTGCCACTGCAGCTATAGCGCTACCACCACAAATAGCAGTTCCAGAAGATAGAAGGTGGGTTAGTTTTTTATCTAGTTTGAATAATTTACCCAAAGCAAATCCTAGAGATAAAGTGAGAACGATAGAAAATAGAGTGAGGAAAAAGCCATCTTTTCCAGCTGCAAGTGCTTCGTCCATATACATGCCAAATCCCAAACCTATAACAGCAATTTTCAATAACCATTTTACTGCTTGCTGACTTACATTGGCATAGGGATGTTGGAAAATCAAAGCATACCCAATTCCCAAGGTTAAAGCTATAGGACTGTTTATAAGTCCTGATAAACTAAATATAATTAAAACAAAAAATAAGACTTTACTCAATATGGATATAGGGTGCATTTACATTTAGTTTAATGTAAATATCCAACATATTTTTAGATAATTAGGATACAGATTGGTGATGCAGTATAATCAGATGTTATAATGCACTGATTTTATACTCCGATTTAAAGAATGATTTCAGTGTAGTTACTGCTTTGGTATGAATGCCATGAAGGGTTGCAAAATAAAATATCCGTTGCATATCTAAATTCTCAACATCTACAATACGGAATTTATTGCTTCGCAACTCCTCTGCAATGGAGTGTATAGAAAGAAAGGCAAAACTGTTACTGTGTAGAAGGTAGGATTTAATACTTTCGGAGCTACCTAGGGTAATATCTACTTTTAAATCTGTTGGCTGAATATGGTGAGCTTCTAAACTTTGCTCAATAATTTTCCTAGTACCTGATCCGATTTCTCGCATAACCAAAGGTAAAGAATTTAGCTGATTTAACTGAATTGTCTTCGTATCGGCTAGTGTTGTATTATTGACTTTGGTTACCAATACTATTTCGTCTTTTACAAAAGTTTCATAGTGTATAGACGGATGGGTTGCAGAGCCTTCGGTAAAGCCTAAAGAAACTTTTTTATCTAGGAGTAAAGACTCTATATTTTCGGAGTTGTCACTCAGAAGTTCAAACTTAGTATCTGGATAGTTAGCTTTTAATTTGTAGAGTAAAGTAGGCAATAAGTATTGTGCTATAGTTGTGCTAGCCCCCATGGTTATCCTTTCTGGAAAAATATTGCTAAAATGTTGAAAGCTAGTTTCTAACTCATGGTAGAGTTCTAGGATTCTATTGGTATAGTCTAAAAATAGCATACCTTCATCGGTTAGACTAATTTTGTTCCCCAACCGATTAAACAACGCTTTCTCATATTGTTTTTCTAGTTCATTTATATGTCTAGTAACAGCGGGTTGTGATATGTATAAAGCCTTGGATGCTTTGGTAAAGCTGAGGTTGTCGGCAACGTTTTTAAATACTAAAAGTCTAAAGTCCATAATTAGATAATATTTGAAACACACTTAGTAGTGTGGATTTGAAAGCAAGTCACTAAACCACTTTGATATTTAAAGCAAGGGCGAAAGAAGTCCTGCAATTTTCTCAAAAAATGATTTTATTTTATTTCGTTGTAGCCAAGCAACAATATCTAATTGCTCAGAACTCTCAAGGTCTTCGTCAAATTGTTTGCGAAGCTCACGTGTTGTTTCTGAGTTATATATAACAGCGTTCACTTCAAAGTTCAAGTCGAAGCTTCTATAGTCTAAATTGGCTGTGCCTATAATAGAAAGCTGATTGTCTATAGCTATAGTTTTAGCATGTATGAACCCCTTTTTGTAGCGGTATACTTTAACTCCTGACTGTAAAAGCTCTTTATAATAAGATCTAGATGCAGCATCTACTAGCATAGAATCGGATTTATAAGGAACCAAAAGCTTAACATCTACACCGCTTTTTGCCATTACACAAAGTGCGTTTTGCAAACTCTCATCGGGAATATAATAGGGGGTGGTAGCATAGATATATCGCTCAGCATTGTGAATTGCCTGTAATAGTGAATATAAAATTGTAGGCGTAGGATAGTCTGGTCCTCCAGCTGCGATTTGTACTGATTTATCCCCTACAATATTGTTTAGCCCATTAAAAAGCTCTGGGGTAAGTTTAATAGGTTTGTTAGAGCAAAAATTCCAGTCTGCTAGAAAAACAGCTTGTAAGCTTGCAACAATCGGACCTTCTAAATAGATATGTGTGTCGCGCCAGTATTTATTGAAAGAATTAGGATTGTTGTATCGGTCGCTCCAATTTATACCGCCTGTAAAACCGATTTCTCCGTCAATAATAATGAGCTTACGGTGATTCCTATAGTTTACTCGGTTGGCTAAGTAGATCAATTTAATTTTGTAGAACGGATAAATTTCAATTCCATGCTCTCGTAGCCTTGGTACTACTGTTTTGCGAATGGAACTACTACCAAAATCATCGTAGATAATACGAATGTGAACCCCTTCTTTTGCTTTTTTTATAAGTAGTTTTTCAAGTTTTTCAGTTACCTCTCCATCCTCCATGATATAGTATTCCAGATGAATACTTTTGGTAGCCTTTTCAATAGCTTGAAAAACTTTTGGGAACTTTTCTTCTCCGTTCTTAAGAATTTCCACCTTATTTCCGCCTGCGAGAGGACTGTTATTTGCTCGAAATAAGAACTGCGGTATGCGTTTGTCTAAATCATCGAACTTCTCATCCTCAAAGGTTTTAATGCTTCGTTCATGCATTAGTTGAATTACCATGCTTTGTAGGGAGCCACTAGCTAAGATTTTCTTTGAATAAATCTGACGCTTCTTGTAGTTTACTCCAACAGAGAAGTAAATGATGACACCTATAAACGGAAGAAAAATTACGGTGAGTAAATAGGCTAAAGACTTTGTACTACTTCTTGTATCAACAATAATGCGGTAGCTGGTAAAAACAACCAGTACCACGTATAAAGCCTCCAGCGCAATTAACCACCATTTCATTTGACCGATGAAGGTTTTAGTAATTCATGTGAGGAAACAAGGGTAGCGCCTTTATCCTCTAATTCTTTAAGCGCCTTTAGGTCGTCACCAGGAGTTTGGTTTACAGCCTTTACTGCATCTGTGATTATATAAGTTTTTATGTTGTCTTTCAACGCATCCAATGCTGAAGCCTTTACACAGTAATCTGTAGCAATTCCTACAATATAAAGTTCCTCTACCTTATTATCTGTAAGGTATTGTGTTAGATTTTTATTGGTAGCTTCAAAAGCGGAGTAGCCATCGTCTTTATTGTCAGTACCTTTGTAAAATATATCTTTTATTTTATCGCTCTTTAAATTCTCTGGGAAAGCGGCGCCTTTTGTGTTTGCTACGCAATGTACCGGCCAATAGTCAAAATGCACAGACTTTTCTGGGTGCCAATCCTTGGAAGCTATAACTAGAGGAAAGCTATTCATTAAATTATTAATAATGGGTATAATCTTATCTCCTTCCTTAACTCCTAAACTGCCAGCTGGTAAGAAATCATTTTGCAAATCAACTATCAATAAAGCTCTCATAAATATAAATTTAAAAAATATTGTTGGTTTGAAAACAAAGATACAGATTGTATGTATAATATTGGTGCAGCCTTGGATAATGCTTCTAACATTAAATGTGTGTTGTAGATTAAATCCACTATTTTTGTAACTGAAAATGCATAATAACATTAAAGTACAAGCTACATGCTTAAAAACATAGATAATACCAACTTACCATCTATTTTAGATAATGACTTTTATAAATTCACCATGCAGGCTGCAGTGGTGAAGTTATTTCCGGATGTGAAAACTAGGTATGACTTTATAAATAGGGGGGAGCATGAGTTTCCTGAAGGATTTGGCGAAGCGTTACGGGAATCGGTGAACGCTATGGCTCAACTAAAACTTAGCAAAGATGAAAAGCAATATCTTATAGAAACTTGTCCTTATTTAAACCCTGCATATATCGATTTTCTTGCAGGCTATCGTTACGATCCTTCAGAGGTTTTTATACAGCAAGAAGGCAGTGAGTTAGAAGTGTATGTTATGGGGTATTGGTACAGAACCATATTGTGGGAGGTGCCATTACTAGCATTGATTAGTGAATTATATTATAAATACACTCATCAAGAACGTTGGGAAAACGAAAGGATAATAAATAATACTAATCAGAAAACTGAGCTGTTTAATGAACTAAATGTTCAATACGCTGAGTTTGGTACGCGAAGAAGACATTCGTATAAGGTGCATAGAAAAGTAGTCGAGGCTCTTTCCACATGCAACAAAAAGGGATTTATCGGTTCAAGTAATGTTCATATGGCAATGTTATATGGCGTAAAACCTATTGGTACGCATGCACACGAATGGTTTATGTTCCATGGAGCGCGATATGGATTTAAAATGGCCAATGCTGTAGGATTAGAGAATTGGGTGCAAGTTTTCCGTGGTGATTTAGGTGTGGCCTTATCCGATACCTATACTACCGATGTATTTTTTAAACAGTTTGACAAGAAGTTTGCTAAGCTCTTCGATGGTGTTCGTCATGATAGTGGCGATCCTATTGAATTTGCAAATAAAACAATAGAACACTATGAGTGTCATGGTATAAATCCCCTGTTTAAGTTTATTATCTTTTCGGATGGATTAAATCCTCAAAAAATTAAAAGTATTACAGAAGCAACACAAGGTAAGATTGGTATTTCTTTTGGAATTGGAACCAATCTTACAAATGATGTCGGTCTCGAGCCAATGAATATTGTAATAAAACTCACCGAAATTATGTACGATAATTCCGAGTGGATTCCGGTAGTAAAACTTTCTGACGAACCTAATAAAGTAACTGGAGACCCAAATATGGTCAGATTGGCAAAGGAACTGCTGAATATTTCATAATTCTTCAATCGTTTTTACGCAAGGGTGTTAAAGTTTTGGTGAAGAGCGTTTAAAGTGTCATATTGTAGAAAATAAATTGCTGTTTTGGGTAATTGCACAACTACTTATATGCCTAAAGCAGCGTGTAAAACCAAACATAATTAATGAAAGTATTTAAAGAGGAGTTATCGTTAGATGCATTGCGAGCGATACAAAATGAGCGATTAGTAAAAACAGTAGCCCATGCTTATAACAATGTACCACAGTACAAAAAGAAGTTCGATGAAATAGGGCTAAACCCCGAAGATATTCAATCTTTAGACGACATTCACAAACTTCCATTTACTACAAAAGAAGACTTTAGAAAAAACTATCCATATGGCATGTTTGCTGTACCAATGGATAAAATAGCAAGGATTCACGCAAGTAGTGGTACTACCGGTCAACCAACCGTAGTAGGCTATACCAAAAATGACTTAGATGTATTCGATGAGGTTGTAGCGCGTTCTTTGTACGTTGGTGGAGCAAGAGCAGGAATGAAAATGCATAATGCTTATGGTTATGGACTGTTTACAGGTGGATTAGGAATACATGGTGGAGCAACTAAATTAGGCATGGCGGTTATTCCGGTGTCTACTGGAATGACCGATAGACAAATTACGCTTTTAAAAGAGTTTAAACCAGAGGTTATTTGCTGTACACCTTCTTATGCACAGTTTCTAGCACAAGAATGTCGTAAACGTGGAATAGATACGAAAGATTTAGCGTTAAAATATGCAGTTTTAGGTGCTGAGCCTTGGACGGAGTCAATTAGAAAGCAAGTAGAGGCTGGACTTGACGTAAAAGCTTCTAATATTTACGGACTTAGTGAGGTTATTGGACCAGGAGTTTCTCAAGAAAGCGTAGATGAGCAAGGAACAGGGAGTTATATTTGGGAAGATCACTTTTATCCAGAAGTGGTGGATAAAGATACTGGAGAACCATTGCCGTATGGCGAGAAAGGAGTATTGGTCTTCACAACACTAACAAAAGAGGCGCTTCCAGTGTTGCGCTATTGGACAAACGATATTTGCTCAATCCAATACGATGAAAATAGCAAGTTGCCTTATATCAAAATGTCGAATATCAAGGGTAGAGCAGACGATATGCTGATTGTTAGAGGGGTTAACTTATTCCATACACAAATAGAAGAAGTGTTGTTTAAGGTAGATAAAATAGTACCAAACTATCAAATCCATGTAGATAGAGTAGGAAATCTTGATACTCTAAGCGTACATTGTGAAGTTAAAGAAGGGGTTTGTGTAAGTGATGAAGTATTAATAAAACAATTGCGTTCAGAGCTTAGAATGAAGATTGGAATCTCATGTGACGTTCAATTAGTTTCTCCATATAGTATGCCAGCAAGCCAAGGAGGTAAAGTTCAAAGGATATTCGATTCAAGGAATATTTATTAAACTATCCTAATAAAGCAAATAAAAAAGGTCGCATAGTTTGCGACCTTTTTTATTTGCGTCTTCTTAAAAATTAAAGTTATATTTCATCAAAACTAACGTTTGTGAAATCACTTATGTCTGATTCTACTTCATTCGACACCTCTTCACCCTCTTCTTGGTTGAAGTTTCTTTGATGACGTTCGCTAATGACTTCTTCACCCTTTTCTTCGATGATGAAATCTGTCATCTCTTTTAAATTCTCTTGGAAGTCTTTAAAATCTTCTTTATACAAATAAATCTTGTGTTTTTTGTAGTAGAACGACCCGTCTTCATTCGTAAATTTTTTACTTTCTGTCAGAGTTAAATAATAATCTCCAGCGCGTGTTTCTCGTACGTCAAAAAAGTAAGTTCTTCTTCCTGCTCTCATTACTTTAGACTGTATCTCTTCTCTCTCCACTGCTCGTTGCTCACTCATAATAACTATTGATTAATAAATTTAAATTAATTATCGATGTGCCAAAAATCTAAAAAAAACTAGAACTATGCTAATATTAAATAAGATTTATTTTTCTAGAAGTTGTTTGGCGTATAGGCTCTTATAATAGCCATCTTTTTCTATTAATTCTAAATGCGTTCCTTCTTGAATTATTTCGCCGTTTTCCAATACAAAAATCCTGTCTGCATTTTTAGCCGTAGAAACCCTGTGACTGACTAATAAGGTGGTTTTATTAGTCGATACATTTTTAAGATTGTTTAAAATTGTTTCTTCAGTTTCTGTATCTACGGCCGATAAAGAATCATCTAATAATAATATAACCGGGTCTTTAATAAAGGCTCTTGCTATAGAAACACGTTGTTTTTGGCCACCGCTTAAGGTAATCCCACGCTCACCTAATATTGTGTCGTATCCATTGCTTAACCCAATAATGTTATCATGCACTGCAGCTTGTCTGGCGGCATTTTCTACTTCTTCTAGTGTAGCATCTTTCTTGCCAAAACGAATGTTATGCTTGATGGTGTCGCTAAATAAAAAGGAGTCCTGTGGCACATAGCCAATTGCCTCCCTAAGAGATTTTAAATGTATATCTCTTGCATCTTTATTATCCAATAAAATTTTCCCTTCCGTTGGATCGTATAACCTTCCTATTAAATCTAAAATAGTAGATTTTCCAGAACCGGTATTCCCCATAATAGCAACTGTCTCGCCTCTTTTTATATGGAAGTTCACGTTGCTCAACGCCTTTATCCCTGTGTCTGGATATACAAAACTTACATTCTCAAAAGTTATATCCCCATATAATTCTACTTTGGTATCGTTGGGGCTGAGAATTTCAGGAACAGTCTTTAAAAACTCATTGATACGCTTTTGCGATGCCTCGGCTCGTTGTACCATAGAAGTGATATATCCTACTGAGGCAACTGGCCAACTAAGCATGTTGACATATATTAGAAACTCCACTACAGTACCTAAATCAATAGTGCCATTTATGTACTGTTTTCCTCCTATATAGATAACAAAAGCATTACTAAGGCCAATAAGAAGAATCATGAGTGGAAAAAATAAGGCTTGTACTTTTGCAAGGTCTATGTTTTTCTCCTTACTGCTTTCTGCTAATTTTTGAAAGGAATCGTAATGGCGCTCTTCTATTCCATAGGCTTTAATGATACGGATACCGCTAAAACTCTCTTGTGTTGCAGTAGTGAGTTTAGATAAGTATTGCTGAACAATAGTAGATTTTTGATGTATGGCAATACTTAATTTATATATAGCAAAGGATAGAATAGGTAAGGGAGTAATAGTATAGAGCGTAAGTATGGGAGCTTTGATTAGCATATAGGTTATTACTACTATAAATAAAGTTATGGTAGTTGTACTATACATAAGAGCAGGTCCTGTATACGAACGAACGCTAGAAACATCCTCACTAATACGGTTCATAAGATCTCCTGTTCTGTTTTCCTTATAAAAACTTAACGATAGATTTTGGTAATGTGCAAACACCTCGTTTTTCAAATGGTACTCAATATATCTAGAAACCACAATAATGGTTTGTCGCATTAGAAAAGTTAGGAATGCTGATAGTAGGGCAGCTCCAATAACTATAAGGATATTATTAAGCATCTCCGATTTTATATAGGCCATATCGGTAATTTCACCTTCTAAGCCTGCTCGAATCACATCGATGGAGTTTCCAATAGTCATCGGCACAAGTAATCTGAATAAGGTGGCAATTACGGTTATTAAAAGCCCAAATAGCAAACGCCATTTATACTTAATAAAATACTTGTTTATGTATTTAAGTTCTTTCATAGGTATTTACTAAACATGCAATTAAATTCTATGACAGTATAATGTAGTCAAAATTAATTCGAATTTAGTGCTTAGCGGATTGGCAAAGGTAATTTAAGAATTTTAGTTTAAAAAATAAGTTGGACATTACTATGGTGGTAGGGTGTAAAGGGCTGATAGTTAGTAAAGAGGAAATCTTTAACTTTAAGCTTTCGTGTAAGTTTATAATTGTAGTATCTTTGCCGCACGAATCGATTTATAAATCATTCATTCAAGTTCTTATAAATAAATATATGCTTACGCGAAGACATATCAGGGTAAAGGTGTTGCAATCCATTTATTCTTTTAATCAAAATAAAGATCGGGACCTTGGTGTTCAAGAAAAATTTCTGTGGTATAGCATTGAGCAGATGCGAGACCTCTATTTTGTACAATTACAATTGTTTGTAGAAATAAGAAAACATGCAGAAGTTTTTAGAAGTAGATCAAAAACTCGTTTCATTAAAGACGATGATTTAAGCAGTAAAAGTACCAACTTTATAAACAACAAGCTGTTACTTCTTATTGAGAATCATGAGGAAATAGCCGAAACAGTAAAAAAGAAAAAGCTTAATTATTGGGAGTTAGACGACGAGTTCGTACACGCTTTTTTCAGTAAGCTTCGGAGTAAAGACTGGTTTCAAAAGTATTTGGCAGTTGAAAACCCAAGTTTTAAACAAGACAAAGATGTGGTGATTAAATTGTTCCGCGAAATCATTGCACCAAGCGATAAGCTATATCAATTTTACGAGGATAAACGATTGACTTGGACCGATGACTTTCCACTAGTAAATACCACTATTGTTAAGCTATTCAGAAAAATCAATCCAAATAACTCCACCTCACTACTCATTCCAGAATTATATAAAGGATATGATGATAGAGAGTTTGCTCGAGAGTTACTTCTAAAGGTTTTATTGAACGATGATACTTTGTCCGAAGCGATAAAGGGGAAAACACCAAATTGGGACCAAGATAGAATTGCTGCCATAGATATGATTATCTTGAAGATGGGTATTGCCGAGTTTCTTTACTTCCCATCTATTCCAGTTCGAGTTACGATTAATGAGTACTTAGAAATTGCAAAAGAATACTCTACTAATAAAAGTAGCTTATTTATTAATGGAATACTTGATAAACAAGTAAAAGAGTACAAAAAAGAAGGAGTACTAAATAAAACTGGGAGAGGACTTAGATAATCAAGAAAATTAATTATTTTTAGCGCTAAATTAAAACTATTAAAACACAAATAAAATGAAAAAGTCATTAATTCTTTTAGCGACGGCTGTTGCTTTTAGTTTGTTTTCTTGTAAAGATAACGCTGTAAATAAAGTAGAAGAGGAGAAAGTTGTTGCTGCTGAGCAACGAGATGAAAGTATGGAGACTTTTCCCGTAATGTCATTTGAAGAAGAACAGTTTGATTTCGGGGAAATTGTGCAAGGAACACATGTAGAACACGTGTTCTCGTTTACCAATACTGGTGATGCACCTTTGGTAATTACCAATGCTAGAAGTAGTTGTGGCTGTACCGTACCTGAATATCCTAGAGAACCAGTTGCTCCAGGTGAAAGTGGTGAATTGCTAGTTAAGTTTGATGGAAGTGGTAGAGGTACTGTAAATAAGAACATTACACTAACTACCAACACAGAAAAAGGTATGGAGAGGTTGAGAATAAGAGCTACGGTAAACCCGAAGCAATAATATAAAAGAGAAGAAGTTATTTTAATTTAGATAAAGATTAATAGTACTATGGGAGAATTAGGTAGTTTTTTACCGCTGATATTGATGTTTTTGGTGGTATACTTATTTATGATAAGACCACAAATGAAACGTCAGAAAAAAGAAAAACAGTTTATCGAAGATTTAAAAGTAGGCGATAATGTGGTTACCAAAAGCGGTATGCATGGAAGACTGAAAGAGCTTTTAGATGACGGTACTTGTATTATAGAAACACAAGCGGGTCGTATAAAGTTCGAAAGGTCTACTATTTCTATGGAGTTGAGTACTAAGGAGTCAACTGCTAAATAAAAGGAATAGCTTTTTTTAAACAATATATAATTAAGAACGCCACTCAAAATTTTGAGTGGCGTTCTTAATCTATCTGTACTTTAACGTAGCTTACTTCTTCATAGTGGCTTGTAGTTTAGCTATGTTTACTATTACTTCCGTTGCCTTTAGCATACTTTCTACTGGAACAAACTCATAGCGTCCATGAAAATTATGTCCTCCTGCAAAAATATTCGGACATGGCAATCCCATAAAGCTCAACTGCGATCCATCGGTACCCCCACGTATCGGCTGAATGAGAGGTTCGATATCTAATTGTTGCATAGCCTCTTTGGCTAAATCAACGATATGCATTACTGGTTTTATTTTTTCGCCCATATTGAAATATTGATCGGTAATTTCTACCTCAATTCTATCACTACCTAGCTTCTTGTTAATCGACTCTGCAACATCTAGTATTTGTTGTTTTCTAGCTTCAAATTTTTCCTTGTCATGATCGCGAATAATATAATGTAGTTCGGTAAAATCTACCTTTCCTTCTATAGTATGTAAGTGGAAAAAACCTTCCCTATCTTCTGTGTGTTCAGGACGTTCATTTTCAGGTAATGCATCAATAAACTGTTGTGCGATAAAAATACTATTTACCATTTTATTTTTAGCATAGCCAGGATGTACAATTTTTCCCTGAATCTTTATCACAGCAGCAGCAGCATTAAAACTTTCATACTCCAATTGGCCAATTTGTCCGCCATCCATGGTATATGCCCAGTCTGCATTAAATTTAGCAACATCAAATTTGTGTGCTCCTCTTCCAATTTCTTCATCCGGAGTAAATCCTACACGGATAGCTCCATGCTTAATATCAGGATTTTCTATTAAATATTCTACTGCCGACATGATTTCTGCAATACCAGCCTTGTCATCGGCTCCTAATAAAGTAGTTCCGTCTGTAGTTATAAGTGTTTGCCCTTTATATAAAAGTAAATCTTCAAAGTCCTTTGGTGAAAGTACAATGTTTTTATCCTTATTCAGAAGGATGTCTGTTCCATCGTAGTTTTCCGTTATTTTCGGATTAACATCTTTTCCAGTAAAATCTGGCGAGGTATCGAAATGCGAAATAAACCCGATGGTAGGTGTTTCATGCTCCACATTACTAGGGAGAGTTGCCATAATGTAAGCGTTGTCGTCAATACTTACATCTTGCATCCCCATTTCTTTCAACTCTTTTACTAGGAGGTTAGCCAAATCCCATTGCTTTTTTGTACTAGGGGTAGTTTGGCTATTCGGATCGCTTTCGGTATCGATTTTTACGTATCGAATAAATCGATCTACCAATCTTTTTCTATCTATCATTAGTATTAAAATTTATTTACCAAGGTATTTTATTAAAAAAAATCAGGTTTTGAATACCTGTTTAGTGCAAAGTAACATATTATCACATCAAATAATTACTTAATAAATGGTATTTTTGAGCAAACTTCTAGTGTTTACATTATTTTAAATTATGTATAAGAAAATTATTCGCCCACTTTTATTTCAATTCGATCCAGAAAAAATTCATGGATATACATTTCGAATGATGCGTACTATGCGTAGCCTTGGCCTATTAAAACCATTTTTCGGTAATAAGGTAAATGAAGATAAAAGATTGGCGCGAGAAGTGTTTGGGCTTAGTTTTCCAAATCCAGTAGGATTGGCAGCTGGCTTCGATAAAAATGCAGAGGCATACCAGGAATTCTCTCAATTAGGATTTGGTTTTATAGAAATAGGAACCGTAACTCCAAAAGCACAGGTGGGGAATCCAAAAAAGCGATTATTCAGGTTGATTGAGGACGAGGCGGTAATAAACCGGATGGGGTTTAATAACCTAGGAGTAGAGGCTGCAGTGAAACAGTTAAAGAAAAATAACGGTAAAGTTTTAATTGGTGGCAATATTGGAAAAAATAAAGACACTCCAAACGAAGAAGCTGTATCGGATTACCTTATCTGTTTCGAAGCATTATTTCCGTATGTAGATTACTTTGTGGTCAACGTAAGTTCACCAAACACACCAAACCTAAGGGACTTACAGGATAAGGAACCGCTTACTAAATTACTTCTTGCTCTTCAGAGAAAAAATGAGGAAAAAACAGAACGAAAACCGATTTTATTAAAAATAGCACCTGATTTAAGTGATAGTCAACTTCTAGATATTGTAGATATAGTTAAAACCACATCAATAGATGGTGTTATTGCAACAAATACCACTATAGGCCGGGAGGGTTTAAAAAGCACAAATAAAAAAGAAGCAGGTGGGTTGAGTGGTAAGCCATTAACAGCTAGGTCTACTGAAGTAATCCGATTTTTAAATAAAAGTAGTAAAGGAGAATTTCCAATTATTGGAGTAGGAGGCATACATTCTGCCGATGATGCGCTCGAGAAACTAGACGCTGGTGCAAGTTTAGTACAGCTATATACAGGGTTTATTTACAATGGGCCTAAACTTATAGCAGAAATTAATAAAGCGATATTAAATAAATAGCACAAATAAAAATTAGCAAATAACATGTCTTTTGAGATTTAACTGATTCTAATTGGCTTTTAATCAATCTTAAATAGGTCATGTTGAGTAAAAATAATATTTATAACATAAGTTTTACCATTAGGAAAATGGTATCTTTATAATATGCAACAAGTCAAGATTATTGAGTGTCCAAGAGACGCAATGCAAGGAATCAAAGATTGGATACCAACAGAAAAGAAAGCACAGTATATACAAGCGTTACTGCGATGTGGGTTTGACACGATAGATTTTGGGAGTTTTGTATCACCCAAGGCAATTCCACAGATGCGTGATACAGCCGAGGTGTTGGCAAAGCTAGATTTAACCAATACAACAAGTAAACTGTTAGCAATTGTAGCAAATTTACGCGGAGCACAAGATGCTGTTAAGTTTCCGGAGATCGATTATTTGGGATATCCATTTTCTATATCCGAGAATTTTCAGATGCGAAATACACACAAAACAATAGCAGAGTCTGTAGAACTGTTGCAAGATATATTAGATATAGCAGGTGCAAATAACAAAAAGGTAGTAGCTTATTTGTCCATGGGATTCGGAAATCCTTATGGCGATCCTTGGAATGTAGAAATAGTAGCAGAATGGACAGAGAAACTGTCGGCTATGGGGGTAGAGATTATATCGCTTAGCGATACTATCGGAAGTTCCACTCCTGAAATAATCACCTATTTGTTTTCAAATTTAATCCCTGCTTATCCGCAAATTGAGTTTGGTGCCCATTTGCATACCACTCCAGATTCATGGCAAGAGAAAGTACACGCAGCAGCACAAGCAGGTTGTGTACGATTTGATGGTGCTATACAAGGATTTGGTGGATGTCCAATGGCTAAGGATGATTTAACTGGCAATATGCCAACGGAAAAGCTTTTGAGTTATTTCCAAACAACTAAACAAGATACGCAGGTAAATGCGATACTCTTTGAAAGTGCCTATAATGAGGCATTAAAAATATTTTCTAATTACTTCTAGTTATGAAACGATTAAACGTAATACTATTAATCTGGGTAATTGCTGTGTTTTACTCATGTAAGCCAAAGCAAATTCTTAGCAAAGATGCGGATGTACCCATGGAGGAAACGGTTAGCTTTAAGCTGATACAACTCAATGATATTTATGAAATATCACCTACTGGAGGAGGTAAGTATGGTGGAATGGCACGTGTTGCACATATTCGTGATTCTATTAAAGCTATAACACCTAATACCTATATGGTAATGGCTGGAGACTTTTTGAATCCATCCTTAATAGGCACCATGAAGCACAAAGGGGAATCAATAAAAGGCAAGCAAATGATCGAAGTGATGAACGCTATGGAATTTGACTTGGTTACTTTTGGGAATCACGAATTCGATTTAAAGGAAGAAGAGCTGTTAGCAAGATTAGAGGAATCTGAGTTTGCCTGGACTTCTGCAAATGTAGAACATGTTACCTCTGAAGGAAATAAACCATTTTATTATAATAAAGATGGTGAAATGACGCCTATTCCTACAAGATACATAATCGATGTGCCTATCGATGGTGAAGAAACTTTGCCAGTTGGCTTTTTCTCAGTAACAATAAACTCTACACCACAAGATTACGTGTATTATAAAAATTACTACGATGCAGCTCATGAGGCTTATGATGCGTTACAGTACGAAGCTGATGTCATTATTGGTTTAACCCACGTTTCCTTAGGAATGGATAAAGACTTAGCAGAAAGTATGGAAAACGTTCCCTTGATTATGGGAGGTCATGAGCATTATAACATGCTAGTGCCAACAGTAAATGGTACTATAGCAAAAGCCGATGCTAATGCCAAAACAGTATATGTTCATACGGTACAATATAATCTAGAAACAAAACAAACAAGTATTCACTCAGCATTACTACCTGTAAATGATAAAGTAGCTTCTCAACGAAAAACTCAAAAAGTAGTAGCTAAATGGGAGAAGATCTTAGAAAAAAAATTAAATGAGTTTATAGAAAACCCATCAGAAGTAATATACTACGCTGAAGAGGCATTAGACGGAACCGATGATGCAAGTCGAAGCGAACAAACCAATTTAGGCAACATAATTACGAAAGCCATGATGGCTGCCTATAACAATGAGGTGGATGCTGCTATGGTAAACGGAGGGTCGATAAGGATAGATGATAAATTAGAGGGAAATATTAGTAGTACAGATATATTTCGTGTATTGCCTTTCGGAGGAAGTGTTGTAAAAGTAGAAATGAAAGGAAGTTTGCTTGAGCAGGCGTTAAATTACACCGAAACAAAATCAGGTACTGGCGCCTATTTACAACGTTATAATTTAGAGCGTAAAGACGGGCAATGGTATGTAGCAGGAAATCCACTAGATGTTGATAAAACATATAAAATAGCCATGTCCGACTTTTTATTAACAGGATACGATATTCCTTTCTTGACAAAAGAAAGCGAGGGCTTAATCTCGGTATATGAACCAACAAAAGACGAGGTGGCTACTGACCTTAGAACTGCTATAATCAGTTACTTAAAAGAAGATAAATAGTTTTAATGCTAAAGTTTTTGAAGTTATATTGTTAGACGTTGTTGTACTACGTCCAAATATACATCTAAACATGTTTATCTTAATAGGTTATCAAAAAACATAGGAATGGAAATTAAGTAAGACTCTTTGAGTTATTAGCTTTACAATTAAAATCAAATAACTTACTAGGATTAGATGTATTCTAATAGAAAACATTTATATTTGCATGCAATTAATCATAGAAACTACAATTCGACTTCCCTCGATAAAAAATTAATTGCAATGGACATACATAGCCAAAAAATTCTACAAGAAGCTCTAACTTACGATGACGTACTCTTAGTACCAGCATATTCCAATGTGTTGCCACGAGAGGTATCTTTAAAAAGTAAATTCACTAAAAATATAGGGCTGAATATTCCGATTATCTCTGCCGCAATGGATACGGTAACCGAAAGTGCAATGGCTATTGCTATTGCAAGAGAAGGTGGTATTGGTGTTTTACATAAAAACATGAGCATCGAGCAACAAGCTATTGAAGTTCGAAAAGTGAAACGTGCCGAAAGTGGTATGATCCAAGACCCTGTTACATTAAATATTGATGCGACCGTCCAAGATGCACAAAATACTATGAAGGAATATAGTATTGGTGGGATACCTATTATTGATAAAGATGGTAAACTTTTGGGTATAGTGACCAATCGCGATTTACGATTCCAAAAAGAAGGTAGCCGACCTTTAAAGGAAGTGATGACCTCTGAGGATTTAGTAACAGTAAAAAAAGGAACCTCTTTACAGGAAGCAGAAAAAGTATTGGAAGAACATAAAATTGAAAAGCTACCTGTAGTCACAGAAGATAATAAACTGTTAGGGCTTATAACCTATAGAGACATAGCTAAGCTTACGCAAAAACCAAATGCAAACAAAGATTCCTATGGTCGCTTACGAGTGGCTGCTGCGGTAGGAGTTACAGGCGATGTTATGGAACGAGCTCAAGCTTTAGTTGATGCTCATGTTGACGCGGTGATAATAGATACCGCACACGGACATTCTGAAGGGGTGATTAAAGTATTAAAGCAAATCAAAAAGTCTTTTCCAGAAATAGATGTGGTAGTTGGTAATATAGCTACTGCCGAGGCTGCTAAGTTTTTGGTGGAAGCTGGAGCCGATGCTATTAAAGTTGGAATAGGTCCAGGTTCTATTTGTACTACCCGAGTGGTAGCAGGAGTTGGATATCCTCAATTCTCTGCAGTGCTAGAAGTAGCAGCAGCTATAAAAGATTCTGGAATTCCAGTGATAGCCGATGGCGGTGTGCGATATACAGGTGATATTGCCAAGGCGATTGCAGCTGGAGCCGATAGCGTAATGTTGGGATCGTTGCTGGCAGGTACTAAAGAATCGCCTGGAGAAGCGATTATTTACGAAGGAAGAAAATATAAGTCGTATCGCGGAATGGGATCGATAGAGGCTATGAGCAAAGGATCAAAAGATCGTTACTTCCAAGATGTGGAAGACGACATAAAAAAATTAGTTCCAGAAGGTATTGTGGGGAGAGTAGCCTACAAAGGAACATTAGAGGAAAGTATGACACAATTCGTTGGTGGACTTCGAGCTAGTATGGGATATTGCGGATCTAAGGATATAGAAACCTTGAAGCAAACTGGTAAATTTGTGAAAATCACCGCTTCTGGAATAAACGAAAGCCATCCACATAATGTTACAATAACAAAAGAATCACCAAATTACTCAAGATAATTAGAAGCCTATTTGGTGGCAAAAAAGTGGTTTAAAAGTTTATACTTTTAAACCACTTTTTATTTGTAATGCTTAAAGTATTAAAGATAAGGGGAAAAGTTATTTTCTAAACTATTCTTATAAAATCAAGTTTTATAACTTGTTTTCTATATACTTATTAATTCTTGGAAACATCCCTTCAAAACTTGCATGACTATTGGTTTTTCATATTTTTGCTTAACTAAAATTATTTCTATGAAGCGCTTATCCGTTATCACTTTTTTATTGATGTTCTTAACTGCATCCTTAGCTTGG
>DATGSX010000051.1:0-3534 GCA_035302145.1 Flavobacteriaceae bacterium | reverse complement strand
TAACACTTGACGAAGTAACGCCATCCAATAGCTACTGTCTTGATCTTTTCCACTCCCAAAAACAGGCAGTGAGTCTGTTTTATGCGATTTTATCAATGCATTAGACCTTCCTACCAAAACGTTGACTATCTCTTGTGCTTTGTACAGTTCGTTTGTTTTTGCAATCACATCAAGCAGTTTTAGGACTTCCTCCTTTGCTTCTATCTTTTCTTTTGGATAGCGCATATTATCATCCATATCGCCTCCCTCGCCAGTCTCGTTATCGAATTCTTCCCCGAAGTAATGCAAGAGGAATTTTCGTCTAGACATGCTTGTTTCTGCAAAAGTTACCATATCATGAAGCAGTGCTGTCCCTATTTCGCGTTCAGCCACAGGTTTTCCGCTCATGAACTTTTCTAGCTTCTCTATGTCTTCATAGCTATAAAACGCCAAACAATGTCCTTCGCCACCATCTCTTCCAGCTCTACCAGTTTCTTGATAATAACTTTCTATACTTTTAGGTATATCGTTATGGATAACAAAACGTACATCTGGTTTATCTATTCCCATCCCAAAAGCAATAGTTGCTACCACAACATCTATGTCATCTTTTAAGAACATGTCCTGATGTTTTACTCGGGTTTTGGCATCTAATCCTGCGTGATAGGGTACTGCTTTAATCCCGTTTACTTGAAGGATTTGAGCTAACTCTTCTACTCTTTTCCTGCTTAAACAATAAACAATACCACTTTTTCCTTCTCTTGCTTTAATAAAGCGCGTGATATCGGCATCTACATTTTTCGTCTTGGGCTGCACTTCGTAGTATAGGTTTGGACGATTGAAGGATGCTTTAAAGGATTTTGCATCGGGAATGCCAAGATTCTTTAAAATATCTTCTTGGACTTTCGGTGTCGCAGTCGCAGTTAGTGCAACTATAGGAATGTCTTCGCCTAGACTATCTATTATCGATCGTAAATTGCGATATTCTGGACGGAAATCATGACCCCATTCGCTAATGCAATGAGCTTCGTCTATGGCCACAAAGGAAATTTTAACACTTTCCAGAAATTCGGCATAGTCATCTTTTACAAGGGACTCTGGAGCCACATATAAAAGTTTGGTTATCCCATTTTGGATATCCGACATTACCTGTCGTACTTCTGTTTTATTTAAAGATGAGTTTAGCACATGGGCCGTTCCTTTTTGAGAGGCCAATGCTTCTATAACATCTACCTGGTTTTTCATTAATGCAATCAGTGGGGATACCACAATTGCTGTTCCTTCTTTCATCAATGCGGGGAGCTGATAACAAAGTGATTTACCTCCACCTGTAGGCATAATTACAAAAGTGTCGTAACCATGGTATACACTATGTACGACTTCTTCTTGTAAACCTATAAACTGGGTGAAACCAAAATACTGTTTTAGCGCTGCGTTTAATTTTGTTTTTGACACGCTGCAAATTTTTAAATTTATAATAAAGCTTTAAGTTATGTTGTTTTACAAAGTAACAATTGTAATTTTGTGAGCGATTTGAATCTTGAAGATACCTCTTAAACAATTAACTAAATTGTTTAGGAAATAAATTCACACAAAAATTACATTTCAAATAATCATTACAAACAATATACAAAATTTACATATAGCATCAAATATAAAGTCTTAAACCTTGAAACAATCCGACAACATAATCGAAATAGCAAAAAACACCATCGACTTACAAGCTTCGGCCATTGCAAAATTAGGCAACCTAATAGACTCTGAATTTGCTGAGGCAGTATTACATATATATAAAGCTTCTGGAAGAGTGATTGTTACAGGAATTGGAAAAAGTGCCAATATAGCGACTAAAATTGTAGCAACACTAAACTCCACAGGAACACCTGCTATATTTATGCATGCTGCCGATGCTATTCACGGAGATCTTGGAACTATCACCGAAGAAGATGTGGTAGTTTGTATTTCTAAAAGTGGAGACACACCTGAAATAAAAGTATTGGTACCTTTTATAAAAAGTAGAGGAAATAAAGTAATCGCCATCACTTCGAATCGCGACTCATTTTTGGGCCAACGCGCTGATTATGTTATGCATGCTCATGTTGATCGGGAAGCAGATCCAAATAACCTAGCCCCAACAACTAGCACCACTGCACAACTAGTTATGGGCGACGCTATGGCTATGGCACTATTAGACCTTCGTGGATTTTCAAGCCAAGATTTCGCAAAATTTCACCCTGGAGGATCTCTTGGTAAAAGACTGTACTTACGTGTAGGAGATTTAAGTAAAAACAATCTAAAACCAGAAGTAACAGCATCTGCTTCGGTAAAAGATGTTATTGTAGAAATATCTGAAAAAATGTTAGGTGTTACAGCAGTTGTTGATCAGGGAGAAATACTTGGAGTAATCACCGATGGAGATTTACGACGTATGCTGATTAAAGAAGACAATATTAGTAAGTTAACAGCGAAAGACATCATGTCAATTAATCCAAAACAAGTTCGTGAAGACGCTATGGCAGTAAGTGCCTTAGAGATTATGGACAAAAATGACATAACACAACTTTTAGTCGTAGACGAAGTTGGTAAATATGCTGGGATTGTTCATATTCATGACTTAACCAAAGAGGGTATTATTTAATTAAAATGAAAAAAAATAAAGAGGCTAAAACCAATTCTAAAGAGAAGACTATGTCTTTTCTTGATCATTTAGAAGAATTGCGTTGGCATATTATTCGCGCTACTATAGCGGTTGTTATATTAGGTTTAATTGCCTTTATTTTTAAAGGCTTTATTTTTGATGTTCTGATTTTTGGTCCGAAAAATGCTGATTTTCCAACCTATAGATTGTTTTGTAAAGTAGCAAATGCAATTGGGCGCCCAGAGAGTTTTTGTTTTGATGAACTTCCGTTTAAGGTGCAAAGTAGAAAAATGGCTGATCAATTCTCTGCCCATATTTGGACTTCCATTACTGCAGGAATCGTAGTTGGCTTCCCATATATAATTTACGAATTTTGGAAGTTTATAAGCCCTGGATTACATGACTCTGAACGCAACATGGCACGTGGTTTTATAATTGTCGCTTCGCTGTTATTCTTTACTGGAGTATTATTTGGTTATTATGTAATTACCCCATTAACCATCAACTTCCTAGGAGCTTATACTGTTAGCAGTCATGTAGTAAATGAATTTGATTTAAACAGTTATATTTCTGTAGTACGAACCGCAGTTTTGGCTAGTGGGCTTATATTTGAATTACCTATAATCATATACTTCCTCACAAAAATCGGTTTAGTTACTCCTGAATTTTTACGCAAGTATCGTAAAATCTCCATTGTTTTGGTACTGATTTTATCAGCCGTTATTACCCCACCTGATGTTGCCAGTCAGATTATAGTTGCCATCCCCATATTAATCTTATATGAGATAAGTATTTATATATCTGCAGCTGTAATTAAAAGACAGGAAAGAGAATCGATAGGCTAAAATCAATACTTTAATAATTACTAGAACATCATGTTTACAACAATTAAACATATTGAAAATCAACAATATGTC
>DATGSX010000050.1:0-2819 GCA_035302145.1 Flavobacteriaceae bacterium | reverse complement strand
TTTTTCTTAAAAAATAATGAAGCGATACTTTAACTTATACCTCTACCTCGGTGCAGCATTCCTTTTATTAAGCTGCCAGCAAACGGAGCCTAAAAAGAAAGAAAGCGCTTTTCAGGATTTTTATGAGCAATCGGAAATGGCAGTTATCATGGACGATATGTATGATTTTCTAAAAGAGAATCGTAAACGCGTCCAAGCTTCAGAAACCCTCGAAACACTACCCGAATACTTTGAAGAAATCCACACTGCTAAGATGGCCGATGATTATACTAGAGATCCGTTCTTTAATAGCTTCTCTGAGGTATTTCTCGCCAACATGGAAGAGTTACATACCTCAGATAACATAGACAAAACCACCCTTTTCAATAATGCTGTAAACTCTTGCATAGCTTGCCATACATCGGGTGCGGCTTGTATGGGACCTATTCCGAGGATTAGTAAGCTTTTGATTAAGACAGAGTAGATTATATATTCAGAGCTGACGAGTGATCTGATATTTAAATTAATCCGCCATCAGAATAATGCTCTACAAACAAACCACCTTTTCTACAGAATTTGCCTCAAACATTCACCACACTCCCCTTCTCATCACTCCTATCACTTCCAATTAACTGCCAAGTTCCCTTTGGTCGAATGCGGAAGCGAACTTCATCAGATGCATATCGTCTCATATTTTCTAGGATTATACCGTAATCATACTCGTTTGCATCCCATATTATTTTAGCATTCTCTAAATTTTGCTGTGCTAGTTCTTCTAACTTAAGCTGATGTATAGGTTGTTTATAATGTTTTTTTAGTCGTTCATGAAATTCCTGGTCTTCAGAAAACAGATAAATGACTTTTGTTGAAGGTAAGGCTGCCCTCTTTTTTCCTAGGGAAAAACTTTTTAAAAATTTAGTGATTTCAATACCTAAGTATATTAAGCTGTCTTGTAGAAAATTCTTAGAAAAGTGTTTTTTATAGAATATATGCATCGCACCGTAAAACCGATTTAAATATTCTTTGTCTTGTTGTGTACTTTCCCCTTTATAATGAAGAACGTAAGCCGATCCTAAATAGTAATTCTTATAACCCGCTTTTTCTATACTATAGGACAGGTCGATGTCCTCACCGTACATGAAAAATGCTTTGTCAAATCCTCCAACTGCATTGTAAAGACTTCGTCGCATAAACATAAATGCACCTGGAAGTACTGTTACTGATCCTGTTTCATTTTCTGCCACATGATTGGCATAATACGCGTTATGTTGGTTTTTACTACCTGTAATTTTACTCAAGGATACACTAGGTGTAGGAAGATTTCGTTTACTTTCTGGGAGATAATTTCCTGTTCCATCAATAAGTCTTGCGCCTATCGCTCCGCAATCTGGTGTTGCTTTTATAAAATCTAAGCATTTTTCAAAAACATCTGGCGCTACTGCAGTATCTGGATTTAGAATACACACAAATTCTCCTGTTGCTTTTGCTACCGCTTGGTTATTGGCTCTACCAAAACCAATGTTTTCTTTATTTTCGATAAGTAAAAGATCTGGAAACTCCTTTCTTACCATGTCACAGCTATCATCTGGCGAATTATTATCGATGATTATTATTTCGGCTTCTATATTTTTTATTGCACATTGCACGCTAAGAATAGCTTGTCGAAGAAAATCACAAACATTATAATTCAGGATAACAACAGATAGCTTCAAACTTCTTATTGATTTTTTAAAGTGGATTCAAACGGCACACGGTGCAAGATACTACGTCCTAGCGTAACCTCATCTGCATACTGTAGCTCATCGCCCACGGCTATCCCTCTAGCGATAGTAGTGAGATTCACTGGCAGGTCTTCGATTTGTTTAAAGATATAAAAATTGGTGGTATCGCCTTCCATAGTAGAGCTAAGCGCAAAAAGCAATTCTTGAACATTGCCCTGTTTTACTTTTTCTATTAAAGGTTCTATGTGTAAATCTCCTGGACCAATTCCTTCCATCGGAGAAATTTTTCCTCCCAGAACATGGTATACTCCTTTAAATTGACTGGTGTTTTCTATGGCCATCACATCACGAATGTCTTCCACTACACAAATCAGCGTTTTATCTCTATTTGGATTAATGCATATTTCACATAGCTCACTGTCTGAAATATTGAAACAGTTTTTACAAAACTTTATTTCTTGCCGCAAGGCATCCAAACTTTGTGTTAGTCTAGAAGTTTGTTCTTTGGGTTGACGCAAAAGATGCAAAACCAAGCGTAATGCCGTCCTCTTTCCAATTCCAGGCAACTGCGACATTTCGTCTACTGCTTGCTTTAATAATTTCGATGAGTAATCCATATAAAATCAAATAATAAGGGTAAAGATACAAAATGTTTGAACCTTGAATACCGCAGGCTTGTATTTTCATAAATCAGAAAATGAGGAGTTGATTTATAAACTTTCTTTTTCAAATTAAATATTTTTTGCTCTATGATAAAGCCACCGTATTAATTTATTTTAACTTTTACTTCCTAAGTCTTTTAACAATCTTTGTATTTTTGCTTCCATTCTTACTTAATCAAATTTTATGCAACCCTTTCAGATACTTTTACTTATAGCGGCTTATTTTGGTGTTCTATTGATCATTTCCTACTTTACAGGAAAGAGCGATTCGAACGATGCGTTTTTTAGAGGTGAAAATAAATCTCCGTGGTATTTGGTTGCATTTGGAATGATTGGGTCTTCACTCTCGGGCGTTACTTTCATGTCGGTTCCAGGATGGGTTCAAGATTCACAGTTTACCTATATGCAAGTGGTTTCGGGTTATTTCTTCGGATACCTAGTCATAACTTACGTCTTA
>DATGSX010000049.1:0-8917 GCA_035302145.1 Flavobacteriaceae bacterium | reverse complement strand
CAAGACGGACGAACCGTCTTTAAATTTGCTGTTTCCAATATGGCAGATGCATGTCAAGAAATAATGGAACGCAATAAATTGACCGGAGATGATATCTCGTGGTTAGTTCCTCATCAGGCTAATAAACGTATTATCGATGCGGCAGCCAACAGGATGAATTTACCACAAGAGAAAGTGATGATGAATATTGCTAAATATGGCAATACCACATCGGCCACTTTACCTTTATGCTTAGTCGATTACGAAAAACAGCTAAGAAAAGGGGATAAATTAGTATTTGCATCATTTGGAGGTGGCTTTACTTGGGGAGCCGTCTATTTAAAATGGGCTTATAACGCTTAATTTAATTAAAAAGACTTTGAAAAAGAAAAAATCTAAAACTATGAACTTAAAAGATATTCAAAACTTAATAAAGTTTGTTGCTAAGTCAGGCGCAAGCGAGGTTAAGCTTGAAATGGAGGATTTAAAAATCACCATTCGTACGGGTACAGAAAGCAAGGGACAAACAATTGTACATACAGAAGCACCTGCTATGGCTGTAGCCCCTGCAGCACCAGCTGTAGCACAACCAGCTCCTGCAGCAGAAGCACCTGCCGAAGATCCTAATTCTAAATACATCACGGTTAAATCACCTATCATAGGAACGTTCTACCGTAAACCTGCTCCAGACAAGCCGGTATTTAAAGGTGTTGGCGACAAGATAAAAGAAGGAGACGTGCTTTGTATTATCGAGGCAATGAAACTATTTAATGAAATTGAAAGCGAAATCTCTGGTACTATCGTAAAAGTACTTGTAGAGGACTCTACACCAGTTGAGTTTGACCAACCACTTTTCTTAGTAGATCCGTCGTAATTAGGCTATTTGGCCCATTACAATGAATCTATTATTCATATTTAAAGTAAAGCTTTTATGTTTAAAAAAATATTAATTGCAAATAGAGGCGAAATTGCATTGCGTATTATCCGCACTTGTAAAGAGATGGGGATAAAAACCGTTGCTGTATACTCTACAGCCGATGCAGAAAGTCTCCACGTGCGATTTGCAGATGAGGCAGTTTGTATTGGACCGCCACCAAGTAACGATAGTTATTTAAGGATCTCTAGTATTATTGCTGCTGCAGAAATAACCAATGCCGATGCCATACATCCTGGATATGGATTTTTGGCAGAGAATGCAAAGTTCTCTAAAATCTGTGAAGAGCACAATATAAAGTTTATTGGCCCTGGACCAGAGATGATCGAGAGAATGGGAGATAAAGTTACTGCCAGAGAAACGATGATAGCCGCTGGTGTACCTACTATTCCTGGAAGTGATGGTCTAATTACAGATTTCGAAGAATGTCAAAAGACTGCATTGGAAATAGGGTATCCGGTTATGCTTAAAGCTACCGCAGGTGGTGGTGGAAGAGGCATGCGTGAAGTTTGGAAAGAAGAAGACCTAAAAAAAGCATGGGATTCCGCTAGACAAGAAGCTGCTGCTGCATTTGGGAACGACGCTATGTACATGGAGAAGCTCATTGAAGAACCTAGACATATCGAAATACAAATCGTAGGAGATTCTACCGGAAGAGCATGTCACTTAAGTGAGCGAGACTGTTCAATCCAACGTAGACACCAAAAATTGCTCGAAGAAACGCCAAGTCCATTTATGACAGACGAACTTCGAAAAGCAATGGGTGATGCCGCAGTAAAAGCCGCGGAGTATATTAAATATGAAGGAGCTGGAACTATCGAATTCTTAGTAGATAAGCACCGCAACTTCTATTTTATGGAGATGAATACAAGAATTCAAGTAGAGCATCCGATTACGGAGCAAGTAATTGACTACGACTTGATAAAAGAGCAAATTCTTGTTGCAGCAGGACATACATTGTCAGGCAAAAACTATTTCCCTAAATTACATTCTATAGAGTGTAGAATAAACGCAGAAGATCCATTTAACAACTTCCGCCCTTCACCAGGAAGAATTGATGTTCTTCATGCCCCTGGTGGCCATGGAATCAGACTAGATACCCACGTGTATGCTGGTTACTCTATTCCACCAAATTACGATTCGATGATTGCTAAGCTTATCACTACTGCTCAAACAAGAGAAGAAGCGATAAGCAAAATGAAGCGAGCACTTGATGAGTTCGTAATAGAAGGAGTGAAAACTACAATTCCATTCCACAGACAGTTAATGGAACATCCAGATTTTATTGCAGGTAATTATACCACGGCATTTATGGATGACTTCGAAATGAAACCGGAGAAGGATATGGATAATTAATCTCCACAAATAATTGATATTAAAAGCCTTTTTACAATTGTAGAAAGGCTTTTTTAATTTATTGATTCAAGTTTCTGAATCGTATGTTGCATTTGATTGCTTAATGAGTACAACCACTTTAGCTGCTCTATAATTATATAAGCTTCATTCACATTTCTATCAACATCATTTTCTGCAAGCTCTTCTGGTGTTTCCTCCATTTCAAGCAGGGTTTTAGTTTCCACATTTACTAAAAACCATGACAATTGATTATCCGCATCTTTATCTTCGAATACTCTGTTATATTTTAATAATGAAATACAGTTATCAAGATTGTTATCGATGTTTTTCGCTGCTAAACTAAAGCTTGTAGAAGCCTCGGTAGTGGGGTGATTTTGAATAAAAGTGCTAGTAGATGCTAAGGCGCTTAAAAAAGTATGATTTAGCGTTACCAACTCATAAACAACATCCATATTCTTTTGTTGCGACTTTGGTTCTTGCGTCATGCGTTGAAATGTAGCACTTAAATTAGATACCGATAAAAAAGCTTCTTTTCTAGCTAAATTATAAGAGTTTGGACGACTTGACTTGCTTTCATATAACGAGACTATTTCGGCTAAGAACTTCCGATTGGCCTCTACACTAGTCGCAACAACCCCTCGAATATTCTTAACCTCCCATGCAGGCCACAATAACATATTACCTAAAGTGGCCAAACCAGCTCCAATTGCTGTATCGATGACTCGGAATTGAATTACATTCCATAGATCTGGTTCCAAAAGCGCATAAATAAACACAATATTTAATGTTATAAAAACGGCTCCTGCGCGGTAATTGGTTTGAATCATAGTAAATGCTATCAAAAAAGAAAGCACGCCTAATATAGCATATACGACTACACTATGAACTAAAAAAATAACTCCGAATGCTACTACTCCACCAATTAGAGTTCCAATAGTACGTTCTTTAGCACGTGTTTTTGTTAATCCATAATTTGGCCTAAGAATAACCACCACCGTCAATAAAATCCAATAAGCATTGTGGATCTCAAGCAACTCCCCAATAACCAATCCGAACATCCCTACTACTGCTAATCGAAGAGAGTGACGGAATATTATGGATTGAAAACTTAAGTTATCCTTTACTATCTGTAAGCTATATACCTGTGGTGTGATGAACTTAGCCGCATTAGAAGCTGATAGATCTTCCATATTACGTGTACTCCCACCATGCATTATCCAAAATATCTTCTCAATGGCATCCACTTGTTTAACCTGATACCTGTATAAGTTCTTTAAGATGAGAACTACCTCAGCATCACTTTCAGAACTATAAGCATAGGCCACTATTTCTTTTTGAATCTCCTCTAAGTGCTCTTGTAAACAAGCATCAGCCTCCACATCTTTAAATCTTTTACTGTCTGCCAGCAAGTGTAATTTTTGACACATGGTATCCATAAGTTGCTGAAAAGCTTTAATTGGCGCTGCTTGATTTCGAAGCAAATCATCCATCTTCTCATAATTGACTGGATTGGCCATGGCTTGCTCGAGAATTTTTATAAGCTGAATAAATACCAACACTCGTTTACGTCTATAGCTTGATCTACCAGAAGAACGTCTTTCACTTAAAAGTATCTCTCTCAAGGTTTCGTGAAGCTCTCCTAACTCCTCTTGATATTGAAACAACTCGTCTTGAAGTAATATCCTATCAGCATCTGGATGAATCAACTTAGAGCGAGTTTTTATGTATTTAGCAGTTAGTTTAAACACTTCGCTTAACGCTTCTTCTGTGCTTGCTCGTGGATTTAATCTATACCAAATGGTTGCTAATGCCAGATACCACAATCCTCCTGCACCAATTAATAAAGAATACACTACTGGATGTATGTTTCCGCTATTGAATGCAAAACTTAAAACCAAAGCAAGTAACCCAGCAAAGCTTATCAACGAGCCTCGAAATCCAAAAATGGAAATAAGAGAGGTTAAAAATAGTAGCACTCCGAAAACTGGAGTCAGAATCCAAATATTCTGCGAGAAAAAATTGGCGATGAAAGTTATCAAAGTGATAAGTAGTGCCGAGAATAAAATTCCATTTCGCATATGTTTTGCACTACCACTGACGTCACTTGGCGAACACCAAAACGCACCAAATCCGATAGCCAATCCAATCTCAACCTGGTCGGTTAGTGCC
Organism: Flavobacteriaceae bacterium; assembly: GCA_035302145.1. Classification (GTDB taxonomy): domain Bacteria; phylum Bacteroidota; class Bacteroidia; order Flavobacteriales; family Flavobacteriaceae; genus JAJYTI01. The sequence continues at coordinate 4,479 of DATGSX010000049.1, read as the reverse complement.
CCAATAGAAATAGGAAGCGCTACCGCGATACAAACCAAAAGCGCACGATAAAAACTCATGCTTTTTAAAAGCACGAGAAACTCCTGAGAAAAGGAAGAAATTTTAGACTGTACCATTACTATGCAAATTAAGAAAAAGTTGCAAAAGTAAGCACTTAATTCTTAAGAAAGGAGTGCTTTACCATAGTATTGAGAATTAAGCAAATCATCCACTCCTTAATTTAAAATTCTTAATAAAGAAAAAGCACGCCTGCCATATAATTTAGAGAGAAAATAGTTAGGCGCTCACATCAACAAGTTACTGATAGTTTCGGATTAAATAGAAATACTTAGAATACCATAAATTCGCCATAAATCATGTGCATCATGCGTATAATCTAAATAACGATATTCTGGCTTTAACTTAAACACCAATGATTTTGAAATAGGTTTTTCTAAAACTGCTGTAAACCTTTGATCAAAAGTGGAGCTTTTATGAGACGTAACACTCCATAATACTTCTGTATCTACAGTAAGCGACCACTCTTTTAAAGAGTTATCGGTTTTATTTAACGGGAAAGACACCCCAAATCTGTATCGATTTCGCAAGGTAAATTTATCCCTAAAACGTTGTTCTACTCGTAATCGCCCTTTTAACTTCACCCCTTTTAACTTATGACTATGATTGTATTGCTGTACAATACGTTTTTCGTCGGTACGCTGGCTATCAAATAATTCTTTTATTCGATATCGGAAAATTAAGGAAATCGAATGATTGGATTTAATAGAATATTTTTGTGACGCATTCAGTTCTAAAAACTCAACACTATAATCAAACTTTCCAGAGTTATAAAAAGGACTTCGATATATAGTTCCCAATGATGAGGACCATCGACTTTCCGAATTAGACTTATATTCCCAATCGATTTCTACTTGTGTCAATAAATCTTCCTGAGCTATTATAGTAAAGGATAGAAAAGTAAATAATAATAAAAGAGTATTTTGAAAGTTCCTCATTGCCACATGATTAATTCTGTCCGCAAATTTAGTCAAGTTAATCCCGACAAAAGTGTATTAATTAAAAAATAATTCTATTTCATAAGAATAAGCACCTAAGGTTTTCCATAACGATTTAATGATATGCCTTTTACCTCTTTGTTTTATACATTCTAAAAACAAGCATTGCTTTATGATTTACCTCATGCTTTCTCCTTCAATAGTTAAGCAAAAACTGCATAAGGGATCGACTATGATATGGTAGAACACTATAACATCAAACGGATGAGATAGAGGTATTATCGCAATTATTAATGGCGACACACTCGATGTTCCCCACGTGATAAACCAAGTAACACAATCTATTCTGTAGAAAGGAAGTTTGGTAATTATTAGCAGTGCTTTTAAAACTTTCTATTAACCAATCTACTCTATAGCTAGTTTTGATGGAAAGAAATTTCATCTTTCAAGAACTTTGGTATGAATAGAAAGCTTATGAAATAGAAGCCTTACCAGATGGAAGTAGTTTGCTTCATGTACACCGAGAGCCTAACTCTGATGAGATAGATATACAAATCAATGAAACCTAATATATCGCTATAATAACCATGATTTATAGAAAGTGGAGCATCGGAAGTCAATCTATTTAATATAGAATTAGTATTGAAAGACTAATACGCGAAAAACTTAAAAAGTAAAATGAAGTCTATGACCATAAACACATATTATGCGTTATGTAAACTCTGCAAATGAAACTTCAAGAATCATTTATCGCTTACTAGGTTTTAGAAGAAACTAAAAAGTGCATGTAGATTGTAAAATAATGAGGGAAGTTATTCTTCAGGTGGTATAGCTGTGTTATATTCCGGATTAAAAGGCTCAATATGCACTAACACCATGTCAATACTAGGAATGGCCTCTATTAAAGCGTCTTGTAGGTCGTGAGCGATTCTATGTCCTTCTTTTACGCTTATTTCTGCATTTACCAAAGCATGTAAATCCACTAAATAGTACATTCCATTTTTTCGAACCAAACATTTCTCCGTTCCTTTTACTCCTGGAACGGTTAATGATATTTTCCTAATCTCATTTTCTAGCTCATCATATCGATGTTCATCCATGACTTCACCTAGTGCAGGTCTAAAAATTCTATAACTATTGTATAAAATAAATCCAGCTGCGAACAATGCAGCAACATCGTCGGCAGCTTCATAACCTTCGCCTAAAAGCAAAGCTACACTTATACCAACAAAAGCTGCAATAGACGTAATCGCATCGCTTCTATGGTGCCAAGCATCAGCTTCAAGCGCTGTGCTATCCAGCTTCTTTGCACTTCGAATTACTTTTCTATAAGAGATTTCCTTCCAAATAATAATTGCCCCTAGAATATATAAAGTCCATGCTTTTGGCATTTCCTTGGGCGATTGCATGTTTATAACACTTTGATAAGCAATTACCACAGCCGAAACTATAAGAAACCCAACCACGATAAACGTCATCAGTGGCTCAGCTTTTCCATGTCCATACGGATGATTTTCGTCTGGTGGTCGGTTTGCATAACGCATGCCAAACAGTACCAACAAAGACGAAAACACATCGGCGGTAGACTCTATTCCATCAGCAATCAATGCGTAAGAATTACCAAAAACACCAGCAAAAAACTTAACAATGGCTAAAAGTAAATTACTTAGCACACTAAAAACTACAGTTCTTATCGCTTGTTTTGAATTGGTCATACTTTAAAGCTAATCAAATCTTTTCAAAGATAAGTTTACTGAGCTTGAAACTAAGCTAAAAACAGATTAAGCTTTAGTTAGATATTTTTCATTTCTAGGATATTTGAGCATTCTTTTATTTAAACATAAAAATGTGTGCTGAAGTGTTTCCAAAATTGATAGAATATAAAACGACAAACTTGTATATTTGCTTCTTATATTTATAATGGCAAAACAAACAATACTATGAGTAAGCTTGTTATTGTGGGCACAGTTGCTTTTGATGCGATAGAAACCCCTTTTGGTAAAACCGATAAAATTCTAGGAGGGGCCGCCACTTTTATCGGCCTAGCAGCTTCGCAATTCAATGTAGATGGTGCAATAATCTCTATTGTAGGTGGTGATTTCCCAAAAGAGTATATCCAATTGCTGGAAGATAAAGGAATGAATGTAGAAGGTTTAGAGATAGTTGAAGATGGGAAAACCTTCTTTTGGAGTGGTAAATACCACAACGATATGAATACTAGAGACACTTTAATTACCGAGCTAAACGTGTTAGAACACTTTAATCCGGTAATTCCTGAAGCCTATAAAAACACAGAAGTGTTAATGCTCGGGAATCTGCATCCACTAGTTCAACAAGCTGTTATAGATCAAATTCCTACACGACCAAAACTAGTAGTTTTAGATACTATGAACTTTTGGATGGATAACGCACTAGACGACTTACTGAAAGTAATTGCTAAAGTAGATGTAGTTACTATAAACGACGAAGAGGCCAGACAACTAACTGGAGAGTATTCGCTAGTAATGGCTGCAAATAAAATTAGGGAAATGGGGCCGGAATATGTGGTCATTAAAAAAGGTGAAAATGGTGCCTTGCTCTTTCATAAAGAAGAGGTGTTCTTTGCACCAGCACTTCCATTAAAAGAAGTTTTTGATCCAACTGGTGCCGGCGATTCCTTTGCTGGTGGTTTTACTGGGTATTTAGCAAAAACAAGAGATTATAGCTATAAAAACATAAAAAATGCTGTAATATACGGTTCAGTTCTTGCATCCTTCTGTGTAGAGAAGTTTGGAACAGAACGCCTATTAAACGTTTCCCGAAAAGAAATTCAGCAAAGACTGTTACAGTTTAAAAGCTTAACACAGTTCGATATTAAAATAAACTAAATACAATATGCCCTGAAATTTTCAGGGCTTTTTTATACATCCAATACCTAAAATATGAGTGACAAGCTTACACACGAATGTGGCATTGCTTTAATCAGACTTTTAAAACCCATTGAGTATTACAAAGAAAAGTACGGAACTACATTTTACGGATTAAATAAAATGTATCTCATGCTGGAAAAACAGCATAACAGAGGGCAAGATGGAGCCGGTTTAGCAAATATAAAATTTGATGTAGAACCTGGAGAACGCTACATAAGTAGAGTTCGCTCTAATGCATCGCAACCCATTCAAGACGTTTTCACCAAAATAAACCAAAGGATAAATAATATCCTTAGAGATAATCCAGATATTATCGATGATGTAGCTGCTCAGAAGAAACATATTCCCGCCCTTGGTGAATTATACTTAGGCCATGTACGTTCTGGCACATCCGACACGCAAAGCATAGAACACATGCATCCTTTTTTAAGACAGAATAACTGGATGCACAGAAACTTACTTATCGCTGGTAATTTTAGTATGACTAATACAGACCAGATGTTCGATAACCTTTTACGACTTGGAATGCATCCAAAAGAAAAAGCTGATGCAGTAACCATATTAGAAAAAATAGG
>DATGSX010000048.1:0-29634 GCA_035302145.1 Flavobacteriaceae bacterium | reverse complement strand
CAGGTTTAAGTGTTTGGGAAATGGTAAAGATCTTATCTAAACATTGGAATGATATATCTAAAGCAGTTCATGAAAACAATCGACCTTTCGCTTATGAAGTAACCTATAGAAAGTTAAAGAGAATTTCATAATGTATTTAAGATAAAATCTTAAGCACTAGTTATTCTTGTGAGTATTTCAGCATTCATCTTTAGGAAAATGAGCGAATTTTAAATTCGCAAAAAAACTATTCACGAGCTACTAATCACTAAAACAATAGATTACTCCATTCGGCCTGTCCCGATTGCTCGGGATCGGAAGGACAGGTTTTACCATGTTACTCAGAACGGCACGCAGAGTAGTGAAGAATCTTTTGTTTCGAAGTACAGATTTTTCCTTTGTCTGAAGGACAGACTTCACCATGTCATTCAGAACGGAACGCAGTGTAGTGAAGAATCTTTTCCTATCGAAGATAGAGATTCCTCCATTCGTCGGAATGACAGATTTCACCATGTCATTCAGAACGGAACACAGTGTAGTGAAGAATCTTTTCCTATCGAAGATAGAGATTCCTCCATTCGTCGGAATGACAGATTTCACCATGTCATTCAGAGTGCAACGAAGAATCTTTCCTTTGCGAAGCACAGACTCCTCAGTAAACTTGCAGTGACATTGATAATGAGCTGTTCATTCTTTATAAGACATTCAATTTTATGGGCTTCATATTAAAATATTTTATCCTTATATTTATCAGTAATACTCTTTACTTATGAAAATTAAGGCAGACCATAATTACTATGTTTATATACTAACCAATAAGAACAAAGGGGTTTTATATACTGGTGTTACTGATAATTTAAAGGAACGAATATATTTTCATAAAAATCCTGAAGCATATTCGAAAGCTTTTACTACACGCTATAATTGCTTTTACTTAATTTATTATGAACATTTTTTTGAAGTCGATGATGCAATTAAAAGGGAAAAGCAAATTAAAGGTTGGAGTAGAAAAAAGAAAGAGGATTTAATAACTAAATTTAATCCTGATTGGCGTTTCTTGAATGATGAAATATAATTAAAAGAATTTCTTGTTCCGAAGGAAAGATTCCTCCTTTCGTCGGAATGACAGTAACGAGCTTCTTGTCCCGAAATAGAGATTCCTCCTTTCGTCGGAATGACAGATTTCACAGTGTCATTCATAACGGAACGCAGTGTAGTGAAGAATCTTTTCCTATCGAAGATAGAGACTCCTCCTTTCGTCGGAAGGACAGATTTCACAGTGTCATTCAGAACGGAACGCAGTGTAGTGAAGAATCTTTCCCTATCGAAGATAGAGATTCCTCCTTTCGTCGGAAGGACAGATTTCACCATGTCATTCAGAACGGAACACAGTGTAGTGAAGAATCTTTCCCTATCGAAGATAGAGATTCCTCCATTCGTCGGAATGACAGATTTCACCATGTCATTCAGAACGGAACACAGTGTAGTGAAGAATCTTTTCCTATCGAAGATAGAGATTCCTCCTTTCGTCGGAATGACAGATTTCACCATGTCATTCAGAACGGAACACAGTGTAGTGAAGAATCTTTCCCTATCGAAGATAGAGATTCCTCCATTCGTCGGAATGACAGTAACGAGTTTCTTGTCCCGAAATAGAGATTCCTCCTTTCGTCGGAATGACAGATTTCACCATGTCATTCAGAACGGAACGCAGTGTAGTGAAGAATCTTTTCCTATCGAAGATAGAGATTCCTCCTTTCGTCGGAATGACAGTAACGAGTCCTTTGTCTCGAAGTAGAAACCCCGCTATCCCGCATTTCCCTCTTTCAACCCCTTCACTTCCTCCTTCAAGTCCGCTAACAATCCTATAATCACTTGGTTATCCAAATCAAAATCTGCTTTGGTAAATTCTTCTGTGGCGATGCTGCAGGCGAAGCGCCAGACTTCTAATACGTCTTGTAGGGGTAGGGAATAAGGCTCGTATAGACTATTATCGGCGCTTAGTACTAAGTGATCTTTTTCTATAGCGGTCAGGCGTTTGTAGGTAATTCCTTCGTTGCGGGTAATCCAAATGTAGGTTTGTCCGATTTTTAAATCCTTTAAACCTTCTAGATAGCTTCCTATGATGTACGAACCATTTTTATGTGGTGGCATAGAATCGCCTTCTACTGGAAACGCGCGGTATTTTCCGAAGCCTAAGAATGGCAAGGAAATGTTCTGTAGGCTTTCTATATATTCAGGATCGCTATATCCCATCAAATAGCCCATACTCGCTTTGTGTGGTATGATTTCTATTTTATTCTCCCCTTTTTCGTCTACGGTAATCGGCAGAACAATTCGGTTGTCTGTAAGCTGTAGAATGTCTTTCAAAGGTATTTTTCGTAAATCAACCGAGAAGAGTAAATCGATACTGATGTGGTGGTAGCGGGATAGGCGCAATAGGATTTCCAAGGGAGGTTCCGAGGCCGCATCTTCGTATTTGGCATATCGCCCACGGGTGATCATTAGGTCGTCGGCAATCTTTTGTTGGGACACCTTCAACTCACTTCTTAAGTATCGTATATTATCTGCTAAATAGGACATCGCTATAATTTCTATCAACAAATATACACAGTCCTGCTATAATCTGTAGTATTTTTGTAGAAAGATTTTACGAGATATGAAACCTACTATAGTACATTGTGACTTGGATGCCTTTTTTGTATCGGTAGAGCGGCTTTTAAACAGCAGTTTGGTGGGGAAACCTGTGTTGATCGGTGGAAACTCCCAGAGAAGTGTAGTGGCTTCTTGTAGCTACGAAGCACGGAAGTTTGGAGTGCATTCTGCTATGCCTATGCGATTGGCCAGACAGCTTTGTCCGGAAGCGATCTTGGTACATGGCGATTTCGATTTGTATAGCAAGTATTCCAATATGGTTACCGAGATTATAGAAGAGAGAATTCCCATTGTAGAGAAAGCTTCCGTAGACGAGCATTATTTGGATATGACAGGAATGGAGCGCTTTTTTGGGACTTGGCAATTGGCCAAAGAACTGCGACAACGCATTATAAAAGAAACTGGCTTGCCTATTTCCTTTGGACTAGCCTCCAATAAAACCGTGAGTAAAATTGCCACAGGAGAGGCCAAACCGAGTGGCGAGCAGAAGGTGAATTTTGGGATGGAAAAACCTTTTCTTGCGCCGTTGTCCATCCGAAAAATTCCTGGAGTAGGAGCCAAGACCTATACGTTACTTCGCAATATGGGAGTGGCGCAGATAGCTACTTTACAGCAGATGGAAGTTACTGCTATGCGTCAGGTTCTGGGCGAAAAAGGAGTGGATATTTGGAAGAAAGCAAGTGGCATAGATCAGCGTCGAGTACTGCCTTTCGAAGAGCAGAAAAGCATGAGCAAGGAAACAACTTTCGAGCAGGACACCATAGATATCCAACTCTTGCGAAGCGTGTTGTTGGCTATGGTCGATGAACTGGCTTTCGAATTGCGACAAAATCGAAAACTCACTAGTTGCGTAAGTGTAAAAATCCGTTATAGCAATTTTGATACCCATACTAGGCAAGCTAAAATACCTTTTACTTCATCAGAGAAAACCATTGCAGAAAAAGCTTTGTTTCTGTTCGACAGACTCCATTCCAGACGGATGTTAATTCGTTTGATAGGAGTGAAAATCACCCATTTAGTTTCAGGAAGTTATCAAACCGACTTGTTTAATGATACCCTGAGTGAACTGCATCTTTCTCAGGCTTTGGATCAGATACGACAGCGTTATGGATTTCAGGCAGTGATGCGTGGATCTACTTTAAATACTCAATAAACACTAAAAATATGCTCCTCAATTTACATAGCCGTTATAGCTTGCGATATGGCACGCTTAGTATCGAACAGTTGATAAAAGGCATGCAATACTATGGCCATACCACAGGGGTGTTGACGGATATAAATAACTCCACTGCTATAATTCCTTTTGTAAAGGCTTGTAAAGCAGCAGGGATAAATGGCTTGGCAGGAGTAGAGTTTCGGAATGGCTCAGATTTGCTTTATGTTGGGATAGCTAAAAATATGGAGGGTTTTAAAGAGCTGAATGAATTGCTTACAGAGGCTAATAAAACCAAGCAAGCTTTACCCAAAACCGCTCCAGAGTGGGAAAATGTGTTTGTGATTTATCCGTATAAAAGTCGAGCAACAAGTAGTCTTCGTCCGAATGAATTTATAGGCGTACGCTATAGTCAGATGAATCAACTTATTATGGATTCGCCACAAGATCGCGAGCGTTATGTGATTTGTCAATCGGTATCTTTCAAGAGAAAGGAACATCCGCTACACAAGCAGTTGCGAGCTATTCATCACAATGTCTTGATTTCCCAGTTGGAAGAGGATCAATACGCTTCCGCCGACGAAGTATTTGTATTTAAAGAAGATTTATGGTTAGCCTGTCAAAACTATCCAGAAATATGGAAAAATACCGAACGTTTAGTATCGGATTGCAGTTTTGATTTTGACTTTAAATCCCCAAAAAATAAACAGACTTTTACAGGGAATTCTTACGACGACAAGCAACTTCTATACAAATACGCTATGGATGGGTTGGCACGGCGTTATGGTGCGCAGGATAAAGAAGCTAAGGCTAGATTGCTGAAAGAGTTAGAAGTAATCCATACACTAAATTTTTCCAGTTATTTTTTGATTACCGATGATATCTGTCGCTATGCACGTGGGCGTAATTTTCATTATGTAGGGCGGGGAAGTGGTGCCAATAGCATTGTGGCCTATTGCTTGGGAATTACCAATGTGTGTCCGATAAAACTAAATCTATACTTTGAACGTTTCTTAAATCCAAAACGTAGAAATCCGCCAGACTTCGATATTGATTTCTCTTGGAAAGACCGAGACGAGATGTTCGATTATATCTTTAAGCGCTATCAGAACAAGCATACCGCACTGATGGGTGCCATCAGTACGTTCAAGGATCGTTCTATAATCAGAGAATTGGGGAAAATCTATGGGTTACCAAAAACAGAAATCGATAGGCTGATTCGAGATCCTGGACATAATCTGAATGAAAATGAAATAACACAACACATTCTAAGTGTGTACAAACAGTTGATCGATTTTCCTAACCAACGCACCATTCACGCATCGGGTGTTTTGATTTCAGAAAAACCATTAACCTACTATTCCGCGCTAGATTATCCGCCGAAAGGCTTACCCACAGTGCAATACGATATGTATGTGGCAGAAGATATGGGCTTTGAGAAATTCGATATTCTTTCGCAACGAGGCATCGGACACATTAAAGATTGCAGAGAGATTATTCAGCAAAATAGGGGAGTAAAGGTAGATACAGATGCTGTTCAAAAACATTTTGAAGATTCCAAAATAGCCGAACAATTAAAGATAGCCAATACCGTAGGATGTTTTTATATAGAGAGCCCTGCTATGCGGCAGTTATTGCGAAAACTAGCTTGTGATAATTATCTTACTTTGGTTGCAGCGAGTTCTATTATCCGCCCAGGCGTGTCCTCTTCGGGGATGATGCATACCTATATTGAAAGACATCATAATCCAGAAAAGGTAACCTATCTACATCCTGTATTTAAAGAGCAATTGGAAGAAACCTATGGGGTGATGGTCTATCAGGAAGACGTAATGAAAATAGGACATCATTTTGGTGGGTTAGACTTGGCTGATGCCGATGTGTTACGTCGTATGATGAGTGGAAAGTACCGAAGCAAAAAACATCTGATAGAAATAGAAGAAAAATATTGGGCTAACTGCCGAGCTAAAGGACATGCCGAAGAAATAATAGCAGAAGTATGGCGACAAATGGAATCCTTTGCTGGCTATAGTTTTAATAAAGCCCATAGCGCCTCTTTTGCTGTAGAAAGCTATCAGAGTTTGTACCTAAAAACCTATTTCCCACTAGAATTTATGGTAGCGGTTTTAAATAATTATGGCGGCTATTACAGTCGAGAAGTCTATATTAACGAAGCAAAAAAAGCAGGAGGAGAAGTGTATTTGCCTTGTGTGAACAACAGTTTTTTCAACACTCATATCGAAGGAAAAGCTATTTACTTGGGATTCGATTGTTTGTTGCATTTGGAAAATAAATTAGCGGTCTGCATTCCCAAAGAACGTGAAGCAAACGGGCCGTATACGGATTTAGAAAGCTTTCATAAACGTACAAATGCTGGATTAGAGCAAATAGTGTTATTGATACGCTCAGGTGCTTTTAGGTTTTTAAAGAAGGATAAAAAAACACTCTTGTGGCAAGCGCATATCCTTTTGCAAACAAGAAAAAGCCCCGTGCATAATGGCCCTGTGTTGTTTGAAAATAAGCAGGCAGAAATGAGTTTGCCAAAGCTAGAAACGAGTTTACTAGAGAATTTATACGATGAAATTGAATTGTTAGGTTTCCCTGTTTCGGGAACTATGTTCGATTTTGCCAAGTCCGATTACCGCGGCAATGTGGTAGCGCAAAGCTTAGCCAATTATGCCGATAAAAAAGTACGCGTAGTAGCTTATTTAGCTACATGGAAAACGGTACGTACTAAGAACAACAAAATCATGAAGTTCGGTTCCTTTATTGATGTCCACGGCGATTTCATAGAAACTGTCCACTTTCCACAAAACTTATTCCAATACCCACTACGCGGCAAAGGCTTATACCTGATAGAAGGTAAAGTAGTCCTGGACTTCGATTTCCCCACCATAGAAGTATATCGCTGTGCAAAAATGCCATTAAAACCAGATCCTAGAAGTGAGTGAGTGGGTGCGAGGGGGCGAGGGGACGAGGATGCGAGTGAGCGAGGGTGTGAGGTGTGAGGTGTGAGGTGTGAGGTGTGAGGATGTGAGGGTGACTGGGGATGTGTACATGATTTAAAATTGGGAGTATCCCTCTAAGTGTGTAAGTTAAGATTTAAGGGTAATTTTTTAATACTTTATCCTTTATATTTTTGATAACTATTAATTTATACACATTATGAAAAAAGACGACTTTTTATCCGATGAGTTCCTTAAGCAGTTTACTACTGGTCAAGAACTGACAAACTTTCTTAAACAAGTCCAAACTCGTGGCATTGAGAAAATACTTGAAGGGGAGCTCGATGCTCATTTAGGCTATGATAAACATAGTAAAGCTAAAACAGATAATGCTCGTAATGGCTACGGAAAGAAAAAGATTAAAACCTCTTTAGGTGAAACTGAGATTCTAGTTCCCAGAGACAGAAAATCGACTTTCAATCCATTGATTGTTCCTAAGCGTGGTAATATGATAGACGGTGTTGAGAATGTTATTATATCGCTCTATGCCAAGGGAATGAGCAATAGCGATATAGAAGAACAGATGCGTGAGATCTATGGATTCAACCTGTCTACTACTACTATATCGCGTATTACCGATAAAATAACAGATGATATCATGGCTTGGCAAAACAGGCCTTTAGAGCCAGTCTACCTTATTGTTTGGATGGATGGGATTGTTTTTAAAGTAAGAGAAAACTCTAAGGTAATAAACAAGACTATTTATATAGCTGTGGGGCTGCGTCAGGATGGTTTAAAAGAGGTTTTAGGCTTATGGTTAGGTAAAAACGAAAGTTCCTCTTTCTGGATGAGCGTTCTTACAGATATGAAAGTTAGAGGCTTAGAAGATATTTTAATAACAGCTACTGATAACTTAAACGGATTTACAGATACTATCAGGAGTGTATTTCCAGAGTCTAGAACACAAATATGTGTGGTTCACCAAATAAGAAATGCGAGTCGTTATGTTGTATGGAAAGACAAAAGAGAGTTTTCTAAAGATCAGAAGGCAATCTATACTGCACCAAACAGACAGGCGGCTGAAGCTGCTTTGAAAGACTTTGACAAGAAGTGAGGGCGATAAGTATAAATATGCAGTGCAAAGCTGGCAGAACAACTGGGAGGACTTAACTGTATTCTTTGAATTCCCAGTAGAGATAAGAACAATTATTTACACAACTAATTTAATAGAAAACTTGAATGGAAAAATTAGAAAATACACTAAAAACAAACTGTCATTCCCTACAGATGAGGCGGTTATGAAATCTGTTTTTCTAGCATTGCGAGAGTCAACTAAAAAATGGAACAAACCTATTCGAAACTGGGGCATTATTTTAAATCAATTTTTAATTATATTTGAAGAAAGGGTCCGATTATAAGAAAATCCGAACCCTCTAATTTTTAAACTTACACACTTTACGGGATAGTGTCATTTAATCCTGAGCTAGTGAAGGAAACATTCTTCGAAAAATGAGATCCCGAAACAAGTTCGGGATGACAGGAAAGACAAAGATCAACTTGCCTCACGTCTCACTACCTCCCTAAAACACTCATAAATCATCACCATGGCCAAGGTATCTAGTTCACAGTAGCGCAATAGACCTTCTCTAATAGCTTTTACTTCTTCCTCTGGCACTTCTTCGAACTGTAATTTTCCATATGCTGTTAAGGCAGCACCTCCGTCGCTTATTCCTTCTATTTCGGTGATGGCTGCTTCTAGACTATCTTTATCCCAATCATCAAAGATTGGTGGTAGTAATTGGTACGGACTTACCGCCTTGCCGTTTTCATATTCTAAGAAGATGTAGTCTTTATCAAAATTCAAGCTACTTATTCCTATTTTCGAGATAGGTTGACAGTACTTTTCTTTTAAGTGGGCACTTGAATTTAGAACTGCAGGTAATACGTCTTTAATCGAGTTGGAGCCGCCCATTTCTGGGTTGTAGTAATATTTCAATACGATTTGATATAAATCAATCATATCTCTATCACCTGTCCAAGTGTCTGCGTTGCTTCCAGTGTTATGACTGATGCTTTGGATGAAGTCCATTAATTCCTCTTTATCTTCTTCATCCGAAATTTTGAGTTGGTTGTAGATAACGTTGACGATGGTGTTTTCGTGATTATGGTATCTGAAAATACTACCGTCATTAATTTCTAAGGATTTCTTTAATGCTCGGATAAAATCAAAGTTCGGGAAAACGCCAATTTCTGTATTAAGGTATTCATTGAAGTGTTCTACGCTACCATCCTCATAAACAATGTGGTGGCTAAACTGAAAAGCCAGCTGTTCGTATGGTTTTCTTCCAGCTGTAAATGGGAGGGCTACGGCAGTGGTTTCAAAATCAATAAAGTTAAGCGGGAACTTCCAAGAGGCTAATTCGTCACGCAGATCATCTAGTTCTATATAGGGGGTAGTATCTCCCGAAATTTGTTTTTCGATTTGAATCCATCGACGTTCTGAGGTGCTCATTCTACCAGCTGCTGGTTCTACACCAACGTCATTTTCGGTGAGTTCCTTCATAAAGAGCTTTCCTTCCTCGACCAATCTAGCACTTCTTCTAAAGTTCCATACATCCCATACCTTTGGTTGGTTTATCTTCTCTATAGATAGCTTGGTTTGTTCTTGCCAGCATTCATGATAGCCGCTTTTATAGGTAGCATCGTCTGTTTTAAACTCACAGTCTTTGCAATGCCTACCGATAAGGGTGTTAATCTTAGTATCGTTGGCATACTGCTCTTTAAAATAATGCACCATCTCTTCGAAAGACTGCATGGGGTTTAGCGGATTTTCTTGTTGTATAAAATCCATTTCTTCATCAACGGAAATGGTACATAGAATGGGTTCGCCTAAATCATCTTTGGTAAGTCCTTCTTTTACTAGAATGCCAGTGCGGTTATCACTGTTTTCTACTATCTTAAAATACTGATTCAAGCCATCGACCGTACAGGTAGCATCTTTATCAACTAATAATAGAGAAGAGGCTATTTGCCATTGCGGATAAGCCAGTTGCATAACATATTTCTGAAAAGCGATATCGTATAAGTACACATCCCATCCACCTGGAATCCTACCTCTTTTGATAAACGAAGTGTGTCTCTCGCTACTTATTGACTTTGCCTTTACTTCAATTAGCTGAATGTTATTTCCTTTCTTTACCAAAATATCCACACGGATAAACAAGCCATCCACTAAAAAGGCAGGTTCGAAAATTACGACATTTTCCTGTTTTAGTAATTCTTCGGTACGTGTAGCCACCAAGTCATAATTAAAATCATCACCTACAATAGCTACGCCTTTTGGATATTGCATTCGGGCTAATTCTTCTACTTGAAACCCTCCTTGAGCTAAAGCTTGTAAAAAAGTATCGGTCTCACTTTGGTTTTCGTATTCCGGTTTGCGCGTATAGTAGAGTTTAGTAGGGCAGTCCAATGCCAGTTTAAAACGGGATTTGGTTAAATAACGTGGTTGTGTCATAGGTTTACAATAGGCTTTTTAGTTTTTATTCACCACTTCATAGTTGGCTAACATGTCTGTAATAATATCTTTTATTTTGTCTCGAAACCATGCTGGCTCTAGGACTTCTGCTTTGGATTTTAGCTTTAGAATCTCCATTTCAAATTCGTAGTTGGGAATTAGATAGTACGTAACAAGGCCATATTTTGCACCTTCTTCTATTTCGATATTTTGAGAATGGTGTAGCGGAAGGCTATCGAGGTATTTGATCTGCTTGGAAGTTACTTTCAGCACGATTTTTTCCACTTTGTCGTGCTCCTTATAGTTTAGTCCGATAATGTTGATGAACTGATCTAGCTGTGCTTCGAAATCTTTACGTTTTACTTTTGATATCTTTCCGACTTTTAACTCCCGCATTCTATCTATTCCAAAAGTGAGGATAATCTTTCCGTTTTGAGGAACGCCTACTACATACCAACGGTTGGCATGTTCTTTTAGAAGTAATGGAGTAATCGTGTACTCTCTACGGGTTCCTTCGATATAGTTTTCGTGGGTGAAATGAATTCTCTTCTTTTTCTTAATGGCCAATAAGATATCTTTTAGTTGGCCAATACCTTTTAAATTGGAAGAGTCTTCTAATTCAATTTTATCCCGTATGGTGTCAAAATCCTCTAAACCTTGTTTGATAAGTTCGCCAAGATGGATCAACTCAAAAAACTTCAATAGGTTTTGAATGCGTTCTTGGTTTTCTGTGCTTAAGAAATACCCTTTCTTGGCTCTATTATAATCTACATAAATCTGAAACTCTCCTCTTAAAACACTTAAAGCTCGCTCTAGCGTTCGTTCCGTAAGCTCCCTTTCTTGCTGTTTAAACAATTCAATTATCTCGTCTTTATTCAGCCCAGGCCTATAGCGCAATAAGTCTATTAACAGCTCTAGCCTTCGTAACATGGTATAATTCATAATGAATGTTTTTCTTGTAAAGATTGGCATACACATCGCCAAAATGTGTCGGACATCTGAAAGTTCTTTAAATAAATTGTCTAGCTGCTTTTGTCAAATGAGTGAAAAACCTGTAGAAACATAATCATATAAATATGAAAGCTTTCCCGCAGATCCCGCAGATTAACGCAGATGAAAGTAACTGTTTGTTGTTAGTAACTTTATACAGAATAGTTACAATTCAAAACTATACGATACTTTACGGACAATCAATAAATAAAAAACCTTTAGATAATACACTTCCCAATCTGATAGTATTCTATCCTAACCATCTCAAATATACCAAACCCCCTGCACTTTAAGAAAATATTTTGATTACAGTTAACTCATGTTGAGGTTTTAGCCTTGATATCTTGCGTTTTTAGCGCGATTTCACACTTTAATTAAAATAGTTTTTCACACCGACATCTTTTGGCGGAGGTGACATATAACTTTGCATAAAACATTGTACTTATGCACAGACTACATCACCTACCATTTTCGGACTCCGACTACGAAGCGTTTAAGAGTGACGACTTAGTTATCGAGACTCCTATTGACGCAATTATTAATGCCGCTATGCTTTTAGAGAACTTTAAGCTTGACATGCACAAGATTGCGCAAGCCAAAGCGATTATGTACTTAGATAGCTATTTTAAAACCAAAACGATAGACACCGCCTTCATGGTGGCCGTATTTAATCTTTCGGCTGAAAGAAGTTCTGTAGATCGGGAAGATATAGCTAGGTATTTTAGATGCAACCCAGTGGTGCTATATAAATTTGAAGAGAACTTTAAAGCCTTAATCAAAAGAGGGTATTTAGAAACATCACCTAGATATAGATCGGGAAGAGAGAATAGAAGAGTGTACTACCAAGTTACGGATAGGGTCTATAATGCGATACTTGAAAACAAGCCGATAGAGCAGGTCGAATCAAAAAAGAAAACCGATCCCGTAGAAATTTTGATGGAGATGGGCGAAATGATTGAAAACCGAGATCGTAATGATATGCCTACCCAACATTTAGCAAAAGCCTTGCATGAGTTTTTACAGAATAATACACATAGTCCTTTATGCACCACTATAGCAAATTTGGATTTAAAGGACTTCGAAAAAATTTGGTTTACCGCTATGGTCGATTTAAACCTACGTGGACGATTAAATGTAAAGGTAGATAGATTAGGCTATTCCGTTTTTCATCGAGCGATTGAAAGAGTGCATTTCAACAACACCTTGCAAAAAGGAAGTAGTTCGTTGATAGCCGATAAGTGGTTGGAATTTACCTCAGGTGGTCATATTAGCGAAGCTCGTGTAAAACTCACAGAAAAGGCGCAGAAAACACTAGAGCCTTTGGGGATAAAAATAAGTTTAGCCGAGATGGGAAAGGCCACTATGTTGCTGAAGCCAGAGGACATTGTAAAGAAAGAATTATTCTATAACCCAGCGGAAGACCAGCAGATAACTTCGGTAAGGAATTACCTGAAATATAAGAACCATAAAAATATTATCATACGTCTGCAACAGCAAGGAATGCGTACAGGGATTTGCACCTTGTTATATGGCGTGCCAGGTACAGGAAAAACCGAAAGCGTTTATCAAATAGCAAAGGAAACCGGTAGAGCGATTTGGAAAGTAGACCTTACCGATCTAAAAAGCATGTGGTATGGAGAAAGCCAGAAAAAAGTAAAAGAGCTGTTCGAAAATTATAAAAGCTTATGCCAAGGCCAAAAAAGAATGCCCATCCTATTGCTGAACGAAGCCGATGCTATTCTGGGCACACGTCAGGCCAATACAGAAAACACTTCGCAGTCTACGGACAATGCGATTCAGAACATTTTTCTAGACTGTTTAGAGGACTTTGAGGGCATCCTGTTTGCTACTACCAACCTAGAGAAATCCTTGGATCCGGCCTTTGAACGTAGATTTTTATTCAAAATTGAGTTTAATCGACCAGAAGCAAAAGCGCAACAGCAGATTTGGAAATCTAAACTACAAGAGCTAACCAAAAGCCAAGCAGAAAAACTATCAGAGAAGTTTGACCTGAGTGGAGGGGAGATAGAAAATGTGCTTCGCAAGCTTTCAATGCTCCACATATTAGAAGAGGAGGTGAATGTTTTCGACACCCTCAAAGAATTATGCGAAACAGAGAAAATTGGATTGAAACAATCGAATACCGCTATTGGATTTAAATAAAAAGCGCTCTAGATGAATAACACTAAAAGACACTAAAAACAATTTAACTATGAAACTGCCTATTCTTTTTAATGAAAAATTACCTGCTATAACCAGCTTGCCAATGGACGCGGTAGCATGGGACTATAAGCTCCCTTTTTCTTGTCATACAGATCCATCCATAGAAATTTTACAACCAGAAGCACCAAAAGTGCCATTGACTTGGTTTGGGGGTGCTAAAGGAATATGGCCAAGTATGATACCTGCCTGTTTGAACATAAAGAGCGATTTAGGGCGTGATGGCAATCAGTTTCTTCAAGAATTAGCTGCAAAGGGTACGCTTCAAAAGGAGAAAGAAGAGTATAGCATAAAGGTTACCAATTATCAGGAACTAACCTTAACGGGTGAAGTTTTAAATAAAGTAGGGGACCTTTTAGAGAAAGAAGGAAAGGGAGAGTTGATGTGGACATTGATGAAAGATAAGAAAGGATCCACTTGGACAACGAAGAAAGTATTTGCTTGCTTCTTTAGGGTTACCCTTTTTGATAAGGAAAGAAGCTTGGGTCAAGACTTTCTTTACCTACCCCTTTCCCATAATAACTTATTTGAAAAGGTGCTTTTACCTCATTTGTTTACTGAGGAAGCAGCCAAGTTCATAAGAAGCAGTTTCCTAGAGTATCTTTATTATAGCAACCTCATTGTGATGCCTGCTACACCTACCATCAAACCATATTATAGTATGATAAATACTTATTTCAATAAAAATTTGGTCGATGAGCCAAAAGATCCACTAGGGATACTAGCCAAATCTATATTTATGAAATCATTTTTAATACAATATAACGAAACACATAAAAATAAGAACAAGTAATAAACTAAAAACCATATATATCATGAACACAAGCAATCTTTTTCAACACAGCATTCCTGCATTAGAAAATCTACCTGCAGTCCCTAAAATCTTTTGGTACGTTAGTGCCGGCGACGATTTTAGACCTATTAGCTTTTTAAGTAGCTTTAATAGAAACCACCAATTAGAACATCACGGACGAGCGTTTTCTAAACCCGACCTCTTTGTATTCAATGGCCTTGGCCGTGAGTCAGATGAACTATACACTAACTTAAGAACCAGGTTTAGACACGTTCTGTTCGAAGACGATAATACGCGTATAGTAGCTTCCGGATTTCAAGAGCTGGCACTGAAAGATGAAATAGAACAACAACTGCAAATTTCCTCAGACTACTTTCTTCTAGCAGAAGAATACGCGCAAAGAAGCAGTACTAGAGTGTATCTTTTTAATGTCAGGATTACTTCAGTAGGTAGAGGAACGGAAACCCATAAAGTCTTGTATTTCGAGCATGAGAACATCGACTTTTTTAAGAACATCATTTTGGCTGATTTCTTTGAGGTAACCTACCTATGTGCTACTCGCGAAGGCCTTGGCTTTGGATGCTGCCACAAATCCATCATCCAGCAAATTTACAAAGATAACGCCCCTAACTTTTATTTAGATAGCGGATTTAAACCTAGCACTTTAATCCTGTTCAACGACTTTACAAAAGATGTATTTGTTGATGCAGCCACCGAAGAAGCACCATTCACCTATCAAGAACATTACGGTTACTACCCATGCGAAGACATAAAAAGATGGCGAGATGCAACGGTATTCCGATTGACCTATGAAAATGAACTAGCACAACTAGCACCTAGAGCTATTGGGAATTAGAAGGATAGGGGTGTTTTAAACACCCTTCCTGACTTTCGCAATCCCAAATACGAGGATAATAAAAACTTAATACTATAAGAGTAAACATTCTGAAAAGACAGCATGATAGCAGATTGCTAATAGCTGATAGCTGACAACTGATAGCTGATTGCTGACAGCTGATAACTGAATATAATCTAAAAACAACAATACCATGAAAACCATCAACGAACTTATCTACCAAGAAAAAAAGGCATATCACATCCGAATCAAAAAGATATTGGATATCAAATTAGAAGATAAATTAAGTAACGAGTTTGGACGCTTATTAGTAAGCGTAATTCCCAAAAGTGATGCCGATTATGCCATCGTAACGGTAGTAGATCAATCTGGGTACTTTTTCGTCAGTGAAAATGCCATAGCACAAATCTTAAATTTCCTAATAGAAAATAAAGTCCTCCTATCCTACAAAGAAATTACTACCGATGTGCTACTGGGCAGCCTACACACCGAAGATTTCAAAAAAACCTTTATCGAAGACGATGAATTCACCTATGTACTAGAAAAATTCATCCTAGATAACCTCACGGTGGACATGGTACTAGATAAAATAAGCGAAAAAGGAATCGACTCTTTAAGAGAAATAGATTATCAAGTGTTAGAAGCCCATAGTAGCAAATAATCTTTGGTACGGGATGCGGGGTATGATGGCGAGTGGGCGGCTTGATGAGTGGGAGACTTGGCGAGTGGGAGACTTGGCGAGTGGGCGAAAAAATCTGTGTTAATCAGTGTAATCTGTGGTGAATGGCGAGTGGGCGAAAAAATCTGCGTTTATCTGCGGAATCTGCGGGAAATATTCAGTGAACAGTGGTCAGGGTTCGGAGATAAATAGCAGAAAAAATCTGCGTAAATCCGCGTGATCTGCGGGAAACCCAACCCATAACGAAATCGAACCTACAATTAAATCATAAAACCAGCATCAACAAACTAAAACCATAATTAATACATGACAAACACTATAGCATACAGTTTAGTCTTTTTCTTCTTGCTACTAATCAGTTGCAATAAGAACGACAAACAAGCACAAAACAACCCATTTCTTGAAATCGCAGTAATAAAAGAATTAGAACAATACTATCACCAAAAATATAAAGAGGGGAATAGGGTAGTTAGAGAAGAATCGGAGGGCATTATAACTATAGATTATTTCAAAAATGCTTACAACGAAAATAACTACGAAAGCTTCGTACTACGCATAGAAATTCCAAAAGAAAAAGAATCCGAATATATTTTAACAGGCGATTTAAACAACGACAATACAGCAGACCTAATCGTCGGCGTTTTCACCGAAGGCGGCGGCTACGGCGGTAAGATCTACTGGATCGATTACTTCGTATTCCTAAAAAAAGAAAACAACTACCACCTAACCACCGTAAAATCCAACCGAGAACTCTCAGAATGCGAGGCTGGTTTTGTCTACTTCAATAAAATTGAAAAGAATATCATAAAAACAACCGAGTCTTGTTTTGTGGAAAGGGATAGTAGGTGTTGTCCGTCGTTGCATTATTATGTTGTACTTGAGGTAGTTGATGAGGGGGTTGTGGTGAAGAGTAAGGAGGTGGTAGATTAGCAATGTGTATTTGCAGTTAACTGTGGATGATTATATTGAAATTTCACAATTAATAAAGTGAAAGTTTATTCTAACAAGAAAACTAAACTTAAAAACAAATCCTAAATAAACAAAAGTTCATGTTAATTAACTATATTTAACCTAAAATTAATAGAATGCATTAATTTATGTAAAATAATATTATTTTGTAAAATGAAAGAAGAACGTAAGTATGTAGAGCAAACATCAGAAGAAAGACAAGCTGAGAATGAGTACGCTCAGTGGTCCCAAAACCAACCAATTATGAGTATTGACAGACTAAATGCACCAAGTGTAAATGAAGTGGAAATGGAATTTATCAATCTGGCAGCTCCATCCAAAATTCTAGATGTTGGCTGTGGAAATGGTAGAAGGTTATTTTCATATTTAGACGAAAATGGAATTCCTTACGTAGGAATAGAAAAATTTGATCGACTTGTTACAATTGAAAAATATCGACCTAATATAGTAATCACTGATTTACTAAATTTAGATACAAGTAATCTAGATGAGAGGATTAAAGAAATAAGTACCGTTACTATTTTAGGAGGTAGTTTTGGTGGTCTTTTCGGTCTAGGAAAACATCAAAAAGCATGGGATATTCTTACGGATATACTACCTGTTGGGGGTAAAGTAATATTTGATACTATTTTAATAAATGGTTTCGAAACAGATGCTGAACTTGGTGTAATGAAATTATTTTCTCAAGCTCCTCCACAGTTCTTTTTATCAAAATTACAATTAAAAGAAGTATGGGATAAAGCAAATTTAAAAATAATAGAAAAACGCGATTTGCCAATTATGGGTGGTAGAGATACAATAAGGTATTATCTATTAGAAAAGAAAGACTAAAACTACTATTTTATTTAGAGATCGAAATTAAAACATACTGAATAATTAAAAATAAATATAATATTCATAGCAAAGCAAAAACATTTCGCAGTCTACAATATAGAAAGTATCTTAAAGTTTCATTTTATAAAAGCTACAATGAAAACTCCGTAAAGATGTTATTAACAATTATATAAAAAATATAAATACAACGAAATCCAATTAATGGCTACAAAGTTTTTTACCAATCGAGAACAAAATACACTATTCAATAAGTTTAAAGGGATTTTTGATAACAATAAGGATATCGAGTATTTCGATGCTCTTGTGGGATATTTTAGAGCATCTGGTTATTTCAAAATAAGGCCTTTGCTCGATGATGTTCCTCACATTAGAATATTGGTAGGAATAAACGTAGATGAAATGCTTGCTAAATATCAATCTAAAGGATTGTTATTTAGGGGTGACGTTAACCAAACTCTAAAAGAATTTCTGGAAGAGACCAAAAAAGATATTCAGACAGCGAAATATTCAAAAGAAATAGAAGACGGAATTCTTCAATTTATCGAAGATATAAGTACAAAGAAAATTGAAGTAAAAGCACATCCATCTAAAAAGCTACATGCTAAAATATACATATTTAAACCTACTAAATGGAGCGAGCACCGAACTGGTAGTGTGATTACTGGCTCTTCCAATCTTACCGATGCTGGACTAGGTGGATCAGACGCAGACTTTAATTACGAATTTAATGTAGAACTTCAAGATTATGATGATGTAAAGTTCGCAAGTGATGAGTTCGAACAGTTATGGCTGGAAGGAGTTAGTATACTGCCAGTAGAAATTAATAAGCTAAAGAAGGAAACTTATCTAAATGATAGTTTTACACCTTTTGAGATATACATTAAGTTTTTAATTGAATACTTTGGAAAAAGTGTAGAGTTTGATCCAAACTCCATCTCAGACTTACCTGAAGGCTTTATGCGGCTTTCCTACCAGGTAGATGCAGTAAATCAAGGCTATCAATTATTGGAAGACCATAATGGATTCTTTTTAAGTGATGTTGTGGGATTAGGAAAAACTGTGGTGGGTACTTTAATCGCTAAAAAGTTTTTCTACTCTAATGACTTCCCAAGTCATATATCCAATATCCTAGTTATTGTGCCACCAGCATTAAGACCAAACTGGTCGGAAACACTTGATAAGTTTGGGGTACAAAACTACAAAATTATAACCAACGGAAGTTTACATAAGCTTACAAATGCCAAAAAATACGATCTTATAATTGTCGATGAAGCGCATAAGTTTCGTAATGATACAGCAGAGGCTTATAACGAACTTCAAAAAATATGTAAAACACCTACTAATCGAAGATTGAAAGATGGTGGTTATGCAAAGAAAAAAGTCATGCTTATCTCGGCAACACCATTAAACAATCGTCCTACAGATATAGCAAATCAAATTTATTTATTTCAAGATTCTAAGGATAGTACCTTAGAAGTATCCAATTTGCAGCATTTTTTCCGACAGCGTATAGACCGGTATAATGCTTTAAAGAATGAGAAGAATATTCAGCTAGTCCAAGATGGCGTTAAAGTTATTTACCATGAGATTAGAGAGAAGGTAATAAAACCTCTAACCATCAGACGTACACGAACAGATTTGAGAATACATGACTTGTATTCAGAGGACTTAAAAAAACAAGGTATAGTATTTCCAGATATTGAGAAACCTCGGAAAATATTCTATCAAATGGATGAAGAAACCGAAGGTCTATATGATAAAACTATGCATCTTTTAAGTCATAAAACCGAAGGTTTAAAGTACTACCGTTATCAGGCCATAAAGTTTTTAAAAGAGCCTTTACGCAGCAAATATAAGAATGCGGATGTAGCTTCTTATGCTTTAGCTAGATTGATGCGTACTTTATTAGTTAAACGAATAGACAGTAGTTTTTACGCATTTAAAAAATCCTTACAGCGTTTTACAGATGCCACCGAAGTAATGGTAAATATGTTTGAAAATGGACGAGTGTATATAGCACCAAACTTCAATGTAAACGAACTTTTGATGGAGGATAAAGAAGAGGAATTGTTTGAAAAACTATCCAATCTTCAATTAACCGATCCATCTATAACCATCTGTAAACCAGAAGATTTTGAAAAAGAGTTTTTAATTGGGCTTAAGCAGGATTATAAAGTGCTTAAAGTATTAAATAAGAAATGGCAAGAGTTGGAGGAAGATCCAAAGCTAGATGAGTTTCTTAAGCGATTAAAAACCGAATTATTAAGTAAAGAAATCAATCATAGTAATAAGCTAGTTGTTTTTTCAGAAGCTAGAGACACTACTAACTATTTAATAGAAGAGTTGGACAAAGCAGGAATTACTGGTGTAATTGAAGTTACAAGCCATAATCGCGACAAGGTAGAGTCTATAATTAGAGCAAACTTCGATGCCAATATACCTAGAGGGGATTACAAGAGTGATTATAATATAATTATAGCTACCGAAGTTTTGGCCGAAGGAATTAACCTCCATCGATCCAACGTTGTCGTAAATTACGATACTCCTTGGAATTCAACAAGATTAATGCAGAGAATTGGGCGAGTGAATCGTATAGGTTCCGTTGCACCAAAAATTTATATCTATAACTTTTATCCAACGGCAAAAGTAAACGATGATATAGAGTTGGAGAAAAAAGCTATTATGAAACTACAAGCCTTTCACTCTGCTCTTGGTGAAGACAGCGAAATATATTCTCCAGATGAAGAAACACAGTCATTTGGATTGTTTGATCAAGATGTAGACGAGCAAAAGGATGAGAAGCTTGCTTATCTTATGGAATTAAGAAAGTTTAAACGCGATCACCCCGAGGAGTTTAGAAGAATTAAAAACATGCCATTACGTGCACGTGTAGGAAGGAATAGAAGGATTTTAGATCAAACTTCTATTTGTTTTATGCGAAACAACCGTCATGATGCATTTTATTGGGTAAAATTAGATAATACAATTGAAGAACTTTCTTTTGTAGAAACAGCTCATGAATTTAAAACGGATCCGCCAGAGAAGGCCATTCCATTACCTGAATTTCATCATGAGCAAATTCAATTAGCTCATACCGATTTTGAAGAAAAAATCATGGCAGATATCTCGGCTGCTCAAGTGGTTGATACCACACAAGGCCCAAATGAAAAAAGAGCACTTAGATATCTGGATGGTTTTTTAGCCATTCCGTTTATAACCGATATAGAAAAAGAAAAAATAAATGCAGCAAAAGAAGCAATAAAACTAGGGAGATTCCAAAAACTTCAACGGGAGGTGAATAAACTAAAACGAGATACTTCTAGAGTCCGATTAAAACCTGTTGAACTAGTAGATGCGCTCTTAAGAATTATAGATAGCTATCCTATCGCAAGTATGATGAACGAAGAGCAACCAGCCATTAGTATAAAATCTAGTGAAAAGTATAAACCCGAAATTATAATCTCTCAATCCTACAACTTTATTAAATAATATTATGAATATTCAAGAATTACGCCAGTTATTACAAGAACCATATAGCACTGAAAATTGGAGAGATTTGCTGGTGGACGTGTTCGAAAATGTACAGTTTCTAAATCCACCAACAGTTATTCCTACCGATGACGATAGGGTACGAGAATTGAGACAATACGGTACCATTCAACTTTCCGATGGGAAAAACCTTGCGCTTTTTGAAATGAGCGTGAATGAAGATAAGGTTAGACTTCTTCATAATAGAGTGGGTCTAAATGAACTAGTAAGAAGGTATATAGACCAAGATAGTTATCATGGAATTTTGTCTGTTTTCGATGAAGGGTCAGAAGATTATCGATTTACTTTTACTGCACGTAACACGGATTTCGATGAAGAAGAAGGGTTTATTGATAGGGCTACAGACCCTAAACGTTTAACCTATATACTGGGTAAAAATCAAAGCTGTCGAACACCAGCAGAACGTTTTCTAGCTCTTAAAAACACCGAAAATCAAAGTATAAATGCTGTAGAAGAAGCTTTTAATGTTGAAAAACTAAGCAAAAAGTTCTTTAACGAATATATTGCTCAGTTTGATAAGTTGGTAAATTATATAAAAAGCAAACCAAACTATTACCAAGCCATATTTGAAAATAAAGAAACTCCAGCACGAAACTTCGTAAAACAATTTATGGGACGTTTGGTCTTCTTAAAGTTTGTTCAGAAAAAAGGATGGCTGGGGGTCCCAGTTAACGAGGAAGGTTGGGATAATGGAGATTACAATTTTTTAGAAAATCAATATAGAAACTTCGAACATAAAGGTATTTTCGTGAGTATCTTTTTAAACCCATTGTTTTTTGAAGCACTAAATACGGGGGAAAGGGAAAACGATGAGTTTCAAGATAGAGGCTATAAAATACCTTATTTAAGCGGTGGTCTTTTCGAGAACGACTATCCTGAAGCAAATCGTATAGATTTTCCTGAAGAATATTTAACGGAACTGTTTCAGTTTTTTGAACGATATAACTTTACTATAGACGAGAACGATGTAAACGACAAAGAAGTTGGTATTGATCCAGAAATGCTTGGGCATATCTTCGAGAACTTATTGGAAGACAATAAAGATAAGGGAGCCTTTTACACACCCAAAGAGATTGTGCGTTATATGAGCCAAGAATCTTTAAAAGAATATTTAAAAACATACCTAGAGAAAGAAAAACTATGGCCAACGGAAGAAACTGAAAGAGAAGAGTTAAAAGACACACTTACCGCTTTTGTTGAGAAAAAGGAAACAGCCAGGGTTGCAAGGTACGATAAGGAAATAGCTACTGCTTTAAAAGAAGTGAAGATTTGCGACCCAGCAATAGGTTCTGGAGCATTCCCAATGGGCCTTCTAAATGAAATTTTTACATTAACAAAATATTTACACGAAGAGAGTCCTGAGCGTGTTGGCAGAGTGTGGGGCATGTTAGGAGATGCATGGAATCCACATACCGTTAAATTGAATATTATACAAAACAGTATTTATGGGGTAGATATAGAACCAGGTGCTGTGGATATTGCTCGTTTACGCTTTTGGCTTTCTTTAGTCATCGAAGAAGACACTCCCCAGCCATTACCACATTTAGATTATAAAATTGTAGTTGGCGATTCCCTAGTAAGTAAATTAGATGATACGATTATCGATATCGATTGGAGTTTGAAAGCTGAGGAGCAAACCGATATGTTTGGTAATTCTAATGTTGAAAGGAATAGAGAATTACTGTTAGAAATAACGGAATTACAAAAAGAGTTTTTTGAGCCAAATAGTGATGAAGGGAGATTAGCAAACGAATTAAGAGATAAGAAGATTGAATTGTTAATCAATCAATTAGAGCTGATGGTTAAAACTAAAGGCTTAGAAGAAAAACCAACGAAAGGATCGAAAAGTTTTTCAGAACGTACTGAATTATGGCTAACCACCAAGGGATGGAAAAATCAAATTAAAAACCTTAAAACAAAAAGAAAAAACAGAGATGTCTCTTTAAAATATTTTGATTGGCTCCTAGACTTCCCAATAGTAATGAACCCTGCGGTAAATCCTAATCCAGGATTTGATATTGTAATTGGAAATCCACCATATCTTGGAGATAAAGGGAATAAGAATGTTTTCAGGCCGATTATGAAATCAAAATTCGGAGAAAAATATTATAAAGGCCAAATGGATTTATTCTATTATTTTTTTCATAAAGGAATTGATTTATTAAAGCCCCAAGCTCATTTAACATTTATAACAACAAATTATTTCATAACAGCAAATGGAGCAATTAAATTAAGAAAGGATTTAAAAAAAAGAACAACCTTAAAGAAATTAATAAACTTTAATGAACTAAGAATATTTGAGACTGCTTTAGGACAACATAACTTAATTACTTCATTTCAAAAAAATCACTCTCCAGATTCAAATGTTAAAGTTTCTGTAGCTATTGGTCAACACAATTTTTCATTGGAAACCGTGACGAAATTCTTAAATAAAGAATTAGATAGTGCAAATTATTATGTAGATACAAACCAAAATATTTATGAAACAACACAAGAATATATTAGAATATTAACGAACTCTAATCCTCAAACGCTAAATAGTATCTTTGATAAAATTTTATTTAATACTAAAAAACTAGGAGATGAGTATATAGTAAATGCTGGTATAGGTGTAACAATTAGTAAAATAACATCAAGATACATTAATAATTATCCAGAATTGGATATCGAAAATGGTGACGGAGTGTTTGTTGTTAATAATCATGAAGCAATTGGTTTAGAGTCTGATGTTGTTAAGGATTTCGTTAAAAACAGTGACATAGGTCATTATCAATACGAATTGAATGAGGATAAATTAATTTACTTAACTAGAAAGGATGATATAAATGCTTTTCCTAAAGTAAAAAAACATTTATTGAAATTTAAAGAAATACTTAAGGATCAAATTGTTAGCTATGAAGAAGTCTTCCCTTGGTATGCATTAAATCGGCCGAGAGTTAAAGAAATTTTTGAATCTGAAGATAAAATAATTTTACCTTACAGAGCTAAATCTAATAAGTTCGCATATTCAAATGAACCCATATATGGAAGTAGAGATGTTTTATTTATTAGAAAATCAAATTCTGGTCAGAACATAAAATGTCTATTAGCACTTTTAAATTCTAAATTATTTTATTTCTGGCTGTATAACAAAGGGAAGAGAAAAGGAGAAATATTGGAAATGGTTCAAACTCCAATTTCTGAAATTCCAATTAAACAATTCTCTAAACAACATACCGCTCTATTATCTTCAATAGTTGAACGAATTTTGAAGGAGAAGAGTAATGTTAAAGTGATTGATGAATTAATAGAACAAATTGATAATATAATTTACAAACTTTATAATCTTGAATATAAGGAAGCATTGATTGTAGAGCCAGAGTTAAGTGAAAGACTAACTGAAGAAGAGTATAATGCAATAGAAGTTTAAGTTGAATTGTACCACTGAGGAATTTATAAAAAGAGGAATAGGAAATACTTATATAATAAAAAGAATACTTAGATTTTAAAATAGAATAAAGATGATAGATAATTTCGAAAAATGGTTAATTGATAAGGACCATAAAAAGGAAAATACTGCTTATAGCTATAAACTTGCAGTTCCTAAACTATCAGAACATTATTCCAGCCATATAGGTGAAGACGTTGATTTATTTGATTTAGCTACTAATGCTCTCCGAGATATAATTCCGTTATACACGCAAGATGGACAACATGCTGAATATGGTGCTAAAGGTAATGGCACCTATAGAAGTGCTTTAAATGCTTTATTGAGAATGAAAAAAGATAATGAGCAAACCTTGATTGAAATTGAAGAATTAATTAATGAAGCTATCAGAAGTCCTTACATAGAAGAATTGATAAATGCTGAAGAATTTTATTTTCAACATCTGTTAAATGTAAAGGATGCTTTTTTTGACTATTCAATTTCAGAATCAGAAATTGAAAGAATTATAGAGGATTATGAAGCCTATAAAGACGGAACATTTGAGGATTATGTTATCCAATCGGATGAGTCAGTAAGACCTTTCTTGGAATTGTTAGCGGAATACATTAGTTATCTAGATGAAAAAGCTTCTGGAAAAGATAGATGGAATAAATATCGAGATAAAAGAACAATTGCCCTTGCTTTTGTAAGAATGCCTTATTGGGTTAAAAATTTACTAAGGTTTAAAGTAAACTCTGAGTTTACGCTTCCAGGTAGTATTAATAATGCAGTAAGATATTCTATTGATCCAACAAATAATTTGACCGTGCTATCTGAAAATCATAGGAAAATTTTGTCAAATACCTTATTGAATAAGGAATATAATAAAATAACATTTCAGGAAGATATATATGAGTTCTTCGGATCTTTTAATATTACAGCAAATAATGAAATGAACTATGGTTATATAATTAGTTCAATTTTATACTCACCAGAAGTAAAAGCTTATTGGGACTCTAATGAAGTCCAAGAAGTTGAGGAAGAAGATTTGGATTATGATTCTACAACCGTAAATGAAGAAGTGAATCGGTATAATTCTAAACCTGCATTAAATCAAATATTTTTTGGACCACCAGGTACAGGTAAAACCTATAGAACAATAAACGAAGCCCTTAAAATAGTAGATAACGATTTTTATAACCAACATAAGGATAACAGAGAGAAGTTAACAGAAAGATATCGCGAGCTACTAATCACTGATTGGGATAAAACAGATGGACAAATTGCCTTTACTACATTTCATCAATCATTTAGCTACGAAGACTTTGTTGAGGGAATTAAACCTCGAACAGAAGATAAAAAAGTTTTTTACGAGACACAACGAGGAATTTTTAAAAGAATATGTGATTTAGCTGATAGCAGTCAAAGTTCTAGCAGATTGAGAGATCAAGGGAGGATTGCTTTTACAGATGATGAGTT
This sequence comes from Flavobacteriaceae bacterium, assembly GCA_035302145.1. Classification (GTDB taxonomy): domain Bacteria; phylum Bacteroidota; class Bacteroidia; order Flavobacteriales; family Flavobacteriaceae; genus JAJYTI01. The sequence goes on along the minus strand of DATGSX010000048.1, from coordinate 3,610 downwards.
CCGTAATGCTTTCTTTTATAAACTCTCCTTAGGAGATGACAATAATCCAGAGGACAGATGGGTTTATAAACATTGCATCAATAACAATTGTATAGCTATAGGTTTTGGAGGCGATTTTGATTATTCTGGAAAGTCAGAAACCGAGATTGAAAGTAAATGTAAAGAATTGGATGAAAACGAGTCTGCAGGACGTCGGTTAAACACATTTATCCATGGCTTAAGTATAAATGACTATGTGCTTATAAGTCATGGAAACCAATATGTTAGAGCCTTAGGTAGAATTACTGGTGAATATGAATATAAAGAAAATACTCCGATAGATTATAAACATTTTAGAGAAGTGGAATGGATATTTGTAGATGAAAACATACCGTTTCAAGATATATATAGCACCGAATTTTCACCAACCATTATATATAAATTAGATCATGATCTAATAAAGGAAGATTTCTTTGTTCCAAAGGCAACTATCTTACACAAAGAAGAAAAGGAAATAAAACCCTATGTGTTAATAGTAGATGAAATAAACAGAGGGAATGTGTCTTCTATATTCGGTGAGTTAATCACCCTGTTAGAGAAAGATAAACGTATAGGAGAAGCTGAAGCTTTGGAGGTTATGTTACCCTATTCAAAAGATAAGTTTGGAGTCCCAAATAATGTATACATAATTGGCACCATGAATACTGCCGATCGCTCTGTAGAAGCTTTAGATACAGCTTTGCGAAGAAGATTTAGTTTTACAGAAATACCACCATGCACCAATGTTATTTTAGAACATGGTAAAGCTAATAATGGAATAGCTGAAGGCATTGATTTGATAGAATTGCTAAACACCATAAATACTAGAATTGAAAAGCTGATAGACAAAGACCATAAAATCGGTCACTCTTATTTTTTAAATGTAACAGATTTAGAATCTTTAAAAAAATGTTTTAAAAATAAAATCATTCCACTACTAGAAGAGTATTTCTTTGGTGATTATGGCAAGATAGGGCTGGTTTTAGGTAATAGCTTTGTGGAAGTACAAGAGGACGATAATAAAGTATTCTCTGACTTTGATGGCTATGAAAGTGATGTGATAGCCGATTTAGAAGAGCGAAAGGTGTATAAGATTAAAACATCTGATAAATGGGACTTTAAAACTATTTAAATGAGAAAACCCATTCGCGTTTTTGAGTATGAAAGGCTTCTAGCTGATTCGGACTTCTTTCCAAATAAAGAAGTTGGAAAACGAGTTATAGATAAGCTATGGGCTTATAATGATGCCAATAAAAACATTTACTTCCAAGCTATTCGAAATGGTGTTCGATTCAGAAACTATGTTGGCGTTATTCAAATAGGAAATATCGTTATCGAGATTCTACCTAAAACAGACAAAATAGCTAGAATAGATAAAGATGATGTAGTTCGGGAGCAATGGCAGAAGGTTTTGCTATCCATGCTGAAGTATTGTAAGAGGATAAGAATCACCGCAGCAACAGAAGCCAATCTTTCTAGAAGATATAATTCCTTGCTCGATATGTATTTTGAAAAATATATCGATGAGGTAAATCAATTACTCCATAAAGGATTGATAAAGAAGTATATTCAAGTATCGGGCAACATTCATGCTTTTAAGGGACAAATTCAATTTGCACAACATATTCACCAAAACGTGGTGCACAAAGAACGAGTATACACTAGACATCAAGTTTATAGCCAAGAGCATGAGATAAATCAAATACTGCTAAAAGGATTAAGGGTTTTGAAGTTGCTTTCCAACAATTCCTATCTTCAAGATAAAATTAATAGAACCCTACTTGACTTTCCAGAGATAAAAGAGATAGAAATACAGAAACGGCATTTTGATAGAATAGTAATAAACAGAAAAAACAAACCTTATCAAGAAGCCTTGCAGATTGCTAAGATGATAATTCTAAACTACTCTCCTGACATAAAAGGCGGCGATGAGAATATGTTGGCATTACTATTTGATATGAATATGTTATGGGAAGAGTACGTTTACCGAATGTTAGTAAGAGCAAGTGAGAAACCTACAAAAATCCACTTTCAAAATCGAGAAAAGTTCTGGAATTCAAAAACAGTAAAACCCGACATCGTGGTAGAAAACTTAAATGGTGAAGATTTTGTGATTGATACCAAATGGAAGATGGTTAACCCAAAATCCCCTGGAGACGACGATCTTAAACAGATGTATGTATATAATATGTATTGGAATGTAGATTTGAGCATGCTTCTCTATCCTTTTTGTGGATATAAAGATTCTATTAAAGGAATATATCATAAAGGAAAGATTAAAAAAATAGTGGATAATAAAAAACTAAAAATAAACACCCAATGTAAAGTAGCATCAATCAAAGTCGTTGATGACAACAATAATCTTAATTTAGAAATTGGGAAAGATATACTTGCTCTTTTAAATAGTCAAAATAATTAAACTTTGGAACTGTCTCAGTAGGGAGTATCCCTCTAAGTGTGTAAGTTGAGATTTAGGGGTAAAGTTTTAAAACTTTACCCCCTATGTTTTTAATAACTATTAATTTGCACACATTATGAAAAAAGATGATTTTTTATCCGATGAGTTTCTTAAGCAGTTTACTACTGGTCAAGAGCTAACAGATTTTCTTAAACAAGTCCAAACTCGTGGCATTGAGAAAATGCTTGAAGCTGAGCTCGATGCTCATTTAGGCTATGATAAACATATTAAAGCTAAAGCAGATAATGCCCGTAATGGCTATGGAAAGAAAAAGATTAAAACCTCTTTAGGGGAAACTGAGATTCAAGTTCCTAGAGACAGAAAATCTAGTTTTAATCCAATGATTGTTCCTAAACGTGGCAATATGATTGATGGTGTAGAAAACGTTGTCATATCACTCTATGCCAAGGGAATGAGTAATAGCGACATAGAAGAACAGATGCGTGAGATCTATGGCTTCAACTTGTCTACTACTACTATATCGCGTATTACAGATAAGATAACTGATGATATCATAGCTTGGCAAAACAGGCCTTTAGAGCCTGTCTATCTTATTGTTTGGATGGATGGAATTGTCTTTAAAGTAAGAGAGAATTCAAAGGTAATAAACAAAACCATTTACATAGCTGTGGGTTTACGTCAGGATGGTTTAAAAGAAGTTTTAGGCTTATGGCTAGGCAAGAATGAAAGCTCCTCTTTCTGGATGAGCGTTCTTACAGATATGAAAGTTAGAGGTTTAGAAGATATCTTAATAACAGCTACTGATAACTTAAACGGATTTACAGACACTATAAAAAGTGTGTTTCCAGAGTCTAAAACGCAGATATGCGTGGTTCACCAAATAAGAAATGCAACTCGTTATGTAGTATGGAAAGACAAAAGAGAGTTCTCTAAAGATCAGAAGGCTATCTATACTGCACCAAACAGACAGGCAGCTGAAGCTGCTTTGAAGGACTTTGATAAGAAGTGGGGCGGCAAGTATAAATATGCAGTTCAAAGCTGGCAAAACAACTGGGAGGATCTAACAGTATTCTTTGAGTTCCCAGTAGAGATAAGAACAATAATTTACACTACTAATTTAATAGAAAACCTGAATGGTAAAATTAGAAAATACACTAAAAATAAACTCTCATT
>DATGSX010000047.1:0-9538 GCA_035302145.1 Flavobacteriaceae bacterium | reverse complement strand
TCTTGCTGGAATTTCGTTGTCACCATCTGCTTTATTAATTAAAATAAGGTCGGCCATTTCCATTATACCTCTTTTAATTCCTTGCAGTTCATCTCCAGCTCCAGCTAGTTTTAGCAACAGAAAGAAATCTGTCATAGAGTGCACCATGGTTTCACTTTGGCCCACGCCTACTGTTTCTATTAGAATGTGCGTAAATCCTGCTGCCTCACAAAGTATTATTGTTTCTCGGGTTTTTCTGGCTACACCACCAAGTGATTCTCCTGCTGGCGAAGGTCGAATTATAGCATTTGGATCTTTAGCCAAAGATTCCATTCGAGTTTTATCCCCCAAGATACTCCCTTTGGTAATAGAACTACTAGGGTCTACTGCCAATACTGCCACTTTATGTCCCTTAGATGTTAGTAGGGATCCAAAACTTTCTATAAAAGTACTTTTGCCAACACCAGGCACTCCTGTTATTCCAATTCGAATAGACGGTTTGTTTTCCGTTACACAAATCTGAAGAATATCTCTGGCTAATTCTTGGTGTTTAGGAGCGGTACTTTCTATAATGGTAATGGCTTGGCTCAACGCCACTAAATCTCCATCGATAATACGTTGTGAAATTTTCTTAGGATCAAGTTTAGGCTTAACTTTTATCTTTAGCGCATTTACTTTAGCAATATTTATAGTATCCGGTTTAATGACACCATCTTTTTCTTGTAAAGCGCTTTTATTGTTGCTTTTCTTGCTCAAAATTATGTTAATTAATAAATTATGTTGTTGAGTAATGCAAAGTTGTTATAACTTAAATCTTATTAAATATAAATATACTTAAAATATGAGCTTATGAAGACAATTCACACAGCAAGAGTTATTTCTATGGGTGGTAGAAATGGTCGTGTTCGTTCGGATAACGGATGCATTAAACTACCATTAACTGCTTTTGCTAAGTTAAGTAAAAACCGTAGACAAGGAACAAATCCTGAAGAGTTATTTGGTGCAGCCTATAGCTCCTGTTTTGGTGCTTTATTGGAGTTAGTTGCTGAAAAACAACAGATAGAACTACCACCAAATTTTTATGTAAAATCTAGAATTAGTTTACAACAAGATGACACTAGCAAATATCACCTTGATGTATCTTTAGATTGTTTTTTGCCAAATATTCCTGAAGCTGATGCAACACAGTTAATTCATACTACGCACGAAATATGCCCGTATTCCAATGCAATTCGTGATAACGTGAAGATAACGTTTAATTTGCTTAGTAAGGAGGAAGTAGGTTGATCCAACTACTTTTGTTACCTTATTAAAAGTCACAATTTAAGTGACAGTCCCTTTCCCAACAACATTTTCTCCCTCTTTTCTTTCACTCCCTAAATTCCCCAATAATAATTTAGTCAGAGGTTAAATACGTTAAATTTTAAAATTAGATAGTATAAAAAGAAAAATTCCCTCTCAAAATTGAAAGGGAATCTTATAAAATATAATTACTATTAAAATTATTCAACCAAGACCCATTCATTGGCTTCTATGAGTGGCTGTGCTTGCTTGTATTTAAGCTTTTTCTTTTCTCCAGTTTTAATATTCTGAATTATAACACGCTCATTTCTACCTATTTTTGGTCTATCTCTTACAATAGTTTCGGTTACCTGCTGTTGTTGAGGTTGTGCGCTTTGACCAGCTTGTCTTGCTTGTGCAGCACGCTCGTCCATATTTAAAACCTCTTCTTTTTGAACCTGTAATTCTTCTTTTGGTCTCCTAACTTCTTGTGCATCTCTAATTTGCTCTTCATCTTGTTTAGGCAGCTCACCTCTAAACAGGAAGGAAATAACATCTTTATTTATAGTGTCTAGCATTTGCTTAAAGAGCTCGAATGCTTCGAATTTATAAATAAGTAATGGGTCTTTTTGTTCGTGAACAGCTAACTGAACCGATTGCTTAAGTTCATCCATTTTTCGTAGATGGGTTTTCCATGCATCATCTATAATAGCAAGGGTGATATTCTTTTTGAAATCCAATATCAGTTGCTTTCCTTCGGTTTCAAATGCTTTCTCTAGGTCTGTGGAAACATTCAATGTTTTTACGCCATCAGTAAACGGAACTAAGATTCGCTTAAACTTATCTCTATGATTTTCGTATACATTTGCGATTACCGGATAGGCAGTTGCAGCATTGGAAGCCATTTTTTCTTCATAATGTTTATAGGCTTCTTGGTAAACTCTTCCTGTTAAATCGGTATTCGATAAACTATTAAACTCCTCTTCAGTAACAGGGGATGCCATAGAGAAATAGCGCATTAATTCAAACTCAAAGTTTTTAAAATCATTCATGAGTTTGTTTTGCTCCGAGATTAATTCTGCTGTATCGTACATCATATTGGCGATATCGATTTGTAATCGTTCTCCAAACAATGCGTTATAACGACGTTTGTATACTACCTCTCTCTGGGCATTCATAACATCGTCATATTCTAATAGTCGTTTACGAACACCAAAGTTATTTTCCTCTACTTTTTTCTGTGCACGTTCTATGGATCTTGAAATAATAGGATGTTGAATTACTTCACCTTCTTCTAAACCTCCAAAACGATCCATAGTTTTAAAGATTTTATCGCCTCCAAATAGACGCATTAGGTTGTCTTCTAGTGAGATGTAAAACTGTGAACTTCCTGGATCCCCTTGACGTCCACTACGTCCGCGTAACTGTCTGTCTACACGTCTAGAATCATGTCGCTCGGTACCTATAATTGCTAGTCCACCTGCATCTTTTACTTCTTGACTTAGTTTAATATCGGTACCACGTCCTGCCATGTTGGTTGCAATAGTTACTACTCCAGGGTTCCCTGCTTCAGCAACGATCTCAGCTTCTTGCTGATGGCGTTTCGCGTTAAGTACGTTGTGTTTTATGCCTCGCATATTAAGCATGCGACTAAGTAATTCTGAAATTTCTACAGAAGTAGTACCAATCAGTACTGGTCGACCGGCTTTTGATAGACTAACTACTTCGTCAATTACTGCATTATATTTTTCTCGTTTGGTTTTATAAACCTTGTCTTGTTTGTCTTTTCTTAATAAAGGACGGTTGGTAGGGATTTCTACTACATCCAATTTATAGATTTCCCATAACTCACCTGCTTCGGTTACTGCTGTTCCTGTCATACCAGCTAATTTTCGGTACATTCGGAAGTAGTTCTGTAGGGTAACGGTTGCAAAAGTTTGAGTTGCGGCTTCTACTTTTACATTTTCTTTAGCTTCAATAGCTTGGTGTAAACCATCGCTATAACGTCTACCTTCCATCATACGCCCTGTCTGTTCGTCAACAATCATTACTTTATTGTCGATGACTACGTAATCTGTATCTTTTTCGAAAAGTGAATAGGCACGTAATAATTGACTAAGGGTGTGAATCCTTTCGCTCTTTATTGCAAAATCACGGAAAAGCTCTTCTTTTTGTTGTGCCTCTTCTTCTGGTGATAATTTTCTGGCTTCGATTCTGGCTATTTCTGTACCAATTTCTGGCATGACAAAGAAGTTCGGGTCGTCTTTCCCAGAAAGAACATCAATTCCTTTATCGGTAAGGTCTATTTGGTTGTTTTGCTCATCAATAACAAAGTAAAGCTCTTCGTCTACAATAGGCATTTCTTTATTATTGTCCTGCATGTAGTAGTTCTCTGTTTTCTGCAGGATTGCTCGAACTCCATCTTCCGAAAGGAATTTTATTAGAGCGCTGTTCTTTGGTAATCCACGATAAACACGTAATAATAGGAAGCCTCCTTCTTTTTCATCCCCTTCAGCTATTTTCTTTTTAGCTTCGGCTAAAACCCCTGTTAAATAACGTCTTTGTAAGCTTACTAGGTTTTCTATTTGCGGTTTTAACTCGTTGAATTCGTGGCGATCACCATCTGGAACTGGTCCAGAAATGATAAGTGGCGTACGCGCATCGTCGATTAAAACAGAATCCACCTCGTCGATTATTGCGTAATGGTGTGGTCGTTGTACTAAATCTTCTGGGGAATGCGCCATATTATCACGCAAGTAATCAAAGCCAAACTCATTGTTGGTACCATACGTAATATCGGCGTTATAGGCTGCTCTACGACTGGCGGAGTTAGGTTGGTGGTTGTCTATACAATCTACACTTAAACCATGGAACTCAAATATAGGTCCCATCCATTCACTATCCCTTTTTGCAAGATAGTCGTTTACTGTAACCAAATGCACTCCATTTCCTGCCAGAGCATTTAAATAAACTGGTAAAGTTGCAACTAATGTTTTTCCTTCACCTGTTTGCATTTCTGTTGCTTTCCCTTGGTGTAATGCTACACCACCAATAAGTTGGACGTCGTAGTGAACCATATTCCAAGTTACCTCGCTTCCTGCTGCTTTCCATGAGTTTTTCCAAATAGCTTTGTTGTCCTCAATAGTAACGTAGTCATTAGAACCTGATAGCTCTCTGTCGAATGCAGTAGCTGTAACCTCTAAAGTTTCATTTTCGGCAAAGCGTCTTGCAGTTTCTTTAATTACAGCAAAAGCTTCTGGAAGAATCTCGTCCAGAGCTTTCTTTTCCTCTGCATAACTCTTATCCCTTAGGTCGTCTATCTGCTTATAAAGAGTTTCTTTTTCATCTATATTCGTAGTGGTATCAGCTTGTTGTTGTAAGGATTGAATCTCAGCCTGTATATCTTTTTGAGCGTCTTTAATTGCTTGTCTAAACGTATTCGATTTCTCGCGTAGTTCATCCAAGGATAATGAAGCTATTTTTGGCTCTAGCTTTTTTATCTTGTCTACTATAGGTTGGATTTCCTTAATGTCTTTCTTGGATTTATCTCCAACGAAAAATTTTAATATGGTATCTAAAAACTTCATAGGTAAAATGTGTTGTTTTTAAACTTCGCTATTTTCTATATTTAGCAAAGCATAACAGGGCGATAGTGCTTTTTTACTTATCCCTTGCAAAATAATATAAAAAATACACGTTCCCCAACTTATTTAGGGTGATATGCTGAATATAAGTCAAAAAAAAAGTCTCTTTTCTACAAGAGACTTTTACGTATGCCTAGAAAAATAATTGTTAATATTCGTCCTCATTCCACAGAAAGTCTTCAGCTGTGGGAAAATCTGGCCATATTTCCTCCATAGATTCGTAAGAATCTCCTTCTTCATCTTCTATTGCCTGTAAATTTTCCACCACCTCTAAAGGTGCTCCTGTTCGGATTGCATAATCAATTAACTCATCCTTTGTAGCAGGCCAAGGTGCATCACTTAAATAAGATGCTAATTCTAAAGTCCAGTACATAATTATTTTGTTGTTTTTGCAAAAATAGAATTATTTATGATATATACAAGTAATATCAACGAAAATGTTTTAGTGCTTAATTAAGAACGTACATTCAAAGCAGAGAATTGTGTTACTACCTGACTTATAGCTTCTCAGGTACCCACTTAATCTCTTCAGCTTGTGTTGTATGGGACAACTTCCGTGCCAATACAAACAAATAATCTGATAATCTGTTTAAATATTGAATTACAGTAGCATCTACCTCTTCCATTTCTGCTAAATGTGTGGTAATTCGTTCTGCACGCCTACAAACACAACGAGCGACATGACATAATGCCACTATATTGTTTCCTCCTGGCAGAACAAAATGAGTGATAGGGGGTAGATTTTCATTCATTCGATCTATTTCCTTCTCTAATAAAGCTACATCTTCATCTTTTACTTTAGGAATATTTAATCGATCTTTTCCGCTTTTTAAGGTTGCTTTCTTAGGGTCGGTAGCTAGGGTAGCTCCTAATGTGAATAGCTTATCTTGAATGTGGATTAGAGTTTCTTTGGACTTCGAGTCGATTTCTGGTTGTGAACGTACTAAGCCAATATTGGAATTAAGTTCGTCTACTGTGCCGTAGCTTTCTATGCGAATATGGTGTTTAGGTACACGTGTACCACCAAATAAGGCAGTGGTGCCTTTGTCACCTGTTTTGGTATAAATTTTCATAATAGTATGCTGTTAATAATCTAAGTAAACATACAATTATTTAATTGCTCTAAATGAGAATAGATATAAAAATGTAAATAAGTTGAACCGTAAGACTATTGATCTTTTTCCTCTCGCTTTTGATAGTACCTATCTCTAAAGCTACGTGATCTTCTTTGTTTTCGACTTTTATTCGTACGAATCGACCATAAAATGACTACTATAAATAATATAATAGCAACTATTAAAACAGTGCTTAAGTCGTCTGGTAAAAAATCTAAAAATATGGGTATCTGCATTACTTTATTTTTTCGTCACTTTCTATTTTACCATCACGAAGTCGAATAATTCTATGTGCATTATTTGCGATATCTTCTTCGTGCGTCACCAAAATTATGGTGTTTCCTAAACTATGAATTGTATTGAATAGATTCATAATGTCAAGAGAAGTTTTGGAATCTAAATTTCCTGTTGGTTCATCGGCCAATATTATAGAGGGTTTGTTTACCATGGCGCGTGCTACAGCAACTCTTTGTCTTTGTCCGCCAGACAGCTGATTTGGGTGGTGATCCATTCGATCGCCTAAGCCTACTTCGTGCAGTACTTCTTCTGCTCTAGCGCGACATTCTGCTCTTTTTTTACCTGCATAAATCATGGGTAAAGCAACATTGTCTAGCGCCGTGGTCCGTGGCAATAAGTTGAACGTTTGAAAAACAAATCCAATTTCTTTATTTCGAATTTCGGCCAGTTCATCATCTGTCATGTTGCTTACATCTTTACTATTTAAATGGTAGGATCCACTAGTAGGCGTATCTAAACAACCTAGTAGGTTCATCAGGGTAGATTTTCCAGAACCAGAAGGTCCCATTAAAGCTACATACTCCCCTTTATTAATTTCTAAGTCTATTCCTTTCAAGACTTTTATAATACCTTGTCCTAGAGGAAAATCTCTTGTTAGGTTCTTTACATTTATCAGGTTCGTAGTAGTCATGTATTTATTGTATTACTGAATTTATTTTATTTTGTATTTCTTGGAAATCCTCTTCTTTTAGTAAGTCTTTCAAAATATTTATTTTCTCATTTTCCAAGCTTATCTCTAAATCACCTGTTACTATTAGTCTTTGTCCAACAATTTTTGAAAAAGGAATTTCTTTTTTTGTGAATAAGTTGTTTTTTCTAATGAAGATAGAATCACTTTCTAATTTAACATACCATTGTTTATATAGTAGATATTGTATTAAAAAGGCTAATCCTAAGAAAATCAAATAAAAACTATTAGATAGCCCACCTTCGTCATCAGGTAAGAGGCTATTTATTATATAAAGTGTAAAAACAATGCTAGCAAGCCAAATAAAGAGCTTTGAGTTTCTGTTTTTATAAAAGTACCTTTTCTCCATAATTTAGTTTCCTTCATATTTTTAGACGCTCATACTATAGTTTTGTTACACTCTTAATGTAAAATGTTCCTTTCTTTGTTCCTTTCTTGTGAATAAGATGCCCGCAATAAAAAAATCTATAGTTACATGAAGCCTCTTATCTTTTATTAATGCCTTCCAATTTTCAATTGCTATTTTAGATTTATTTGGGCTGTCGATGTAAAGTATGGTGTTTTCATCTATTGACTTTATAAGTTCACGAAGCTCTTCTTTAGTAAATGTTTCTATGGCTTTTATATAGTGTAATTTGATATATGCTTCTTTGCCAAACTGATTTGCTTTTTCTTTGTTTGGATCAATCTGGAACTCAGGGGTACCAAGGATGTTTTTTACTTGAAAATAGTCTATAGTGGCCTGTAGTAGTCGGCGTTTTTTTTGATAGCCTTTATAGGATCTCTTTGTGTTATAAATACCTTCGGTTAAATAGGAATAAACAAATGGGGAATGAACCCCATGTTGATTGGTCGATTTTGATAAGAAGCGAAGATATCTTAAAAAACTCTCTAGCATCTGTATATTGTTATTCTTCTAGTTTTAGGCCTAGTTCAAACCATCGCTCTGTTTTCTCTTCAATTTCGTTGATTAAATCCTGTAGTTCTTTGGATTTTTTATTGATGGTTTCCATGTCCCAGTCCTCTGTAGCAAAAGCATGTTCCATTTTTTCTTTCTCAATCTCTAATCTATTTATTCTAGATTCTAGATTATTGTACTCTCTACGCTCTTTATAGGAAAGTGTAGTAGCTTCAGACTTTTTCTTATCCTGTTCTGGTTTTTCATTACTTGGGGTTTGACGTTCTATTTGTACCTGTTCTGCAGCATAATCACGATAATCAGAATAACTTCCAGCGAAGCCTTCTATTTTTCCGCCACCTTTAAAAATTAATAGGTGATCGATTATTTTGTCCATGAAAAACCTATCGTGTGAAACAACAAGCAAGCATCCAGGGAAGTCTAGCAAGAAACTTTCTAGTATTTGTAGGGTAACTATATCTAAATCATTAGTAGGCTCATCTAGGATTAAAAAGTTTGGATTGGTGATAAGGACTGTACATAAGTAAAGTCTTTTTTGCTCTCCACCACTGAGTTTTTCAACATAATCGTATTGCTTTTTCCTATCGAATAAGAAGCGTTCTAATAATTGCTGAGCCGAGATTTGCCTTCCTTTTTTCAATGGGATGTAATCTCCGAACTCTCGAATTACATCTATTACCTTTTGTCCTGGTTTTATGTTTATTCCGCTTTGGCTATAATAACCGAACTTCACCGTCTCACCGATGACTACTTTTCCTGAATCGCTTGGGATTTGACCAGTAAGAATTTGTAGGAAGGTAGATTTTCCCGTTCCGTTATTGCCGATGATACCTATTCGTTCTCCGCGTTTAATGTTGTAGTCAAAACTTTCGAAAAGCAGCTTATCTCCAAAACTTTTGCTGATGTTGTGCATTTCTACGATTTTGGTGCCTAAACGCTCCATGTTTATTTCTAGCTCCACCTCGTGCTCTTGTCGGCGTTGCATGGCTTTGTCTTGTACGGCGTCAAACTTATTTACACGTGATCGGCTTTTAGTACCTCGTGCCTTGGGCTGTCTTCGCATCCACTCCAGTTCTTTTTTGTACAACTGTTTTGCTTTAGCCCTAGTAGATTCTTCTACCTCCAATCGTTGCTCACGTTTTTCTAAATAATAACTATAGTTTCCTTTATAACTGTAGAACTCTCCTTCGTCAAGCTCTAATATTTCATTACACACCCGCTCTAAAAAGTAACGATCGTGTGTAATCATAAATAGTGTAATATCCTCTCTAGCAAAATAAGATTCCAGCCATTCTATCATTTCCAAATCTAAGTGGTTGGTTGGCTCATCTAGCAATAGCACATCTGGTTCGGTTAAAATAGCAATAGCCAAAGCTAAACGGCGTTTTTGTCCTCCGCTTAAAGTACTTATCTGCTGGTCTATGTCATCTAGTTTTAGCTGCGATAAGATCTGTTTATATTGGGTTTCAAAATCCCAAGCGTTATCAGCTTCCATCGCATCGAAGGCTGCTTGCATAGCATCGGTGTCTTCGGGTTGTTTTATTGCTCTTTCGTAATTACTAATCGTTTTCAGAATAGGATTGGGCGACCTGAGAATTGCCTCTTCAATACTGAT
>DATGSX010000046.1:0-3271 GCA_035302145.1 Flavobacteriaceae bacterium | reverse complement strand
CGGGCGCTTTAATCGGATAGCTTTGTGCCAGAAAAGGGGCAAATAGTAGAATAAAAGGTAACTTATTTTACCTTAATTCGTCTAACCTTACGGGGAGGGATAACATGAAAGCACCAAGAATATTTTTAGGTATGGTTGTTTTGATTTTATTAACTACTTTTGGGTGTTCTAATTCAGCGAATAAAGGTAAAATAGAGGTTCATGAAACTAAAAATCCTGATGCAGAAGAGATTTTAACATTAGACCCTGAAGCCGATATATTTCAGTTCGAGGGTGTAATTTATCAGACTGGAATTGACTGGGTTGAAGAATTAACCTTAACTAAAAACGAGCAAGTAGGGGAAATAAAAACAAGAAATGATACAGACACAAACTTTAAAGATGAGATGTCGAATAAGTTACCTATTGGTGCAAAGATATTTTCAATTAAAGAAAAGGAAGGTCCTATATTACTTGTGGAATCGGAAGGGGAAATCTTAAAATACTACGCACTAGTAGAGGGTTGATGGACATTTTTATATTCCATTAACAGGCGCGATAACGGAATAAATATGTACCACAACAGGGCCATTTAGTGTAATAAAGGTGAGGAAACTATCATTAATACTAAATGGAAAATTAATAATAAAACGTATATGTTTTTTTACAAATCATATACGTTTTTTTGCTTGTATTAATATATAAGATTATAATTATATTCAACTATTATCGGACTATACATTCATCTTTAGTTGAACAAAGAGTTGCTCTTAGGTATAATTAATTCCAACAAGAATATTTTTTAGGGGTGATTTTATGGAAGTATTGCGCGCAACAAGTAGAAAAAGGGAAACATATGATGTTCATTTTGCTTATTCTCCATTATGGGAGTGCGCCCTTGGAATAGCGGCAATAACGAATTCGAAAATAATTAATACTTTAGAAAGACCAGTAGATTATTGGAAAGAACTTAGAGGATCATTATCCGAAGGTCTGATTCAGCATTTAGACTATGTTGAGAAGAACAATACCTGGAAATCACTATTACAATTGCTTCACCAATGTGGAGGTAAAACCTTAGATGAATTCTGTTCAAATGTCGAATTATTACAAGATACAAAATTTAAATTTACTTGTCTTCCGTATATCGGAAAGGAGTTCCATCATATAAGGGAAAAAGCCTCGGTTGGAGAAGAGAGTGCTATCAGAGAATTGCAACGGATAACGAGTGATAATCCCTTTTTCCCTCAATATATAGAGTTCATTAGTAAAGCGGATACGAAAAAACTGAAAGCTCATCTAGTCGAAGTGATGACATTATGGTATGAAGCTGTAATAAGTCCGGACTTAGAACTGACGAACCAAATTTTATCAACCGATTATAAATCTAAAAAACAAATGAAAGAAAAACTGTCTCCCGAAGAACTTGTCCAGTGGGCAACAGGTGGAATAAATTATCTCCCTGAGCCAAGTGTTCATAAGGTTTTACTTATTCCACAGTATATCTATCGTCCTTGGACTATTGAGGCAGATATTGAAGATACAAAAGTATTTTACTACCCGGTAGCTAATGAAAGCCTTTCACCCAATGATAAATATATGCCAAATAACCTTTTAGTGCTAAAGCATAAGGCATTAGGTGATGAGCTTAGGCTTCGAATAATAAAATTGTTATCGGAAAAGGATCATTCTTTACAAGAACTTACAGAACAGTTGAGTATAGGGAAAACTACGATTCATCACCATCTGAAACTGTTACGTGCAGCCAAATTAGTTGAAATGAATAAAGGCAAATATTCCTTAAAAGCCAATATAATAAAGCTACTGTTCAACGAATTTGGACAGTACATCAAACAGTGATTGAAGGCGATCTTATGAATCCATCTATATTAAAAAACCGTTCTTTTATATCTACATGGGTAGGAAATGGAATATCTGAACTTGGTGGAGCATTTGGTACCTTTTGCAATTCAATATTAGTATATCAACTTACCGGTTCAACACTGGCACTTGGAAGTATGTGGCTTTTGTATTATGTACCTTCACTGATTATGCAACTTTTTATAGGCCCCTATATTGACCGTTGGAGCAGAAAGTGGGTTATGATCATCTCCCAATGGGGAAGAGGAGTTGCATTCATCATACCACTGGCTGCATTAATTTCAGGGAATTTGGAGGTTTGGCATATTTATGCTGTGCAGTGCATCGTTGGCTTAATTACGCCTTTTTATGTACCAGCTAATCATGCGATTACGCCAACTATTGTAGAAAAAGAACAGTTAGAGTCTGCAAATGCATACATTGATGGAACTGTCCGCTTAATGACGTTTATATCTCCAATAGTAGCTGGAATAGTAATTGAATATACAGGTGTTCATATTACCCTTATTCTTGTGTGTTCATTGCTTATTATAAGTGGTTTTACATTACTTTTTATTCAGGAAGAGAGAAATACCATAGAAGTAGGAAAAACATGGTTAGCCGATTTCATTGAAGGGATATCTTTTTTCTTTTCGAAAAAGACTATTGTCTGGTTAGGGGTCTTTTTAGCCTTTGTTCAATTTGGTGTGGGAGTAACGTTGGTTACAACTCTACCATACATTACTAAAGAATTAGGCGGGACTTATGCCGAGTATGGGTATTTTATGGCGGGATTTCCTATTGGCTACATCGTAGGTGCTATCTTGGTAACACGTATAAAATATAAAAGCCGTAGATTGCTCATGCTTGGTTCGCTATTCGTAGGAGGTATAACCTTCATTGCACTTTGTTTTAATCATAGTATCCCTTTAGCAATAACAACAGAGACTATTGGAGGAATAGCAATGGCTATCTTTAGTATCCATAATACAACTATTATCCAAAAAACTGTACCCAATCACCTGATTGGTAAAGTATTTTCAGTTCGTTTGCTAATTATGAGGGGATCCATGCTCTTGGGAGTGCTTATTGGCGGTGTGTTAAGTGAAGTATTGGGTGTCAGACCATTGTATCTTATAATTGGTTTATTAATTAGCACCGTTTCATTAGTTGGAATATTATTACCGTACTTTAAATTCATTGATGAAAAAAATAATCAAGAAAAAGTGGTTTCTTAAGAACAATCTATTCATATATATAAATTGATTGAGAAATAATGTACTTAAACAAACGGGCGCTTTAATCGGATAGCTTTGTGCCAGAAAAGGGGCAAATAGTAGAATAAAAGGTAACTTATTTTACCTTAATTCGTCTAACCTTACGGGGAGGGATAACATGAAAGCACCAAGAATATTTTTAGGTATGGTTGTTT
>DATGSX010000045.1:0-11462 GCA_035302145.1 Flavobacteriaceae bacterium | reverse complement strand
TTTGGAAGCGTATCAGCAGTCGCTCAAGATAAAGCTGTTATTGAAGCCATAGTTGAAAAAGCGAACAACGACTCACAATTAGAGCAAATGGCCCACGAGCTTATGGATCAGATAGGTCCGCGTTTGGTGGGTACCCCAGAAATGGAAGCATCACACCACTGGGTGGTCAATAAATACAAGAGTTGGGGTATTGAAGCGGAAAACCAACAATGGGGTGAATGGAGAGCATGGGAACGAGGCATTTCGCATATCGATATGGTTTCGCCACGAGTACAGTCGTTATATGGAATGCAATTAGCTTGGAGTCCATCGACTTCAAAAAAAGGAGTTACTGCAGAAGTAATTTTATTGCCAGAAAAGATTAAAGACTCTATTAGTTTTGCTAAATGGTTGCCCAACGTAAAAGGAAAGTTGGTAATGGCATCTATGTTGCAACCAACAGGTAGACCAGATGCAACTTGGGAAGAGTTCGCTACGGAAGAAAGCTTAAAGAAAATGAAGGATGAACGTCGCGAAATGGAAAAGGCTTGGCGCGAAAACCTATCGAACACAGGATATAATAGAAGAAGCATCCATGCTGCTTTAGAAGAAGCTGGTGCTGTAGGTATTGTTACTTCTTATTGGTCTAAAGAGTATGGTTCCAATAAAATATTCGGAGCAACCACGAAAAAGATTCCTGTAGTAGATTTATCCTTGGAGGATTATGGCATGGTTTATCGTCTAGCCCAATCTGGACAAAAGCCAGAGCTTAATATTATAGCTCAGTCTTCTGGAAAAGGAATGGCACCTGCTTTTAATACGGTAGCAAAAATAGAAGGTACAGAAAAACCAAACGAATATGTAATCTTGTCTGCCCATCTTGACTCATGGGATGGTGGTACAGGAGCTACCGATAATGGTACTGGAACAATTACCATGATGGAAGTAGCAAGAATACTTAAAGAAGTATATCCAAACCCTAAACGAACCATTCTTATAGGTCACTGGGGCAGCGAGGAGCAAGGACTTAACGGTTCTAGAGCTTTTGTAGAAGATCATCCAGAAATCGTTGCAAACACACAAGTAGTTTTCAACCAAGATAATGGTACGGGTCGTGTAGCAAGCATTAACGGACAAGGATTTTTACATTCTTACGACTTTATAGGAAAATGGTTACGCGATGCTCC
This sequence comes from Flavobacteriaceae bacterium, assembly GCA_035302145.1. Lineage (GTDB taxonomy): Bacteria > Bacteroidota > Bacteroidia > Flavobacteriales > Flavobacteriaceae > JAJYTI01. The sequence continues at coordinate 10,296 of DATGSX010000045.1, read as the reverse complement.
TAATGAGGTTACGCAACATATAGAGACTACCTTTCCTGGAATGCCTTGGGGCGGTGGATCGGATCATGCTTCGTTCGTAGCTGCAGGAATACCAGGGTTTATGTTAAGCTCTTTAAGTTGGGAATATGGGAGAACTACTTGGCATACCAATTTAGATACCTACGATAAGATAGTATTTGATGATGTACGCAACAATGTTATATTAATCGCTGCATTAACCTATTTAGCTAGTGAAGAGGAGGAGTTAGTAAATAGGGAGCAGATTAATCTACCTATAAATCCTAGAACTGGAAAACAAGCTGAATGGCCATCACAAAGAAGCCCAAACAGAAAAGGAGGTATGTAATACATCGCCAATAGTTTACACTATTTAAAAGTATTCGGGAGGTAGATTATTTAATTCTGCCTCCCGATATTTTTTGGCGTATATTTGCAAAAATTATCTTTATGAAACAATTAAAAGGGATACTTTATGTTGGGATTGGAGCGTCTAGTTACGGCGTTCTAGCAACTTTTGTGAAACTTGCTAATATGCAAGAGATACATACTGCTGGACTTACCTTCTCTCAATATTTATTTGGCTTCCTTGTTTTAAGCATTTTGAGTTATTTTATACAAAGAAAACAACGTGCAAATGGAACGAAACCAGTAAAAGCTAAAAAAAACTCTTATTTAAAATTGGTTTTGTTTGGTAGCTCTCTGGGTTTTACCTCTAGTTTTTATTATTTATCTATTCAATATATCCCTGTTTCGGTTGCTGTTACTTTATTAATGCAGTCCATATGGTTTGGCTTGATATATGAATCGATAACCAATCCGAAGTTAATTACTAGAAATAAAATTATTGGTGCGATTACCATCATCATAGGAACATTGATGGCAGTAAATATTTTAGATGTCTCCGGCAGATTACATTGGGAAGGCATAGTTTTGGGAATCTTAGCTGCTATTAGTTTCACTACCACCATGGCTACCACTAATAGCGTAGGTTTAGAATTACCTACTATTATACGATCTAAGTATTTGGTTTTAGGTGGATTATTAGCCACTATTATTTTTTGGAATTTACAGATTTTAGAGCATTTTAATTTCCAAGACTTTATTACTTGGGGAGTGTTTTTAGGGTTATTTGGCACCATTCTTCCTCCCCTATTATTCAATCAAGGATTTCCTAGGATTGGAGTTGGACTAGGTAGTATTGTTGCCTCGGTAGAACTTCCTGTGTCGGTACTTAGCGCTCTTATTTTGTTAAAGGAAGCGGTAGTATGGATACAATGGTTAGGAATAATTATTATCTTACTTTCAGTAGTGATGATTAACATGAACAAAAAGCAATTTATGCGGAAAAGTTAATCACACGGTACTGATTAGACTTATAGAACACAAAAAAGATTATGAATACAAAAGATACCATAAGAATAAACAAAGCGATTAGTAGTAGCGGTTATTGTTCTAGAAGACAAGCCGATACACTTATAGAAAGCAAACGGGTAACTATCAATGGTAGATTGGCTGTATTGGGCGATCGTGTAACGGAAGAAGATACTATTGCTATAGATGGTAAACCTATAAAAGAAGAAGTGGAAAATATCTATCTTATTTTAAATAAACCTGTAGGTATTACTTGTACCACCGACACCCGAGTTTCTGGAAATGTAATTGATTTTATAAACTACCCTAAACGTATATTTCATGTTGGTAGGTTGGATAAACCTAGCGAAGGTTTGTTATTGATGACCAATGATGGCGATATCGTGAACAAGATACTCCGTGCGGAATACCAACATGAAAAAGAATATATTGTTCGGGTGAATCGACCAGTAACCTCTAGTTTTATTCAGAAAATGGGTTCTGGTGTACCGATTCTTGACACGGTAACACAACGCTGTGAAGTAGAGCAGTTAAGTCGTTTTACTTTTCGCATCGTATTAAAACAAGGATTAAACCGACAGATTCGTCGTATGTGTGAACATTTTAATTACAGGGTAGAAGCTTTGAAGCGTGTGCGTCTAATGCACATAGAGCTCGGCGACCTGCCAATTGGGGAGTGGCGATACTTAACTAAGGCTGAGGTCGACGAATTGTATAAAGAAACTGGTACACTATAAGTGTTTTGGAAGTTGATATAAAACCGTACATCGATTGAGTAATGTACGGCTTTAATTCAACTAACTAACCAAATTAAATTTCAATTATGAAATCTCAACCATTCCATGAAGACTATTGCTAGTACTTCACGCTTTTTATCCTTATAAAATAAGGATTTACCTTTATACTTTTCAATAAATTATTGAGCAGTTATATACTATTAAGAAGTATTTTGTCTGCGTTCCTTACAAACCTAAACAATTAAATTTTCTAATCAAAAAAGAATTGGATATATCTTTCGTTAATTTTTAGATCTCTCAGCCAAACAGTAAAAAAATATCGCAAATTCCTTTTCAAAATATAGTTATTTTGAAAAGGAATTTGCGATAGTAGTATGTAAAAACCTAAAACGAGGTTTTTAATCTATGTTTATTAGCCTAGTAATTCTTGAACTTTATCTGCAGCTTCTTGGAATTCGATTACCGAATGTACATTCAATCCGCTTGCGTCTATAAGCTCCTTCCCTACATCTGCGTTGGTTCCTTGTAATCTTACTATAATTGGCACATCTATAGTTCCTATATTGTTATACGCATCAATTATACCCTGCGCTACCATATCACAACGTACGATTCCACCAAAAATGTTGATTAGAATTGCTTTTACGTTAGGATCTTTAAGAATTAAATGGAAAGCAGCCTCTACACGCTCAGCATTTGCTGTACCACCAACATCTAAGAAGTTTGCTGGATCACCACCAGCTTGCTTAATCAAGTCCATAGTTGCCATGGCAAGTCCTGCACCATTTACCATACATCCAACGTTTCCGTCAAGATCTACATAGTTTAATCCTTGCTCACCAGCTTCTACTTCAATAGGATTTTCCTCACGAATATCACGCATTTCAGCATAATCCTTGTGACGGTATAAAGCGGTAGAATCTAAGGTTACTTTAGCATCTACAGCAATAATTCTCTCGTCGCTAGTCTTTAAAACCGGGTTGATTTCAAATAAAGAAGAATCCGACTCGGTGTATGCTGTATAAAGTGCAAATATGAAACGTGTCATTTCTTTAAATGCATTTCCGCTAAGACCTAAGTTGTAAGCAACTTTTCTTGCTTGGAAACCTTGCAATCCAACAGCAGGATCGATTTCTTCGTAAAATATTTTTTCAGGTGTTTCTTCTGCAACGGTTTCAATATCCATTCCTCCTTCGGTAGAATACATAATCATATTTCTACCCGTAGCACGGTTCAATAAAACACTTACATAGTACTCTTCCGGTTCATGCTCACCTGGATAGTACACGTCTTCAGCAATTAGTACTTGGTGTACTTTTTTACCTTCTGGCGGAGTTTGTGGTGTTATAAGGTCCATCCCTATAATCTCACCTGCAATTTTCTCTACCTCTTCTAGGTTTTTAGCGATTTTCACACCGCCACCTTTACCTCTACCTCCTGCGTGCACCTGTGCTTTGATTACATGCCACTCGCTGCCAGTTTCCTTAGTAATTTCTTTTGCTGCTTCTACTGCTTCCTCTGGAGTCTGCGCTACTACACCACGCTGTATGTTAACACCAAAGCTGTTAAGAATTTGTTTTGCTTGATATTCGTGTAAATTCATAATTATATATTTACGATTTCGTATTACTTAAAATTTTAATCAGATTTTCGAATGATGCAAAAATAACAAATGTTATGCTACATCCCTAATTTTATATAATATATACTTTTCAAGAGTTTTACTGTACTATACAATAACCCCCTCTCTTTAACCTTCCATACTCCTTGCGTTCTTAATCTTTCTCATATATCGCCTTAGCGTGATGTTATCGTACGTTAACACAGCAAGTAATATAAGTATACTTAGAAGTAAGGTTTTTAATCCATAGTTATTATAAAGTAAAGTGCCTATAATACCTCCAAAAGTGAAACTACCAATAATCATAATCTTTAAAAAAACCGATCTCTTTAAAACCTTCCTATGCTCAGGTTTTTTATAAAACAACAGCTGCGATAATTCTATTCCAAGATCGGTAAATATACCGGTAAGATGCGTGGTTCTAACTACCGATTGCGATACATATGTTACCAAAGCGTTTTGTAATCCCATAGCAAACAATAAAAGCATGGCTAGTAATATTCGATAATCCTCCACGTTTACAAAGAACAATTCAGAAAAAGCGACTACCAGAAGAACGGCAATCTCAATACTGATTGGTAGAACATAGCTTACCAAATGCTTTTGTGTTTTATATCTACCACCTTCAGTAAACACACTCGAGATAAAAGCACCAAGTAGAAACGCATTAATAAGTAAGAAAAAACCAATAGCGATTTGATAGTTTTTATGAATAAACTCTTCCGACAAAAACACAAAATGTCCGGTAACGTTAGTCGTCAACACTCCCAATCCCATCCAGCCTGTAATATTTACAATTCCAGCTACCAACGATAGCGTTGATGCTAAGTAAATATTATGCCTATATGATCTCCTACTTCCAGAGCGTCGTAACATTAATTTCTTCCTATTTTTTGATTGGTTGCAAAACTAGGGCTTTTTATGCTAAACACCATTGAAATATTAATCGTGTCTTAGAATTGGAAGTAGATAAAAGGTTGTGGACCAGTTGACGCAGTAGCGTATACCAACCAAAATACCAATCCAATTATAGCTGCTTTGATAGGAATTGGGGAAGCTGAGAATACACTTCCCATGCCATTTACAAGACGTTTAGGAAGGAAGTGCCAAATAAACCCTACAATTAATAATAACATAACAGGTTTATAAGCTTCAAAAAGCACTTGCCACTTCTCAACATTTATTTCTAAGGCCGATATATTATAAATAATCTGCAATGCCGTATCGAAGTCCCTTGCACGGAAAAAGATCCAACAAAAGCTTACGAAATGAAAAGTGAGAAGGACCGATAATAATTGCCAGGTACGTTTCCACCAATTTGGTGGGTTTTTAATTTTTGGAAAAAACTCCATAAATAGTTTATGGAAAGCCAAAGCAACTCCATGCAATGCACCCCAAACTATAAAGCGTAAACTAGCCCCATGCCATAAACCACCTAACAACATAGTGGTCATTAAGTTAAAATTGGTAAACAAGGCTTTCTTAGATTCCTTTGCGAAGAATATAGTAGATAAGAACACCAGCACACTGCCTATTCCAATATACAATGGAATTGCACTAGTATCGTAAATAGCTATTCCCCAGATAATTACTCCTATAAAGAAGAGAGATGGAAAAAAATAGCCACCAAAGCTCCCATTTCTATTTCCCCCTACCGAAATATATAAATAGTCTCGAAGCCATGTAGACAAAGAGATATGCCAACGTCGCCAGAACTCTGTTATAGAGGCTGACTGATATGGTACATCGAAGTTTATTGGCAGTCTATAACCCAATAATAAGGCTAATCCTATAGCCATATCGGAATATCCAGAAAAGTCGCAGTAAATCTGAATAGCATAGCCGTACGTAGCCACTAAGTTTTCGAATGCGGAGTACGAGTTTGGCGCATCGAAAACTCGATCCACAAAGTTGATAGATATATAATCGGAGATTACCGCCTTTTTTAACAATCCTCCTATAATTAATAACAAGGCTTCGTTTACCTCTTCTTTTTTCAGATTTACCTTGCTATAGATTTGAGGTATAAAGTCTTTTGCTCTTACAATAGGTCCAGCAACTAGTTGTGGAAAAAAGGAAATATAAAACAGATAGTCTAAAAACTTATCTGCTAATTTTATCTCCTTTCGATACACCTCGATGATGTAACTAATCGATTGAAAGGTGAAGAAGGAAATCCCCACAGGAAGGATAATATAGCGCATGTGAAATTCGCTACCTGTGAGATGATTGACTGATTCTAAAAAGAAATTAGTGTATTTAAAATAAGCTAAAACCCCTAAATTAGAAACAATACTAAGGCTCAAGTATAGTTTTTTACGACCTTCTCTTTCCTCACTGTCTATAAGCCTAGCTAAATAGTAATCTACAATAGTGGTGGCTACAAGAAGTAAAAAGAACAAACCACTGGACTTATAATAGAAAAACAAGGAAAACGCTACCGTATATAGCAATCGCAACCTAAATTTACGGCGCATTAGAATATAGCCGAAGTAAAAAGCGAAAAACAATCCTAAAAACAAGCCTGAGTTAAATAACAAAGGCTCTTTTGGATTGTATATAAACCAACTCGCTAGCTTCTCTACATCTGGCAGGTATGCAAGAAAATCGTCTATAGCCATTAGTTACTTAAATTAATAGCGTAATGATAAAATGCTTCTAACAGAGCTTCTGAAAACAAAGCGCCAGACAGCTCATATCCATTTTTTGTATAATGGATGTAATCTCTTGCTACCAAGCCATTAGCATAATTCTCTTTAATTTTCTCATTTCCACCAAGCACTCGGTACAAATCCCATACAGCTACATTATAATCCTCGGCTATACGCACTATTTCATTGGCATATTGTTCCACTAAAGCATTTGGTGTTCGCCTTTTTACCAAGGAAGGTGGTGGGGTTGTAATTAAAATTGGAACTTCTGACATTCGTTCGCGAACATTACCTATAAACTCTTCTAAACTTGCTAGATAAGCTTCTTTTTCTATCGTATCGAAGGCTTCATTTGTGCCTAAAGAGATAACTATTAAGTTGGACTCTAATTCTGCAAGTTGGTCAAAAAACAAAGTGGTTTTATTGTAATCGATTAGTCGCGCACCATTCACTCCTATCCCATCATATATCAGTCCAGAATTATCACGCTCTAGCACTACTCCATTCAAAGCAAAGGAATCAACGCCTTCGCTTGGCAACAACCAAATAGCGTTTTTATATTCAGGAAAAGTATATACAGAACTATTTTCTTCATCTAAAAAGGAAAGGAATTCAAAAGCCGATCTATCTATAGGTTCTGGTTTAGTCGTTTTTACAGGAATAATTAGCTTTGCTCCTGCTCGAATGACATCGGACCGAAGATTATTAGCTTTTTTTATGCTAGCTACAGTTACCCCATAATTCCTAGCAATGATAGACAATGCTTCTCCAGATTTTATGGTATGCACCTTTCTTTCTATGCTATAATTTTTCAATTCTATTTCACGATTAGCTTGGGCTATACTAAACATAGGCCCAGGTGCAAACACCCGAAGTTTGTTGAAAGCATACGCATCCTCATTAAGCTCTAGTTTTATCGCAAAGTCTGACTCTGTTGTTTGCAGGCTAAATCCACTTAGGCCAACTAAATCTTTTTCGGTAGCATGAATATTTCGTTTGCTTTCCCATGGAATCGACGAGGTATATCGCAATTCCGAAATGCCATTAGAACGAGCAAGTCTATGTGGAAATGTGAAGCCTAATCCAGCATTGCCAAATATATATTGTAGTTTTTTTCTTGCTATACCTTGAAAAATACCAACTTGCGTATGCGAGTCACCAATTTGTGTTATTCTTACCTTACCACTATCGGTACTATATAGTTTATGTAGATCTTCAAAAAAACCATGAAGAGCACTTAGGTTATGTATGCTTAGATTATTATCTGACAATACACTCCACGTATCCATTGGCAGCTTTTTCTCTATCTCGTAAGAAGATTCTGCCAAGGATTGAGAAAATCCCATTATGGGTATAAATAAAAGAATGTATAAATAAATCTTAGTTCTGTAACACATGGGTTGAATCTTGTTTTATTCTTTGCTCCTGTTCTAACTTTTGCTGTCTAATTCTTTCTTCTTCCGCTTTTCTTATACTGTCTTGTACACGAATACGCTCCCTTTCGGCATCTATCTCCTCTTTCTTTTTCACGTATTTTTCAAAGCCATTATCTATTTGCTGATAAATTATCTGTGCAATTTGCTTTGCCCCTTGGTGATTAAAGTGTGTGTAATCTTTATTGGCACGTACAGGCTCTTCTTCTACCCACTCTATCATACTACCATCACCCCCCATCAATGTAAATAAATTTACAAAACCTGTTTTTTTCTTTGTTGCGTAAGCTCTTTGCGATGCCAACAAATGAGTAACTGCCGAGTCTGTTTGCATAGCCGTTTCATATTTGGTTGCTTTATCAGCTATAGAAACAACCAAAATCGAAGTGTTTGGAAATGCGTTTCGCAAATGATCTACTACACGTTGCATTCGCGATTGATACCATCGGTAATTAAAGGAATTGGTATTTAAAACATTGGTTCCATAATGCAAGATAATCAAATCATACTTTAATGCGTTTTGAAAAGCGTGCATAAGTTGCGTGTCCAATTGCGTAATCGGTAAGCCTGAGTTTCCTCTTTTAGAGAAGTTATCGACTTGAATTCCATAAGAAGAACTAAAATCTACCCCATAAAAAGGAATAGAATCGGCATTTATAAACTCTAAATCGATTTTTTTCCTCCTTCTGTTACTTAAGGCTAATGTATTTAAAATTCTATTTGATTTTAATAGCAGTTCCGTGGTATCGGATGGAGTACTGATTTTAATTTTACCTGCTTGGTTATCGGATTTCCCATAGTATAACACAGGCTTTTCCAAAGGAGCCCCTTTAGCATATAATCCAGTTGCGAAATGTAAGGTAGTTGGGTTTATGGTGTCGTTTTGGTAAAACACTTGTCCGCTTACACCAAAAGGATAAATGGTGTCGTAGGTTTTAAAGTATACGTATTCCTCCCAGTTATTAGAAAAACGATGGTGAATACTACCTCGAGAGGTTGCAGACTCGGAGGTTATGGGAACAAAACCAACTCCAGCACCTCCAAACTTATCTTGAAATAGCTCCCGTAGGTCTTGGACAATCATATCGCCATCGGTCATCGAGTCACCAAAATAGGCAATCCGTACTTGTTTTGAGTTGGGCGCTTTCTGTATTTGCAACAAACTTTTATAAAAGTGATTTAAGAAAACAGCATCATCTATTTCGTTAGAAGCTTCCTCTATTGAAAGATTAAGGTCATCCACGGTTCTATTTTCCTCTACTGCTACGTTATCTTCAACAAGGACGGAATCTTTGGCCTTTCTCTTATTTGATGCATCTGCGATAATCTCGGCAGCGCTTTTAGTATGGATAGTATCCGATGTGGTATCTGCAAGGCTATCTTCTTTAATCGCTTGTTGCATCCACTCATCTACAACAATATTCTCTTCATCGACGGTAGTTTCCGGAAATAGTTGTTTAGGTAAATATTGTTTAAAAATCGCAAAAAATACAATAGCCAACGCTATGGTAAGCAACGTATAAAACCAATAGGATTTTGAAGTCGACACAGGCTAGTTAAAATTGTATTTATGCGAAAATACAAAACTATATGAAACAAATACAGGCAAGAAATGGGCAAAAAATATAAGAAAAAGAAAACTACATCTTACCCCAGCAGAGATACTAAGAAGATGTAGTTTTAATTTGTTTTGAATGGATTAATAGTCCATCGGGAAACCTCCTGCAAATAATCCAAGACTGGCTAATAATATAGAAAAAATAAAAGCAAGGGCGATAAAAATTAAGTACATAAGCAATTGAGCTTTTGCAAAGTTTGATTTTGTTTTTACTGTCCCGTCCCCGAATGCCCATACAAAAAGCATAATTAAATTCACTAGCGGAATAATTAATACGATAAGCGTAATTACCCAATCTTTAACCGACATGATTGGTTCTGAAGCTTTGTCCATTGTTTGAAGATCTTCCATGTTTTTAGTTTTAAAGTTTGTATAAACGTAAGTTTTATTCTATAATTTAACAAACAATTGATATAATTTAAGTTAATCATAGATCACTGTTGTCATTTTTATCGAAAGTATGGGAGTTTTCAACTCATCTTCAGAAAGAGAAACATGAATTAAATCGCTCTACAGTGTAACAAACAAGAAGAGTTGTATACTAAATACTAGAACGTTATAGCGAAAGATTTAAATTATCAATTAACAGATGCTGTCGAAATTTATTTACTTAGAGTGGAAAGCCTTCACTCGATCTGCTTCTTTTCAAGTCAATTTGGTTTTAAAAATCCTACTTGGGTTCATCGGACTCTATTCCGCAGTCACCTTATTATTATTTGGATTCTTTATTGTGGACCTAATTAAAGAGATGGATTTAGAAATTTTTGACACTTTAAACCGATATGTACTATACTACTTGTTCCTAGATTTAGCGGTCCGATTTATGTTTCAAAAACTACCTGTAACAAGTATTCGGCCATTGCTT
>DATGSX010000044.1:0-4527 GCA_035302145.1 Flavobacteriaceae bacterium | reverse complement strand
TCCTGAAAAAAACCACGGAAAGTTTTTTTATTAGAAATATCCGTATTATATTTGCAAACACATCGCGGGATAGAGCAGTAGGTAGCTCGTCGGGCTCATAACCCGAAGGTCACTGGTTCGAGTCCAGTTCCCGCTACTAAGCTAAAAAGGATGCCATTTCGGTGTCCTTTTTTTGTTTTTAGATGGTTTTAAAAAATCTACTTAGTTTTTTAAACTTTTTCTTCTTTAGTATCTATAAATATGGATGATGTAACTTCTGAGTTTGTTGTTTATGTTTTATGGTCTTCTAAGTATAACAAGCGTTATATTGGTATGACTTCTGGTTTAATTGAGCGCTTTAAGTCTCATAACTACTTGTCTACTAATGGTTGGACTGTGAGATATCGTCCTTGGGCGGTTGTTTATGTCAAGTTTTTTACTAGGAAATCTCAGGCTTTACATTACGAAAAGTTTTTAAAGAGTGGCCAAGGAAGAAAGTGGTTGAATACACATGTTTTTTACAAATAATTGGAGGGCGCTTATCCACCTGAGGCGGACACTGGTTCGAGTCTCCGCCGTGGCGGACTACTAAGTTAAAAAGGATACCATTTCGGTGTTCTTTTTTGTTTTATTACCCTACCTAAACTCGTGTTTATTTTTAATCTTTATCTTTACGAGTAAATTAAAAAATACACATGAGTTTTTATTATAAATTACTTGATCGAGAACTACAAGAGGATGGCACACAAGTAGCCTATTACCGCCCAACAGAAAATCCGCAAGGAGCTTGGAATGATAAAGAACAACACATGGCACCTGCAACTGGTGTAATTTGTGCTGAATTAGAATATTTTCGACCTGAAGATAATATGCGCTATGCACGTATTAGCTTAGATATTTTAGGAATGATTCACTTGAGTGATTTTAAAATAACTACTCGATGTATACGGCCTGGTAGAACCATAGAATTAATCGAGTCCATCTTTGAATCCGAAGGTAGAACTTGTATTGTCGCTCGTGCGTGGCGATTGATTACTGAAGATACTTCGGCAATAGCTGGACTAGAAGATAAAAGAATCCCATCTTACAAAAAACTACCAAAGTGGGAGGGAATGTCGATTTGGGGAGGTGGTTATATAAAATCCGTGTCCAAAGATATTCGAATAGGAGAACGCCGTCCAGGAAAAGGACAAGTCTGGCTTACCAATGATTTGGACATGGTAGAAGGAAAACCTACTAGCTCTTTTGTAAAGCTGATGGGAATGGTAGATACGATGAATGGGGTAGTGGAGCGACAAGATGGAGCTTTTACCCATATGTTTCCAAATGTGGACTTGCAAATTCATTTATATCGCCTGCCAAAAGGAAAATGGCTGGGGCTAGATGTACAGCAACAATATGGAGCCGATGGCATTGGATTAACGACTGCGGTGCTTCATGATGAAGAGGGACCTTTTGGTCATGCGGAGCAGATACTTACCGTTAGAAAAGTACCTAGCAGAAATTAATAAACACACTTGATATATAACCTACTAATTAGCAACCTTATGAAGCGTATTTATATAATTATTCTCTCGTTTATTTTCTCTACATCTATTGCCCAAACAAAGGTTACAGATGCGGCTATTCTAGAGAAGGCAAAACAGATTCATGAAAATGTGATTACTTTGGACACACATTGTGATATCAATACAGCCAACTTTACAAGTAATCGAAATTATACACAAACACTCCTTCTCAAGTAAATCTACCTAAAATGATGGAAGGTGGTTTGGATGTAGCTTGGTTTATTGTTTATACGGGGCAAGGTCCATTAACTGAGAGTGGCTATGCTTCGGCGTATGACGAAGCAATGAAGAAATTTGACGCTATACATAGATTGACAACCGAATATGCATCAGATCAGATAGAATTAGCATTAACCTCCGATGATGTTCGAAGGATTCACGCATCAGGTAAGAAGGTAGCTATGATTGGTGTCGAAAACGGTTATCCTATTGGTACAGATATTTCTAGAGTAAAGGAGTTTTATGATCTTGGGGCGCGTTATATGTCATTATCCCATAACGGACATAGTCAACTATGTGACTCTAATACAGGTGAGAGAGATGATGTATGGCTTCATGATGGCTTAAGCGATTTAGGGAAAGAAGTACTGGCCGAAATGAATAAATATGGAATGATGATCGATGTTTCACATCCATCCAAGGAGGCCATGCGAGATATGATTGCGTTAAGTAAAGCGCCTATTATTGCTTCTCACTCTTCTGCTCGTGCGTTATGTGATCATAGTAGGAACCTAGACGATGAGCAATTGCAGTGGATAAAAGAAAACAATGGGGTGGTTCAGGCAGTAGCTTTTGCTCATTAAGTTTATAGCCAGAAATAGCAGAAATATTGTACTTGGTAAATTTAGAATATTCCACTTCGCTAGATTGCCCAGATTTATGTCCCGCTTTGTAGTTTTCTGCATCGCGATAGGTAAAATCAAGATCAGCATAAAACACTGGCTTGGAATAATTTAAAGCAAGTCCGTAAATTTGTTGCTTATTATTTGTCTCAAATCCTACAAATGCCGAACCTCCTAACTTTTCTTCCGAACTGAAATCGGATTTTTTTCTAATCAAATCAATACTTCCCGCAATCGTTCCGCCAAATTCCGAACCCGATTGCCCCTCGGCTATCCTAGCCTTGGATAAATTAGTGTTTTCCACATACGAAGTTATTGGGTCCATCTTATCGGTACATGCATGGAATACCCGCATTCCGTCTATTGTAAGTACACTTCGCTCGGTAGACATGCCGTTGAGCATTGGCTCCCAAGCATAGGCTCCTCTTTTTATCATATTAACAGCATTCGATTGCTGTAGATAACTATCTATGCTACCTAATGCTTTATTTTCTTCAAGAAAGTTTATGTTAGGATTACCAATGAGGATAACCTCCTCCAGCTCTGACCATAATAAACTATCCTTCTGAATACGTTGTAAACTATCCGTTTTTTGCTGTGCTTGTATAGAGTTAGCAATCAGCAATATAGATAAGAATAAAATAAGTTGTTTCATAATCTAAAATAGTTTTACCTACACAAATACAAGTGTATACAAGTGCGTTTGTGTAGGTAATTAAAAGAATAGATTTTTAAAATTCTAATTTAAAATGCAGACTGCTTTCTTCATTTTCTTCTGTCACTGGCTCGCCTTTCACTACCGTACCTGAAGCATCTTCTAGAATAAGATTGATTTTCCAATAGCCCGACATGGAGAATCCTACCTTTCCATGGTATAATCCATCTTCCGCTTGCGTCATATCTTCGTTTCCTGGTGCACTATGATTACCCATTCCTGGCATTCTAGGGTCTACCTTAATTTTGTAGTCATTTACTATAGGGAAATCATGCTCTTCGCCCATTTTAAATAGCGCAACAACCATATCATTTGTTCCTATTATAGGATCGGTAGGTTCTACCATCGCAAGCATATAGTCATCCCCATCATTCCCTATTCCAGAAGTATAGATTTTTGAGTATGGAGAATCGGTAGAAACAACATATATTTTCTCATTGGTCGTGAAGCTCTTAGAATCTACATTAAAATCAATACCTAAATCCCAATAGTGGTCAGGTTCATCGCTCGCCATTATAAAAACGATGTAGCCTTCAAATAAAGTGCTCTTCCCTTCTGCCTTCTTTATATCTGAAAATGGACTGCTATGTTCATGGGTCATTCCCTCCATATTCATGGTCATCATTGGCATCCAACTTAAAGATGCATCTTCAACATAAACTCCATCGGCATCGGTTAAACGAATATAAAGAGGGTTATAGCCTACACGTAATTGCCTAAATTCGCTGAATAATTCCAAGATATACCCGCTATCGGTAAAGGTTTCTACTAAGTGTAGATTTTCGGTTTCATCTAAATTATTTGGTGTAAAGTCATCATCGCTAGAGCATGATAACATTATAACAGCTGCTAAAATAAATAGCAGGTTAAATTTTAAAATTTTCATTGTGAGTTATTTTAGTTTAATAGAATTTATCATCCATAATTTGACGTATGGATATAGGTAGTTTATACGGTCATAAAAACCGATAAAGTAATAAATGATAAAATTGGAATTAAACTAAAATGGGAGGTTTGAAACGCGATTGTTGATACTGCGATTCATAAAAGTTTTGATAATAAAAGTTATGTGTAATTTTTGGAATAGTTATATTCCCAAGAGTAAAGTCTAAAGGCTCTTCCAAGAAAGTTAAAGAGAATTGGAAGACATTCGAAAAAGTATGTTCCTCTACATCCTTGGCCCCATACTCCTTCATTTTGAATAACATACAGGATCCATCACATTGCAACTCTGGAGCTTCTTTGTTTACACAAAAGAGTTCGATAAAAACAGGCTTATCGATGGTATAAAGACTATAAAGAAAACTCAAACCAAAGACTTGAAGTAACAATACTCCAACCAAGGTCCAAGCTGCTATTTTCTGTCCTGTCTTCATTTTGCTACAAACTTAAACAATATTCTCTAAATATTTCTATGACATAT
>DATGSX010000043.1:0-3464 GCA_035302145.1 Flavobacteriaceae bacterium | reverse complement strand
ACCTTTTTCTGTTCCATCGGTTTCCCAAAGCTGCCGATCATTTGTTCCATCATCAGCGCTGAAATATAATTTTCCATTAAGTTCGACAAATCCTGATGGACTACTATACCCTATAGGGTTGATAATTTTAACTAATTGAGTACCATCGGCAGTCCCGTCTGATCGCCATAATTGCCTATCATTGATGCCATCATCAGCAAAGAACATAACCCCCCAATCGAGCTCAGCGAATTCGTTTGGTCTTGCGTCTCCAGTTGGATTAATATCTTTCACCAATTCCACTGAAACTTGTGAGAAGGTGTTTAAAGCAAAAAACTAATTGCACTAATTAAAAGTAGAATTTTTTTCATAGTAATTGAATTTAAATTGTTAGTTAATTGTAATCATAGATAATTATTATGATAAAATAAAGTTTTTCCTATTAAAAACAGGACAAATAAGAAATTAAAAAGATATTACATATAATCTGATGTGGATCAGCACAAGGTTTTTTAAAATATTAAGAGAAAGTATAGCTTTAAAATTTAACTGTTTGTAATATTTTTAGATAAAGTATAATTTGAAATTCGGAATGGTGCTATTCGAAGTCCACATATGAAGGATAAACGTCAGCTGGGTAAATTAAAAGCAGAGCTGTTTTACTAAGTTAGATAAGTTTAATAATGCACAGCTATGGCTTAGGTGTAATCTAATCATAGAATTCCCCAGGCTCTGCCTCGGGTGTTACGTAGAGATGTGTAGACTTGTGTTATGAGTGAGTATATTCATAAGAGCATAATGAATTTTTATTTACCACTTTGATCCTTTTATTAAGTATAGGATAGAATTGCTTAGTGCTGCAAAGGTAAAGACTTTTAAAGAATAGAGTCGTGATGTGGAATTCGCTTTTTAGAGATTGGACCTAATGGGAACCATGTTCATTTTTTGGTACAGAGTGTGCCGATGAGTTCGCCGAAGAAAATTTTCAATACAGTGAAAGGTATAATTGCAAAAGAAATTTTCTGACTTCACCAAGAAGTCAAACTAACGCTTTGGAGCGGTAAGTTTTGGACAAGCGGATATTATGTGAACATGGTAGGGCAGTATGCAAATGAAGAGGTTATAAAGAAATACATTCAAAATCAAGGAGAATCAAAATACAAACAGTTGCACAAAAGTCAATTGCGATTGTTTTGATACCCCGACGGCTCTGCCTCGGGGATAGTTCATTATAAAAACCCAATTGAAGTCCTACAAAATAAATACTTCGCATTTATGGGTTGAACACAACTATGGTTTCCTATAACTACGCAGGCTAAAATGCTTTAATCGGATTCTCATTTTTAATTTTCGAACAAGATTTATCGGTTTCTTTTTTAGATGACTTTTATCTGCTTTTAAAAAATCAATTGTTGCATCTACAACGCGTTTGCTAGATAGCCCATCGCAATATGGATGTAGTTCCTTATTAAAATTAGCAAGTTTATCCAATATTTTATCAGGACGACTAATCGCTCTTTCCAGTGCATCTTCTAACTCATCAATAGTTGTAATATTGATAAGCCATGGCTTTGGAATATGGTGATTGAAAGTAACAATAGGTTTTCCCTGAAGTCCAAACTCCTGGATAGCAGAAGTTGTATCAGAAAGCATGACATCTGATTTTTTAAAGAGCGGAATTAGATTTGTAGTATCATAGAATTGAAAATATTGGTTTTCTAGAGCTTTCCACTTCTCTCGAATACTATCTGAAAGCTTTGGATGTAATACCATTAGGAAACGATATTTTCCTGTATCAGAAAGTTGTTTTATTTTTTGATAAACATCTTCTCTTAAAGCTAAACTTAAGCGTTCCGTAAAGGTTGATGCTATAAATATAACAGGAGGTTTATTTATTTTATTCTTCTCAATTGGAAATAAAGGGTCCATTTTTGACCATCCAGTTTCTATAACCTCAAAGTGTGGATCTTGTTTTTGTAATTTTTTGAATATTTTTGTTGTAGAAGGACCTTGAGTGCAGTATAAATCATATAATCCACGAATACGAAAATGGCCTTTTTTAAAACTCCGTTTTTCAGCATTAAATCCATGAAAAATTTGAACTTTTATTCCGTTAATAAAGTCAGGCACTGAATCTGTAATGCTCAAAACAATCTGCGGTTCGTATTGTATTACTTCTTTAATAGTACTAAAGGTGTTGGATTTATTTTGCAACGCCTGCATACCGTTTTTACGGTCGCTAAACCAATATACTTTATGATTCTGTTTCAATATTTCTTTCTCTAAAGGGTTTCCAATAGGGATAGAATAACTGTACGATATGTATATTAAAAATCTATAACAAGGCATGAGATAAAGTGGAAGATTATACTAGAATTTACTTTAGTGAATCCACAAAATATATTGGTATATTACTTTTAATAATCGCGAATATCTTTTATCTGCTCAAGCTTTCCTTTCCAAACTTTTAGTTTTTCTTTCTGCGCGTTGACATTCTCTACTACTTCACGGTATAGTGGGTTATCCTCATCTGCATTTTGGAAGAACCCTAAGTTGTTTTCTAACTGACGAATAGCATCTTTTGTTTCGTCTATTTTCTTCGAGATATAGAAATGCTCATTCTTTAATTTCTCTTTTCTATCTTGTGCAGCTAATGAATGTAGTCTGTTGTTATACTTTAGAAGCTCTGCATCGGTCTTCGACACTTTTATACTTTTAAATACTTGGTCTAAAGCTTGATTAAACTTTTTATCGATTCGCATTTTATTTCTAGGAACTCTGCCTATTTCATGCCAGGTATCCATATAACCCGTTAGCTGTTCCATATCTTTTTCTTTATCTCCAGTTGGTGTAAATTCTTTTACTGTCGATAATAAAGTCTCCTTCTTCTTAAAGTTTTCAAGCTCACTTTCGCTTTGTTTATCTCTATCGGCGAATAAACGGTTGAAGTAATGATTACAAGCATCTTTAAACTCTTTCCATATTTTATCGCTATGCCTACGTGGTACATGCCCAATCTTTTTCCAATCGGCCTGAATACGCTTCATCAATGGGGTTACTGTATCGAAATCCTCGCTATCCTTATGTTCTTCGGCGATTCGAAGCAATTCGCGTTTTTTCTCTAGATTTCTAATTTGCTCTTTCTTTTGTTCTTTGTAGAACGAATTTTTGGTTCGATTAAAGGTACGAGTGACATCTTTGAAAGCATCCCAGGTTTCACGGTTCTTAGCTCGTGGCACCCTCCCGATTTCAAAAAACTTATCTCGCTGCTCCTGCACCTTTTTTATAGCTTGTTGCCATGCATTATGGTTAGGCTTGGTGTTTTCTGTAAGATTTTGAATCGCTTCTATTATTACAATCTTTTGCTCGTAATTTGCTTCAAGGATTTTCTCTTCATCTTTCAAATATTCTTGTCGATTCTGATGAATTTTCTTAGTAGCTTCACTAAACTTCTCCCAGATGTCATCTCGATATTCTTTGGCAAC
>DATGSX010000042.1:0-4229 GCA_035302145.1 Flavobacteriaceae bacterium | reverse complement strand
TCGCTTTATTCGATCGGCATTATTGTCTAAAATTCTATGCGCCTGCATAGGCTCAACAATAGCATCACCAATCTTCATTTTTGGATTTAAAGAAGCAAAGGGGTCTTGAAAAATAAGCTGCACCTCTTTTCTAAACTCTTTTAATGCCTTGCCTTTTAAATGGGTAACGTTTTTTCCACGATACCAAATACTTCCTTCACTTACCGGTTCTAACTGCATAATAGCCTTGGCTAAGGTAGATTTACCACAACCTGATTCCCCTACCAAACCAACGGTTTCTCCTGGGTAAATAGAAAAACTAACGTCGTTAACAGCTTTAAAACTGGTACTCTTTCTAAAAAGTCCTTTAGAAATAGGATAAGACTTTACTAGGTTTTTAATTTTTAAAATGGGCTCCTGTGTATATAACGCCCTGTGTTTTATTGCTCTTGCCTGAGGGGTGACTAACTGCGACTTAAAGGTGTCTTCTTGTAAGGATTTAATGGTAGGTAGTTCTACCAAGCGCTCTGTGTCCGATGGTTTAGATAGAAGTAAGGCTTTGGTGTAATCGTTTTTTGGATGTTTAAACACTTGTTCTGTAGAACCATACTCCACAGCATTTCCTTGGTACATTACTAGGACCTGGTCTGCAATTTCTGACACCACATTTAGGTCGTGGGAAATGAATACCATACCCATTTTTGTTTCTTGCTGTATGTCCTTTAATAGCTGAAGTATTTCCTTTTGTACCGTAACATCTAAAGCAGTAGTGGGTTCATCGGCTATCAACACATCGGGTTTGCATGCGATTGCCATGGCTATTACCACACGTTGCATTTGCCCGCCGCTTATTTCATGTGGATAACTGTTATAGATTTTTTCTTGATCGGGTAAACGCACTTGTTCAAAAAGGCGAAGTACTTCTTTTTTGGCTTCAGCAACCGAGAGATTGCTATGTTGAAGCAAAACTTCAATTACTTGTTTGCCACAGTGTATAGAAGGATTTAATGCACTCATTGGTTCTTGAAAAACCATAGCTATTTTGTTGGAACGTATCTCTTGCCATTGCTTGTTGGATATTTTCAGTAAATCCAAGTCTCTATAGGTAAGCTTTCCGGTAATAACACAGTTTTTCTTTGGGAGTAAGCCCATTAAAGCTAGGGCTGTAACTGACTTTCCAGAACCGGACTCTCCAACAATCCCAAGGATTTCATTGCTTTTTACTTGAAAGCTAACCCCATGTACTACTTCGTTTAATTTCTTTGTATTTCGGAATGCTATGCGTAAGTCCTCTACATTTACCAGTATATTGTTTGTGCTTTTCATCTAGACTGTTTAATCTTTCTAAAGGTAAATCTAGTTTTTGACAATAAAAAAATAGCGAGAAGCTTTTTGGCCTCTCGCTATTTTATTATAACAAAGTTACTTGTATTTATGCCATTTGGGTTTTTCCTAAAAACTGTGGATTTACTTGTGCTACCCATTGGTTGGCTTCGTGTAAGCAAGCTTTAGCATCTATTACTACTTGGTCTTCTAGCTTATCATCATATAGGATTAACCGCTGTTTATCCTTAGTAGTGGTTATCTCTATAATGACCAGTAAAATGCTTTCCCGTCCTGCATACTTCTCTTTATTCACCCGAATATCTGTAATGCTATCTGTGGGAATCATTATAAAATCGGTCGTTATGTTTTTTAAACTGGTGTAAAACATTTTTTTGTTTTTATAATCAATACCGATTAAAGCATTGCCCACTTGCTCTGGCTTATCGACGAGCATCCCGTGGTCTTTACACAAGTTTTGCACTAGTTTTTTTCGCTTTTGTATTTTGTTATTTGATTTGAAGATCACCCATCCAATCGGGATGATAAATGCTAGTAGGATAACAATACCCACTATAAATGAACCATTGTCCATAGTCTAAATGTTTTATGAAGATTGATAATTGCGTGTAGTCATCCAATTAGAAACAGTGTTCTATTTAGATAAGGTAAGAATGTATGGACTAGTTATTACCAAAAGAAGTGATAGGGATAGAGAAGCTGACCAATAATTTTACGTTGGTCTGGAACGAACTTACTTGCCAAAAATGCATTCTCAATATGGAGCGCATCTTCCCACCAAGTTGAGGTTCTTACACCATAACCTGTTAAAATTGGCGTGAATACTTCTGCTTCCGAAAAATTGATTTCTTTAAGAACCGAAGTGGCTTTAAATTGATGTTGAGAAACCAAGTATTCGTTTACCAGACTTGTAGTAATGGAGTCTTGGTAAGTTGCTTTTTGTGCATGCAAGGCTTCTTCTCCTGTTAGTAACAAGAAAAACAAGGCAATCGCAGTGAGAATATGTAATGCTAAATGTCGTTTCACAGAATAAATTTAAGTAAACTTATAGTAGAAAGGAGATAAAGAGGTGTTATAAAGTTACTTTGAGAGCTTTTTATTAAATTAACTGTCTCGCAAAAACCATAAGATTGAGGTGTAAAGTCTAAATAATGTGAGTTAACCCTAAATTAGTGCGGCTCATTTTTCCCAATAGAAAAACTGATGCTATGAACGACTTCTTGCCATTCTTTTTGGTTTTTGAATACGATTTTTAAGTCATTAACTTCCAATAAAATCTCTTGCTCTTGCATAACTAAAAGTTTATTGATACAAATATGCTGAATATTTATTTTGATATTAACTTCGCAACATTTAATGAAGTCAAAGAAAGATTGAAATTAAGAAAAGATTAACAACTCCTCCTTGTGTGTATATGTGTGTGTGATTATCTTTAAATCATTGATAAATTTATAAATTATGATAATATGATGAGGACTTTAAAGTTTTTGTTTGTGTTAACGATTATTGTTTCTTTAAGTAATTGTACAAATGAAGAGGCTATTGTAGGTAATAATCAAGAGGTTGATGAATTGTTAAAATCACCAAATAATATTATTTTAGAAAATTCATTTCAGATTTTAGGAGAAAGAATAACTGGGGAAAAAGAAGGTGTTGAAGTTTTGGATATTAACTATATTGATTTTCCTGAAGACTTCGAGGGTCTTGTTGCTAATGTTGAGTACTCTATAAATGGAGAAGTTAAAGAAGTAATGATAATTAGAAACATATTTGAGTTGAAATTTGAAAAGAATACAGTTCTCCAGTTTAGTAAAGCTGATGAAATCAATAATAGTATATCTGCTAGAGAGGGAGATATTTATATATCTTGTAGTGGTCCAGGCTGTTGTTATCCTAGTGGGACATATAATATGGAAACAGGTGAATTAACTACAGGTTGTAAGTGTGAAGGAAATTCAGAAGGAAATTCATCTTGTACTATGAGAATTAGTAATACAAAGCCTATAAAAAAATATTAAGCCATAAATTACCTAGCAAAGATAAGAATGCAAAAACATTTATGATAAAATATAAAACTTTAAACACCTTACGTTTCTGCCTATTATAGAATTTATAGTCCTGAAAAGTTTAGTAAACATGAGTTACGAGCTTCAGATAGACAAATTGGCTATTTTTATTATTGGTTTCTGTAGCATCAGTAATTACAAGCTCTATAGAAAACCAGCTAAAAACAAACATGTTTAGAGGCTTTAATTTTTGAGTTGTAATAATTCCAAAGTTTTTTAATACCCCGCTGTACTATCATCTCCACGCTTATCAGCTACTGAGTGAATGCCATCTTGATCTATGAGTATCAACTCTGTTCTTCCAATCGAGCTTCGTACTTCTAACTCATATCCCATAGCTTCTAGCTCCGTGCGTACCTCCATTGGAAAATCCTCTTCTACGTAAATTACATCGGGTTGCCACTGGTGATGAAATTTAGGTTTGTTTACAGCCTCTTCGGGCGATAATCCAAATTCCATTACATTTAAAATGCTTTGCAGTACCGAAGTTATAATCGTGCTACCACCTGGCGTTCCTACAATCATATAGGGTTTGCCGTTGTCTAGTACAATAGTTGGCATCATAGAGCTTACCATGCGCTTATTAGGGGCAATAGCGTTGGCTTCGGTACCAAGTAATCCAAAAGCATTAGGAGCTCCTGGTTTTGCGCTAAAGTCGTCCATCTCGTTGTTTAGTATAAATCCTGCACCACCTACCACTATATGACTTCCGTAATTGGTATTGATGGTAGTTGTAACCGAAACTGCATTGCCTTCTTCGTCTATAATAGAGAAGTGAGTAGTGTCTTCGCTTTCTTCTAGTCCTGGCTTTATCAAGTCACTCTTACCTGCTTTTCCTGG
>DATGSX010000041.1:0-10959 GCA_035302145.1 Flavobacteriaceae bacterium | reverse complement strand
GCACTTGTAACAAAAGTAAATGGTAAATGGGAAGCCTTATCTACACAAGAATATATAGATCAGTCTAATCAATTAAGTAGAGCTTTACTTCGTATGGGTGTAGAACCTAACGATAAGATTGCTGTTATTTCAAGCAATAACCGTACGGAATGGAATATCTGCGACATTGGTATCATGCAAATTGGCGCCCAGAACGTGCCGATTTATCCTACCATAAGTGAAAAAGAATTTGCCTATGTATTAAACCACAGTGAGTCAAAATACTGTTTTATCTCAGATAAAGAAGTATACGATAAGGTGATGAGTATTTTCGACGAAGTACCTAGCCTTAAGGCCGTGTATACCTTCAATGAGGTAAAAGGAGCAAAAAACTGGAAAGAGGTTTTAAAGAAAGGAGAGGATGAGAGCAATCAAGGAGAAGTTGAAGCTAGAAAAGATGCTATAACTGAAAATGATCAAGCAACACTAATCTACACTTCAGGAACTACAGGAACTCCAAAAGGGGTTATGCTATCACATAAGAATATAGTGAGCAATGCCCTATATAGTTCAGAACGACTACCTTTAGACGGATCGTACGAACAAAGAGGTTTATCCTTCCTTCCTTTGTGTCACGTTTACGAGCGCATGCTACTTTACTTATACCAATTCTCTGGAACTAGCATTTACTATGCAGAAACGATAGAGACTATTTCGGATAACTTAAAAGAAGTGAAGCCGCATGTAATGACAGCAGTTCCAAGATTACTAGAAAAAGTATACGATAAGATTATCACTACTGGTTCGGAATTAAGCCCCCCATTAAGAGCCATATTCTTCTGGGCAGTAGGAGTTGCAGAAAAATGGGAGCCATATAATAAAAATGGCACTTGGTATGGTATAAAGTTAGCGATAGCTCGGAAATTGATTTTCAAGAAATGGAAAGAAGCATTAGGTGGAAACTTAAAAGCAGTTGCCTCTGGTGCCGCACCACTACAACCTAGATTAGCTCGTATATTCAATGCAGCAGGTATTCCTATCATGGAAGGTTATGGACTTACAGAAACCTCTCCTGTAATTGCAGTAAACGATATGCGTGACGGTGGGTTTAGAATCGGAACAGTAGGAAAACTATTAAGAAACACCGATGTAAAGATAGCTGATGATGGAGAAATCCTAATTAAAGGACCTCAAGTAATGATGGGGTATTATAAAGATGAAGAGCTTACTAACTCGGTTATGACCGATGGCTACTTCCACACCGAAGATATAGGAGAGATAGACAAAGACGGATTCTTAAAAATTACCGATAGAAAGAAACAAATATTTAAAACTAGTGGCGGTAAATATATTGCACCACAAATACTTGAAAACACCATTAAGCAATCTCGCTTTATAGAACATATTATGGTTATTGGTGAAGGCGAGAAAATGCCAACCGCCATCATTCAACCAAACTTTGAGTTCATTAGAGACTGGGCCAAGCTTAAGGAACATAACATTGGTAGTAGCACCCAAGAAATTGCTAGTAACAAACTAGTGTTCGATAGAATTGCAGAAGATGTTGCATATTACAATAAAGGATTTGGTAACTGGGAGCAAGTAAAAGACTTTAGACTTACGCCAGACGAGTGGACTATAGAAGGTGGTCAGCTCACACCGACTCTAAAAACAAGAAGGAAAATAGTAAAAAACATCTATAAAGATCTATACAAAGAGCTTTATGGCCACGAACCTTTCTAAAACAACCACCCCTCACAAATCAACTAATTCGTTAAAAAAGCATTGTTTTTCTAGCTAACACATTCCATCTTAGCTAGAAAAACAATTATGCACACATAACTTTAACACATTATACTATGCGTGCATAGCAAAATTTCTTTATATTTGAATAACAAAAAACTAAAGAGAAGATAATTGAAAGATAAAACTATAGACTATTTACTACGTAGCGCCTGGATGCACGTATATAAAATGTATACAGAAGAGGCAAACAAAAAGAATAGTACAATGGCTACCGGATTTGCCTTAATCAGTTTAGATGCTGAAAAAGGCACTCCATCTACTATGCTAGGTCCAAAAATGGGAATTGAAGCTACTAGTGTTTCTCGTACTTTAAAATCCATGGAAAAACGTGGCTTAATAGAACGAAGAGCCAATCCAGAGGATGGTAGAAGTGTATTAATTTACTTAACGCCATACGGAAGAGAAATGCGTGAATATTCGAAATCAGTAGTACATACGTTCGATAAAGCGGTAAGAGATAATATACCCGAAGAAGACCTAGAAACTTTTATTAAAGTAGCTAACTCAATAATTGACTTGATAAACGAAAATAAGATTTACAACAATAAACCAATAAAACATGCATAAAAGAAGAATCAGAAAAGTAGCCGTATTAGGCTCTGGAATTATGGGAAGCGCAATTGCTTGTCATTTTGCAAACATCGGAGCAGAGGTACTGTTATTAGATATTGTACCTAGAGAGCTCACCGATAAGGAAAAAGCGGCAGGATTAACTTTAGAGGATAAAAGTGTGCGAAATAGAATAGTAAACAACTCTTTATCGCATGCTATTAAATCGAAACCTGCCCCACTCTATCACAAATCTTTTGCCGATAGAATTACCACTGGAAATCTAGAAGATGATTTACCTAAAATTAAAGATGCAGATTGGGTAATTGAAGTTGTAATAGAACGCTTGGATATAAAACAGCAAGTTTTCGAAAACGTTGAAAAATACAGAACTCCAGGAACACTTATTACTTCCAATACCTCTGGAATTCCAATTCACCTTATGAGTGAAGGAAGATCGGAAGACTTCCAAAAACACTTCTGTGGAACACACTTCTTCAATCCACCGAGATACTTAGAGTTATTCGAAATAATCCCAGGACCAAAAACAAAACCAGAAGTAATCGCCTTCTTATCCATGTATGGAGATAAGTTTTTAGGAAAAACAACCGTAAAAGCTAAAGACACTCCAGCCTTTATAGGTAACCGGATTGGTATATACGGAATTCAAAGCTTGTTTGAGCTAGTAAAAGAAATGCAACTTACAGTAGAGGAAGTCGATAAACTAACCGGACCTGTAATAGGAAGACCAAGATCAGCTACTTTCCGTACGATTGATGTCGTAGGGTTAGATACACTAGCTAGCGTAGCAAAAGGAATCTATGAGAATGTTCCAGACGATGAGGAACACGAAATATTCCAAACACCTAATTACGTTCAAACCATGTTAGATAATAATTGGCTAGGAAGTAAGACGGATAATAAAGGATTCTATCAGCGCGTTAAACAAAAAGATGGTCCGAGTAAAATACTTGCACTAGATCTAGACACCTTGGAGTATCGCGATCGCAAGAAAGTAAACTTTGCTACCCTAGAACAAACAAGACCTATTACTAACCTTGCCGATCGTTTCCCAGTATTGGTAAATGGAAAGGACAAAGCCGGGGAGTTTTATAGAAAAAACTTTGGTGGCATGTTTGCATACATCACCAATCGGATCCCAGAAATAGCTGACACGCTTTATCAAATAGACGATGCGATGAAAGCTGGGTTTGGTTGGGAAATAGGGCCTTTCGCTATATGGGATGCAGTAGGAGTTGAAAAAGGTTTAGAACTAGCTAAAGATCTTGGTAAAACCCCAGCACCATGGGTTAAAGAAATGCTAGATGCAGGAAAGACTAGCTTCTATAAAACAAAAGATGGCAAACGCTATTACTACGACATAAGCTCTAAGGATTACGCGTTAATTCCAGGTCAAGATGCCTTCATCATTTTAGAAAGTATCGACAAAGAAAAAACAGTATTTGAAAATAGCGGAATACGTGTAACCGATTTAGGAGATGGTATATTAAATGCAGAATTCACCAGTAAAATGAATGCCATTGGTGGAGATGTATTAACCGGATTAAATAGAGCAATAGATATTGCTGAAGAAAGTTTCGATGGGTTAGTTGTAGGTAACCAAGGTAAAAACTTCTCGGTTGGTGCCAACATCGGAATGATTTTTATGATGGCAGTAGAGCAAGAGTATGAAGAGCTCAACATGGCAGTTAAATTATTTCAAGATACCACCATGCGACTACGTTATTCAAGTATTCCAACAGTGGTAGCACCACACGGAATGACCTTAGGTGGAGGCTGTGAAATGGTTTTACATGCCGATCGCGTAGTAGCTGCAGCAGAAAGTTATATAGGACTAGTTGAACTAGGTGTAGGAGTAATTCCTGGCGGTGGAGGTTCTAAAGAAATGGCACTTCGCGCAGGAGATTTATACCATAAAGGAAACGTAGAGCTCAACACTCTACAAGAATACTTCTTAACTATAGGAATGGCCAAAGTATCTACTTCTGCTTATGAAGCATACGATACCGATATCTTACAAAAAGGTAAAGATATTGTAGTTGTAAACAAACATCGACAACTAGCAGTAGCAAAACAAATTGCTAGACAGATAGCTGATCAAGGCTATACACAGCCAATGAGACGTAAAGATGTGCGTGTATTAGGAAAGCAAGCACTTGGTATGTTCTTAGTAGGAACAGACAGCATGAACGCTGGAAAGTTCATAAGTGATCACGACAAGAAAATCGCCAATAAACTAGCCTATGTAATGACAGGTGGAGATTTATCAGAACCAACTCTAGTAACTGAACAATATTTACTGGATTTAGAACGCGAAGCTTTCTTAAGTCTCGTAACCGAGAGAAAATCATTAGAAAGATTACAGCACATGATTCAGAAGAACAAACCACTTCGTAACTAAAAAGCAACGCAACAAAAAACATTAAAAATGAAAAATACAGCATATATAGTAGGAGGATATCGAACCGCAGTAGGAAAAGCACCACGTGGCGTATTCCGTTTTACACGCCCCGATGAGATGGCTGCCGATACCATTAAGCATTTATTAAAAGATTTCCCACAGTTAGATAAGAGTCGTATAGACGACGTTATTGTTGGAAATGCCATGCCCGAAGCGGAGCAAGGGTTAAACATGGGACGATTAATTTCATTAATGGGACTAGGGATAACCGACGTGCCAGGTGTAACAGTAAACCGATATTGTGCATCTGGATTAGAAACAATTGCCACAGCAACTGCTAAAATTCAAAGTGGAATGGCCGATTGTATTATCGCAGGTGGAACCGAAAGCATGAGTCTGATCCCAATGGGAGGTTACAAACCTGTTCCAGACTACCAATTGGCTAAAGAAGGCCATGAGGACTATTATTGGGGAATGGGACTAACAGCAGAGGCAGTAGCTGAGAAGTACAAGGTTTCCAGAGAAGACCAAGACAAATTCGCTTTCGAATCCCATCAAAAAGCATTAAAAGCGCAAGAAACCAACCGTTTCGACAAACAAATTGTACCGATTAAAGTAGAGCAAAACTATATCGATACCAACGGTAAGAAAGCTACAAAATCGTACACAGTAACCGAGGACGAAGGACCAAGAAAAGACACTAGCCTAGAGGTTCTAGGAAAGCTTAGACCTGTATTTGCAGCTGGCGGATCTGTCACTGCGGGTAACTCTTCGCAAATGAGTGATGGCGCAGCATTTGTTATGGTAATGAGCGAGAGAATGGTAAAAGAGTTAAACATAGAACCAATAGCTCGATTAGTTAGCTATGCAGCAGCAGGAGTAGAACCGAGAATCATGGGAATAGGTCCAGTAGCTGCAATTCCAAAAGCACTTGACATGGCAGGATTAAAACAAAAAGATATTGAGCTAATAGAGCTTAATGAGGCATTTGCTTCACAATCCTTAGCAGTAATTCGCAGTTTAGAATTAGACCCATCCATTGTAAACGTTAACGGTGGTGCAATTGCTATGGGACATCCATTAGGGTGTACAGGAGCTAAATTAAGCGTACAAGTATTCGATGAAATGCGCCAAAGAGGTTTAAATAACAAATATGGATTAGTAACCATGTGTGTTGGAACAGGTCAAGGTGCAGCAGGAGTTTATGAATTTTTAAAATAATATTTCACCTTCAATAATATAATAATATGAGTAATAAAGATAATTTAATCCGTGGTGGGCAGTTTATAGTGCGCGAGACAGATGCTAAAGACGTATTCACCCCCGAAGATTTTACAGAAGAACAGCGTATGATGCGCGATTCTGTAAAGGAATTTATTGACAAAGAGGTCATACCTAAAAAACCTCAGTTTGAAAAGAAAGACTATGCACTTACAGAAGATGTAATGCGTAAAGCTGGGGAGCTTGGTTTATTAGGGATAGCAGTACCAGAAGAATATGACGGCATGGGTATGGACTTTGTAACCACTATGTTGGTTTGCGATTACATATCTGGTGCAACTGGATCCATAGCAACAGCATTTGGAGCACATACAGGAATTGGAACTATGCCAATTGTGCTCTATGGAAACGAAGAACAGAAAAAGAAATACTTACCTAAATTAGCTACAGGTGAATGGTTTGGATCTTATGCTTTAACCGAGCCTGAAGCGGGAAGTGATGCAAATAGTGGAAAAACTACAGCTACCCTATCAGAGGATGGAAAACACTATCTGATTTCTGGTCAGAAAATGTGGATATCCAATGCAGGATTCGCTGACTTACTTATCGTCTTCGCCAGAATTGAAGATGATAAATACATCACTAGTTTCATCGTAGAAAATGATCCTGAAAACGGAATCAGTATGGGTGAAGAAGAAAATAAGTTAGGCATACACTCTTCTTCTACCCGTCAAGTGTTTTTTAGCGATACAAAAGTCCCTGTAGAAAATATGCTATCGGAGCGTGGTAATGGGTTTAAAATTGCCATGAACGTTCTTAACATTGGACGTATAAAACTAGCTGGAGCATGTTTAGATGCACAACGTCGTGTATTAGGGCTCTCCACTGTTTATGCTAAAGAACGTAAACAATTTAAAACACCTATTGCAGAATTCGGTGCTATCAAATTCAAGTTAGCTGAAATGGCAATGTATACCTATGTGAGCGAAAGTGGAACCTATCGTGCTGCAAAGGATATAGACAATCGATTAAAATTACGCATTGAAGCTGGAGAAGATCCAGCAACTGCAGAATTAAAAGCAGTAGAAGAATTTGCCATTGAGTGTTCTATACTTAAAGTAGCCGCTTCCGAATACATGCAATACTCAGCAGACGAAGGAGTACAAATTTACGGTGGAATGGGCTTTAGTGCCGATGCTCCAATGGAATCGGCTTGGCGTGATGCTAGAATCTCACGTATCTACGAAGGTACAAACGAGATTAATCGTATGCTGACTATAGGCATGCTTTTAAAGAAAGCTATGCGTGGTCATGTAAACATTCTAGAGCCTGCAATGAAAGTAGCGGAGGAGTTAACTTCCATCCCTTCATTCGATACACCAGATTATAGCGCCTTCTTATCTGAAGAGAAAGCAATCCTAAAGAACCTTAAGAAAGTATTCTTAATGGTTGCAGGTGCAGCTGTACAGAAGTATGGAGAAGAACTAGAAGAGCATCAACAACTACTTTTAGCAGCTTCAGATATTCTTATCGATATCTATATGGTAGAAAGTGCTATATTACGTACCGAAAAGAATGCAGAACGTAACGGCGAAAACTCTCAGAAGATACAATTAGCTATGACACAATTGTTCTTATATAAAACTGTTGATAAAATAACACAACGTGCAAAAGAAGGTATTGTATCCTTTGCTGAAGGAGATGAACAGCGAATGATGCTTATGGGACTACGTAGGTTTACTAAATACCAAGAGTATCCAAATATTACAGAGCTTCGCAAGAATATTGCTGAAAATATAATATCAAATAACGGGTACAAACTCTAATGATATCGTAACTATTTAAAATAAAATCCCCAGCTGATATTTCAGCTGGGGATTTTTATATTTCATACTGGAAATAAAGTTCAATCATTCAGTTTATTGTTACATCTTTCTCTTTGCCGTGTCATTCACCACCATTTATATATCACATCTGACTCAATCCAATCTGTCGCTGTACATAATTAGATTCCCACCATTATCCATTCTATTTTTCATCTATACGATCAGTCAAACAATTTTATTCAAACCAATCGAAACCTTCATCCCATAAAACAATACTTTATTATTACAGCTAGCAAGTTAAATTCCCATCCGGATTCATATTTTAGATCAGAAGGGGTTTCAATTTCTGGAAGACTTATGTTCGGATTATTTCTATCGTCACAAATTTTATTCTAACTAGTATAGTGTTAAGTTCTATCCTATTAATAAGATAAAAACAGACATCCCCAATTTAAATAATATAGAGATTTCATTTAGTTGAATATTTATTTCAGAAGCTTACTTGAGCTTTAAAAAATTGTTTGTTGCTCATTTATAAATAGTTTAAGCTTGAAGATATAGAGGCTCTATATACTACTCCCCATTCTTTAGACCAGGGTTAAGCTGATTTAAGTTTACTTTTTCTTTCTACATACAGGTCTAGTGGCTTTGCACGATTAATTCCTTGATGTTTTCTACTGTTATATTCATCTATAAAAGTGTTTATTCCTTGATACAGCTCTAATCCGTCATTTGCAGGACTTATGTAAATGTAATCGTATTTTATGCTTCGCCAAAAGCGCTCTATAAAAATATTATCTAAAGCTCTACCTTTACCATCCATACTGATTTTTACATTATTGTTTTTCAAGCAATTAATCCAATTATCACAAGTGTATTGACTTCCTTGATCAGAGTTGATGATTTCTGGTGTACCATACTTATCAAATAAATCTTCGATTAAGTCCGTCTGCGTTTCTTTTTCTAGTGTGTTTGATAGTTGCCAACCTACAATAAATCTACTGTAAGCATCAATAACTGCCGTCAGATACATAAATCCTTTCGCCATGGGAATATAGGTGATGTCGATAGCCCAAACTTGATTAGGTCGTTCGATTTTTAAGTTTCGTAGAAGATAAGGCTGGATATATTTTGCCTTACCTAATTTGCTTAGATTTCGCTTAGGATAAATAGTCCTTATTCCCATTAAATTCCTTAGCCGTCGGATCCGTTTAACGTTCACTTTATGGCCCTGCTCTTCCAACTCATCTTGTAGTCGTAAAATACCGAAGGTAGGATGCTTTAAATGGATTTTATCTATCAATTTCATCAATTCTAAATTCTGCTCAGTTTCGCCTACTGGTTTATAATATAAACTACTACGGCATATACTAAGCAAGTCACACTGTTGTCTTTGACTAACTTTTTTATGTTGAAGATTAATCATTTCTTTACGTTCCTGGATAGTCAAATCTCGCCTAAGCTTTTTTTTAGAAATTCTTTTTCCATCTCTAATCTGCCAATCTTCTGATAAAGCTTCTCAACCTCTTTTTGAGCAGTATCTTGCTTAGAAGACTTTTTAGTAAAAGCTATTTCAGCATTGTTTAAAAACTCTTTCTTCCAAGTCGTAATTTGGTTAGGATGAAGCTCAAAGCGTTCTGCTAACTCGGATATTGTTTGACGTTCCTTAATAGCTTCAAGAACTACTTGAGTCTTAAATTTCGCAGTGAATTTTCTTCTTGTTCTTTTCATAAGGTTAAATTTACATGTTTATTTTTAAACTTAACCTCTGGATCGAATTTTGGGGATTATTATACTATAATTGAATGCTATATTACAAAATGAGTAACAAAGTATATAATTAAACCAACCAAACCACCAACCAAGGTACCGTTAACTCGGATAAATTGTAAATCCTTTCCTATCTCTAATTCTAATTTATTACTTAATTCAGCGCCATCCCAGTTTCCAACTGTTCTCTCAATAAGAGCACTTAACTCTTTGGTATTTTTAAGAATAAGTCTATAAAGACTATGTTGTACCCATGAGTTTAACTTGGTTTGCATATCAATATTTGTTTCAAAATCTTCAGCAAAATTAGATATAGACTTCTTCAAGTAATTTCGAATTCCACTTTGTTCATTAGCAAGCTCAATTGCTATATTGGACGAAGTATACTGCCAAATTTTAGAAATATACTCTTCTGTTGCTTCAGTGTCCATATAGTTTGATACAATTTTTACAAATTTCTCGTGCCATTTAGGATCGGTTTTTATCTCTTCGCTCCAAGCCGAAATTTTTTGTTCTAATTCTTTACGGATTAAATGGTTCTTATCTTCTTCGATCTCGGTTAGAAAAGACTGTAAACCGCTTATAAGTTGATTGGTTACCGATTTACCTCCAATTAAACCTAATAAAGGTTGTTTTTCTACAACTCGTTTATATATAAGCTGCTTATTTTCTATAGTGTATTTTTTGATTTCGGGAATAATAGCATCAAGTAGCTTATCTTGTTCTTTATTTTCCAAAGCATATTGAATTGCATTAGATACAATAGTAGTAAATGGTATCTTGGAAATGTTATCCTCTAATTGTCCTTGAACGTATTTTACTATGGCATCTTCTTTTACATTTTGTAAAATATTTTTAATGATACCCACTAACTCTTTTGTAATCATATCAACCGTACCAGGTTTACCAAGCCAGGACGAGATATACTTACTAACTTCCATATTTACTATATAAGGGCGAATAGTCTCTGGGGTCAAAAAGTTATCTGTAACAAAGTCTCCTAAATTGGTTCCTATTTTATCTTTATTGGATTCTATAAGGTTTGTATGTGGAATTTTTAACCCCATCGGATATCGAAATAAAGCAGTAACAGCAAACCAGTCGGCTAAAGCTCCTACCATTGCAGCCTCAGAAAAAGCCTTCACATAATGCATCCAAGCGCAATCTTTCCAATGTATCGCATATAGCATTCCGATATAGGTAAACGCCATTAGTAAAAATAAACCTGTAGCTAATCGTTTGTATTTTATACTACTCCCCATTCTTTAGACCAGGGTTAGGCTGATTTAAGTTTGTTTTTTCTTTTAACATACAGTTCTATTGGCTTTACACGACCAATTCCCTGATGTTTTCTATTGTTGTACTCATTTACAAAAGTATCTATTC
>DATGSX010000040.1:0-32236 GCA_035302145.1 Flavobacteriaceae bacterium | reverse complement strand
TAATCGTTTTAGCATGCATTAATTTAAGTAATTCTAGCCATAATTAAGATGTACCCACAAGAAAGAATCGCATCGTTGATAAAAGCCTATCCACTACTCCAAGAGGTGATAGAATTAAAGCCAGTGACTTGGATCAATCCCAATCGAAAAAAGATTCAAGACATGCCAGAGTTTTCTATTCGTAAAAAAGATATGCTTGAAGCAACAAAATTATGGGAGCGATTTGCGCCATATTTTAAAGTAGCATTTCCCGAGACAGCTAGCAAAAGTGGGATTTTAAGATCACCTTTAGTACCGATACCAAAGATGCAAAACAGTTTGAGCAGAGATGGAGTTTCCATTTCTGGCAAACTGTTTTTAAAATGTGATAACGCACTACCCATTGCAGGTTCAATAAAAGCAAGAGGCGGGTTTTTTGAGGTACTACAACATGCAGAACGATTGGCTTTAGAAGCAGGATTAATCAATAAAAACAGTAATTATGCATGCTTTAACTCCAAAGAATTTCATAGATTTTTTAACCATTATATATTAGGAGTTGGCTCCACTGGCAATCTGGGTTTAAGCATTGGAATATTAGGTTCGAAATTAGGTTTTCAAGTAAAAGTCTATATGTCGGGCGATGCAAAACAATGGAAAAAAGAGTTGCTGCGTGAAAAAGGTGCAGAAGTCATAGAATTTAAAGGCGATTTTAGTGTCGCTATAAGTGCGGGAAGAGAAGAAATCACCGCGAATCCGAAGGCTTATTTTGTAGACGATGAAGACTCAAAGGCATTGTACTTAGGCTACACCACAGGTGCGGTAGAATTAGCTAGGCAACTTAAAGAGCAAGCTATTAAAATTGACAAGGACCATCCGCTTTTTGTGTACCTTCCATGTGGTGTAGGTGGTTCTCCAGGTGGAACTAGTTTTGGACTCAAACAGTTATTTGGCGATAGTGTACATTGTTTTTTTGTAGAACCTACGCATTCTCCAGCTGTGTTGATTGGGATGCTTACTGGGTTAATGAGTGAAATTAGCGTACAAGACCTCGGTTTGGATAATCTTACAGAAGCCGACGGATTAGCAGTGGGAAGGTCATCGAAATTTGCTACCTCCATAAGCAAGCATCTCATTAGTGGTATTTATACCTTAGCTGATGATAAGTTATTTAAACTCCTCACTCAATTAAAAGATTCTGAGAATATTTTTCTTGAACCCTCTGCGACGTCTGGATTAATTGGGCCACAAAGAGTTGCAGCAACAAACTATGCAGCAGAGAATGCTATAAATCTTACCAACGTAACGCACATCGCATGGGCAACTGGGGGAGATTTAGTGCCAGATGCTGAAAGAGAATCATACTACATAAAAGGAAAGACCTTGCAACAAAATTAAAAACCTGCATGTTTTTACACGCAGGTTTTTTATATATACGCTTAAACAACAAAATATTGGTTTAATCAATTATTAAAAACATTGAACGTCGATTTAATTGATGTTCTTCGTCCGAACAATCTACTCCATCGGTACAGTCGTTTACTAATCTACTCTCGCCATAACCTTTTGCTGTTAATCTCGAGCTATCTATCCCTCGTTCTATTAGCCATTTCTTTGTTGACTTCGCACGATTTTCGGATAAGGTTAAATTATAGCTATCTGTTCCTCTAGAGTCGGTATGAGATTCTATATGAATAATCAACTCTGGATACAGTTTCATTGCTTCTAAAATTTTGGATAACTCTACCTCTGCATCAGATCTTATATTCCATTTATCAAAATCAAAATATATAGGTTGCAAATCCAGTTTACATCCTAAATCGCCCATACATGGATCAATGGGTTTTAATGGAATATTTAAAGCCAATAGATTCTCTTCAGCATTATCCATCAGAGCATGGAGTTCTTTTGTATGGTATCCGTATGCCAAACCTTTTACAATAAAGTCATACTCACAAGGTACTTTAAATTCGTATTCGCCTTGTTTATTTACTTCTTTGGCATCCATAAGTTCTCCATTATGATCTAATAATTGTACCGTTGCAAAATCTAATACTTCTTCTGTTTCTTTATCATAAACCACTCCATTTATAAACAGGTGACATTCCTCGGTAAAGTAATAAATATTATCTACTCCAGACTCACCTTCCACTTGTGTACGGTTTGAGCTAAAATAGCCTTTTCCATTTACCTCTTTTATAAAGGCAAAGTCATCTTGGGGGCTATTAATTGGTGCTCCTATATTTTTGATTTCGGTAGGAAAACCTAAAGAGTCTAATTTTGTATAAAAAATATCTAATCCCCCAAAACCAGGACGACCGTCGGTTGCAAAGTAGAGGGTGTTTTTTTCATCGATGTATGGAAACGCATCTCTACCAATGGTATTTATTTTTGCTCCTAGGTTTATGGGATTACCATAACCAGAAACCTCATTTGTATCGATGCTTACATACCAGAGATCTGACTGTCCATGTGTGCCTTCAAAATCGGCAGAAAAATACAACTTATCTTCTTCTGCATTTAACGCTGGATATGCAACCGAATAGGAGTCATCATTAAATGGTAATTCCTTAACATTTCCCCACGATCCATCGTCTTGAAGACTTGCTTTAAAAATTTTTAAACGCATGGTATGGGAATCATCATATTTGGCTTTTCCTTTTATATAGTTGTTTCGAGTAAAATATACTGTCTTACCATCTTTTGTAAAGGTAGCGGTGGATTCATGAAATGGCGAGTTAATTTCGCCTTGAAGTTTTTCAGCATTTTCCAAATCCCCTCCATCTTCCTTTCTTTTAGCTTTGTAGAGATCTAAAAATGGTTCGCCATTCCAGTCGTGTTTACCAGAAGAAATATCTCTAGAAGAAGAAAACACAATATGATTGTCGCCCAAGAAACTTGGGCCAAAGTCTGAAAACTCTGAGTTTATGGCTATAGGTGCTATCGATATTTCCTGCGACTTATCATAAAGTTGTTGCATAGCCTCTGGGTCTTCAAAATCAAAACTCTCAGGTATTTTCTTTCCGATTCTTTCATAATATTTATTCATATATTCGGCCGACGCTTTCAAATCACCACTGGATCTTATGGATAAGGAAGCTCGAAAAATAGCCTCTGGCGAAGCTATTTCGTTATATTTCTCTAGCAATTTTACGTACCAAATACTTGCATTTTTATAATCGCTATTATAATAATAGGTGTCGGCTAACTTTTGTAAAACCTGTGCCGATTCGTGTCCGCTTTCCACTACTTTTAAGTACACCTCTTGAGCATCGATATACGCATGTGAATCATAGTCTTTATCTGCTTTTTTCACACGAGTTGATTGCGCGTATAGCAAAGAACTTCCTATGGTAAATAAAAAACTTATAACAAATAATAGGATATTACGCATAGTAGATTTTTTTAGAAGAATCTTGGCGTAAGAATACTCTTACGTGGATTGAACAATTCAAATTTTAATATTATTTCATAGGAGCCATCGCTGTACTTCTCTAAATTGGTGAGTTGATAATCGTAGCCTACGCCAATAAACCAATTGTTATTTATTTGAAATCCAGCCAATGCTGAAACTGAGGCATCCCAACGATAAGCAGCGCCTAGTGTAAATTTTTCATGAAACAAAAAATTGGCCGAAACATCCCATTGCAGCGGTGCTCCTTCTACCGCTTTCAACATGGTTGCTGGTTTAAATTTTACAGCATAATTAAGATCAAAAACATAGCCCGCAATTAAATAGTAGTGCATTCTTTCTGCAGCAACTGCTTGAAAGCTTTCGCTGCTTTCAAAATGCTTTGTTTCTAATAGATTGGGAACAGATAATCCTGCATAGAATCGATTGGTATAGTAATATATTCCTGCGCCGATTTGTGGTTGCCATCGATTATCGATATTTTCCTGAAAATAAGGATCATCTGGGTAGTAGATATTAAGTTTTCTAAAATCTACATTTAAAACGTCTACCCCAGCATTTACGCCGAATGATAGTTTCGCGTTTGCTGCTATGTCAATTTCATAAGCATAATTTATCGTAGCGATTGTTTTATTAGATGGGCCAATCTCGTCGTGGCTTATATTAATTCCCAAGCCCATATTTTCATATCTTCCAAGAGGCGTATCAGCTGAAAATGTCGCTGTTTTTGGTGCGCCATCTAATCCAACCCATTGTGTACGATAAAGTAATCCAGCTGAAAAACTTTCTTTAGAAGCAGTATAGGCAGGATTAATAACCTGGGTGTTGTACATGTATTGTGTATATTGAGGGTTTTGTTGTCCGAACATCCAAGTCGAAGACCAAAGGAACAACAAACCATAAAGTAAGTATTTCATCATGTGTTGTGTGTTATAGTATTATCTAGTTAAATACAAATACCCTGCATTAGTTAAACGCTTTCCAGTTGCTTCATCGATTCGTCGAATAACATAAAAGTAGGTACCTTCTGGTAGTTCTTTATTTCTTTGAATAGTTGATCGACCATCAGATAATCCTCTAAATACATTTCCACTCGTATCGTAGTTTTTTGTTTTAAAAACTTCTACGCCCCATCGATTAAAAATAGTAACCTCATTATTCGGATACTTATCTAAACCTGTTATGCGGAAGTATTCATTTCCGTTGGTATTATGTGGGTTAACTGCATTAAATATTTCAAAATCATCCTCTTCTTCTACTTCTTTTTTGGCAGCCAAAGTATAAGCTCCATAGAGATCGACTTTAAAAATGGTAGTGATAAATTGACCTTCTACATCCAATGCCCCTCCAATATCTTCCCACCTTTCGGTATGTGTATTCCACGCCACAATAGTCGGGTCATTATTTGGATTTCTAAATTCGGCAGGTGTAGTTCGACTATCCAAGGATAAAGTAACATATACATGGTTGGAAGTAACTATATCGTTTAACTCCCAATATTCTTCAGTATTGATTTGATCAATATTCTCTTCTTTAGAATTATGAGAAAAATAAGTATCAGAATTCTCTAGATGATAGATCGCAGCATAAGTATCATCTATTCCTGAAGAGCCAAAGATCTGCATAGGTCGATAGTAACTCTCATGACCTATAGGATATTCAAAATTGCTATTCCCTACTTTATACACCCAACCGTCCACATAACTATTATCATTAGCAGAAATAGCATATGCATCTTCATAAAAAGTAAGACTTCCTCCTGTAGTTCTCGTATTGGCTATTCCATCATAGAAATCTACCTCTCCATAAGCTTGCAACTCGCCATAGATTGCAAATGCTTCTTCGGAAGTAGAATTGTT
This sequence comes from Flavobacteriaceae bacterium, assembly GCA_035302145.1. GTDB lineage: Bacteria > Bacteroidota > Bacteroidia > Flavobacteriales > Flavobacteriaceae > JAJYTI01. The sequence continues at coordinate 26,986 of DATGSX010000040.1, read as the reverse complement.
AAAAAGAATGTCATAAAACTTTGCTGGACGACTCCCGAGCATATCTTGTAAACGTCGAGATTCAAACCTAGTGTACCCCATCAACCCTTCTGTAAACCCCCATTGTCCATCATTAGAAATATGAGAATAGAATATCAACTCGCCGTCATTGGTAAACACTCCTGTATCGCTATTGACAAAAGGCGAAACCACACTGACTAACGTATTGGGATGGATATGCACTTCTCCTTGGTTGTGTACCTCTCGTGTTTGAGCAAATACACAACTACTGAGAAAAAATAAAACATATAAGTATCGCATATTCTTATTTTTTTAAATTGTTTTAAGCATGAAACCCCAAGGCTCCATATCTTCTTCTTTTTAATCCTCTTTTACCACAAAAATGATAGTCATAAAAGAGTAAGGTCCAGCGTTACCAATTACTTCATAACTAACTACTCCTTGATCGTTGATAGTGATACTATTTGAATCAATAACCGTATCATCAAAATGGGTGATATAATAATGTAAATCTTCGGCATTTGGTAAATGTGGAATTGCATTAGGTGCACTTCCATTCTTGACTAAAGGTGTTCCGAATTGACCAACATATTCTTGATACAAATCTTTAGTAAAAGAACCCGTTGTGGAGGTATCGAACAACAAGGCTGGCATATAGAAAAACTGTGGCATCGCTGCTTTTACATCTATCTTAAAAGTAGTATGATTAGCATTGTTTGGATCTACTTCTTCTGTAACATTTATGTAAGCATTATCTCCTTCTACAACATACGTTTTTTGCTTGCTTTGGATAAGCGTCTCGATATCGATGGGTTGCTCCTCCCCATCCTCATCTCTATAGAAAAAATCATCTCCATCATAGAATACGTTAGCATAGGTACCTGAATTAGGCGCAAGAAACTCCCATTTACCATCTAACCAATAGTAATACCCTATTTTTACTCCATTTGTTTCCACTGGATTAAAAATAAGCAAGCTTTCTTCTATCGTGGTCGCGTCGATAGAAGCGGTATCAGTTAGACTTTCAATGCTTACTTGTGGAATTAGTATCCCTTTGTCAGTCGCTTCGATATGAAGTTGTGCCGATTCATGGGGGGTTGGGGTTCCTATTCCTGTTTGTGCGGTGGCTACTAAACAGGTAAATACGAATGAAAGTGTTAAAAATATATTTCTCATAGCGATGTATTTTAAGGCTTTTGCCGTATTATAAACTTCTTTTTATTTGTTGGTTATTATAGTTTATTAATTATGTTAGGGTTGACTATCAAGGCACTTTTTCCGTCGATATTGATCAATAAGTTTTCACTTATAAGCTCACATCCACTGTCGGCGGTTATCACTGCACGAATTACCAATTGGGAGTTTCGAATATCGATTATAGAACCATCAGGTAATAGCACTTCCCCATAATCTGGTATTTCCAATTCTAAGTTACCCTCGACATCCGTTTGACCAAAGTCAATAGGCATCCACTCTGAAGAGTCTTCTGGGTTTTGTACTTCCCAAAGGATAGTATCTCTATTACCTCCATTCCAACTGATATTAGGAGTTATAAGCACCTTATCACTTGGGGAAACGTCGATTTCAAAATCGTTTGGATTATAGGTGGATGGAGCATCTCCATTTTTACTAACCTCATAGCCCAATACTTCTGGCGAAGGAAGTACCGTTACCTCTATATCTTGTCTTTGACCTATCTCACAACCTTGACGAATAGCCTGTACGTAATATGTATAAGTTCCTGGAGCTACGCTTGTCGGAACTGTAAAGTTCAATCCATCTTGTGTTTCTAATAAATTGTCGCCGTCATCATATATGGCGTATATCGTACATTCGTCTTGTTCTTTAATTATTAGCTCCTCTCCTGGGCAGACTGTAAACTCTTCATTTTCATCTTCATCTTCTACTTTGGGTAATACACTTATGTCAAAGATTTCGACCTGATCTCCTAATTGCAATTCTACTACAGAACCATACGCAATTTGAATTCGGTCATACGGTTCATCAAAAGAACCTACTATTAGTTTTACTCTATCCGAAGTAAAAGTCAGTAACTTAAGATCTAAGATATTTCCTCCTTGAATAGGATCTCCTACTGGCGTATCCCCCATGTAACGCTGGAACTGGAAACCCGTCAATAAATCTAAACTTAACCCATTATTGGTTGGGTCTTTCATTATAATCTGAATCTCATCCGTTGGCATTACTTGATTTTTGAAAACTGTAGTAATATAAGCTGCATTTAATACACCAACGCCACGCACTAATTTTGCAGAAGTATTTAGGTCTCCATCAACCGCACTCCATGGTTCCACAACGGAAGCCATTGCGCTTCCTACCCCTAAGCCAACATCCATAACGCCGTGCAAAACATCTAGTATATCAGGATTGGTGTCCGCATCAATTGAGGCACAATCCGGTTGCCCTAGTCGTTCGTAATAGGCTCCATATACCTTCGCATTTTGGGCTACACTAACCAATGCACCTTGTGAGATTCTAACACCATGATATGCTTTAGGACCCGAGTTAGTAGAAGGAACAAAAGTAAATTCAACCACGTTATCGGCAACTAATAGATCTAGCAAACCGCCCGCCACTGTTTGCAATCCACCTATTGTACTACCATTATGATCTAATCCTTGCACGGATAAACCTCCTGCCAGCATTACACCACTATATTCTTTTCCTAACTTTATCGTAACCGGTGTTCCAGCTGATACCTCATGATCAAAATAAATATTTTGCCAAGTAGTACCGATTCCCAACAATCCTACTCCTGTTGTGATGGTAGAATGTGTCTTTGGATTTCCGTCAACAGCATTATTTTGATTGGAAACACCTCCAGTAATTATGGAGCCCCAACTTGATCTATCCGTAGCATACACTCGCTCCATAGTCGGAGGACAAGCATCCGCATCATATACATTTACGATAATGGTTTCGTACGACATACACCCTGCATCTTCAGCAACCACATAATAAGTGTGCGAACTTACAGCTGCAAAACTAGTTGGAAGATTACCCGTTATGACATTTTGATTACTGTCGTACCATGCTACATTTAAAGGATTTCCATTTTCATCTTCGGCAGTAACCGTCGGCCAGTTTATAGTTGTACCGGTTGCCACATAAATTATCGTACTTCCATCTATTGTTAGTTTCGGAGCAGGATTTACTGTAATAGTGTGCATTGCCACATCTCCTGTATTAGCGCAAACCCCATCACCTTCCACGGTTACATATAAGGTATGGGTTCCGCTTGCTACCACTTCAAACTCTTCCCCTTCGTGTACCAATTCTGTCAAATCAACATCTAAATACCATTTGAATATCGGGTTGTCAATGGTCTGCGCTGTCGCACTCAAAGAAGCCTTGAAGCTGACTTCAGTATTTTCACAAACACTTGTAGGTGCATCAATTTCAATGTCTGCTGCTACTGCTGTCGGTAAAAATGTTACCTCTACTGCTGCGGAAGGGTCACTATCACATCCCGTAGCATTTAGTGCAGTCACTGTATAAGATCCTGTTTCGATTGCATCATAGGTAGCAGCATTTTCTCCCGTAATTTCTACTCCATCTTTATACCATTGATAAGAATCTGCACCTGTTGCCGTTGCTGTTAACTCCACAGTTTCTCCTAGACAGACATCTGTAATGGCACCATTGGAAGTTATAGTTGGCGTGCCTGCTTCTGGCTCAATTGTAATTGTAATTTCTTGAGCAGGCGTAGTAAAGCAATATCCGTCTGCTTCTAAGGTTACATAAAACGTAGTCGTTTCGGTTACACTTGTTACTAACGTCTCTCCTATAATAGGAGTGTCTGTTAAAGCGGCGTTTGTGTACCACTTATATACTGGATCTGTCAACCCAGGTAATGTAGTTGAAGCTGTAATTGTAAACTCATCCTCTGCACAAACAGTTAATTCGTCTGGATCTAATACAATTTGATTAGCTATGATTGGCGTACAAGAAGTCGGCATAATATGCGTCGTCTCTTCTGTTTTATCTTCCGTATTGTCTTCGTTTCTATATGTTACTGTCGCGGTATTTTCGATTTCAGTAATCCCTCCATCTAGATTGTTTACTTCTACGATTATAGTAAAGGCTTGCTCCACGTCCACTTCTAAACTTGCAATCTCAAACGTTAGATTATTACCATTAACTGTAGTAGCACCCCCATTATCAATAATCGTAAGGTTGGTAGGAATATCATCTTCTACAACTAGATTGGATAAGGATTTATTACCCGTATTCTTTACTGTAATCGTATATGTAATTTCATCTCCAATCTGAGCTTGCGCATTGGTTGTAGCATTATTACTTATTCCTATTTTTGAAATTTCTACATCGTGATTTGGCGTTACATCCAATACCGTACCCGGTGTACTGGTTTCATCCGGCTCAGTAGGATTTGTGTTGTCTACTGGCGGGAAAGATTCAAATTCATCTGTTTCATTTGGATCAGGTCGTACTACAGCGATATTCGATATTTCAGTGATAGCCGTCAAGTCTTTGTCTACCGTCACTGTAAAATTCAAAGCCGAAGACGTAGCTCCTACTGCCAACTCATTTATCGTAAAGCTGACAACCCCTGCATTATGTGTTCCTCCCGTTTTCCAAATTACGCCATCAGGCAATACATCCGTGATTTCGACATCGGTCATATCCTGGTTTCCTGTATTACGTACATATATATGATAAGTAACGTCTTCCCCTCCAGATACGGTGGTCGATGTTTTATCATCTGCATCGATCGTATACGCCTTCCATGAAACAACCGATTTCACTTGATCTACCGGAATAATTGTTCCTGTATTTCCACTGTCATCTGGTTCGTTTGGATCCGTCTCCGATGGAGGGTAAGTTTCGGTTCCTGTATCATTCTCGTCCAATTTCACTAAGGCTACGTTGGTAATCTCAGTAACCTGTGTTAAGTCTTCATTTACTTTTACTATAAATGAAACCGTCTCGGTGGTTCCAACAGCTACATCTATATTTTCAAAAGTAACGATACCACCTGTTTCTGTCCCACCGTTAGCAGCAGATACAAAAGTGGTGTTGCTAGGAATAGCGTCTTCCACAATCAAGTTTTGAAGATCTATATCTCCTGTATTTCTTATATGAATCGTGTACTCAATCTCTTCACCACCTCTTACCGTTTCGATAGACGCATCCTCATCTATTTCATAAGACTTCCATGACACAAACTCAGGATCTGCCAAGCCCACACAACGCTCCACATTATAGAGCATAAGCGGTGGAAAAACAGAAGCTCCTACCAATGTTTTTATACCCACAGAAATACGGTCAAACTCACCTCCGGGTGCAAAAGGAACCGTCACTCTTTGTCCATTTTGAATTAGATCTAAAACATTCACACCGTTCACGATTCCATTTTGCCAATTCAAAGTAGCAATAGTATCGTTTCCTTTATATGCCATTATTTCCAATCCACCCAACAAGTCCAAATCAACAACACCAGATTGTGTGTCAAATTCAATGTGAACCATATCATCTGCTGCAGAGACCGTATTAAAGAAAATCCATTGCTTGGTAGAAGCACCTACTGCCAAAGTTCCGTTACTGATCTCCGAACCTTGCGTACTGTTACCATTAATCGCATATTGTGGGTTAGCAACACCTGCAGCCCCCAAGTCATTGACACTTAAACTCAATCCTGAATATTCATACGAAGTCGCAAAAGCCTCCAAACACTGATCCGTGCTGTTCTCATAGCACATACCATAGACATTCATCGTATTCGGTTGTGCCAATAAACCTAAGGCGCTATTGGTTTTATCGGTAATACGCACCGAATTATAGTCTTGGTCAGGGGTAACCGCGATATAATAACGTCCTTGCTTATCGCGCACCACACGAATAGCATCGTTACCTCCTGCCGAAGCGTCCCCACTGCTGGCATCAGCCACAGAAGTTCCATCATGCTTTACATCTACTTCAAAGAAATGATCTCCTAAAACTAAGCCGTCCAGCAGGCCTGAAACAATATTTCCAAGGCTTCCCCCTACTAATTTATCCAATACTCCATCTTCAAAATCAATTCTTATATACGAAGTTGTGCCTGCAGGTACGTCATGATCGTAGCCCAACTCAACAAAACCTTCGAATTTATTGCCTAATCCTAATAAGACTCCGGCACCGGAATTAAGTGTCGCAAAACTGTCAAAATCATCATCAAATAAATTCTGAATATCATCGGTATTTTGCGCATCGATTAACTCTGTAGCACAGGTGGGCGATTCAAAAGGAGACTCCCCAATAACCAATGGACAGTCATCACCATACCGTTTTACACTATAAATCCTGAGAGGTTCTGTGGCCACATTCAGAGATACAATGGATTCAGCTCCGATATCTACACGATCAAACGTATCGGAGGGTTCAAATTCCAACTCAGCAATTCCACCCGAATTGAAAAGAGCCAGTAAATCGATATTGTTTATTAATCCATCCTGCAAACTATAATCTTCTACTTCTGTATTGCCGTTATAGAACTTCACTTTGTAAGCGCCCAGCAAATCCACAGACAAAGCCGAAGAAGGCTCCATCTGCAATCTGATTTTCACTTTGTCATTTGCTTCAGAAGGTTTGTTAAAGTAAATAGTCTGATAGACATTTGCCGCAATTCCTGCTATTCCTAAATTAATCTTAGAATATTCGGAAGAGTTTGCGCTTATCGCACGGTACGGATTTTCTACACCTACATCCGATAAATCCCCTAGACTTAAGTTTATCCCTCCTCCTCTATAGGAAGTAAAATTAGGTGGAAAGCAATTATCTGTTCCGATCTCAAAACAAGCATTATAAACATCCAAAGATGCTTTTTTACCCGTGGATAAAGCCGCCGTCACATGGTTGGTAATGCGGATACGGTCGTAATCACTGTCTGGTGTAATGGCAATATAGAAACGTCCTATATCATCCTGTACCAAGGTAACCACGCCGTCAGCCGTTCCTTCAAAAGCATCTGAACTCTTCTCTTTCAGCACGCTCGAATTGCCATTTTTGGCTTCAACTTCAAAGTACTGGTCCCCTAACAATAAGCTATTAGCCAAATCAGAAACCAACTTTCCTAAGCTCCCCCCTACTAATCTATCCAGTACATCTTCGTCGTAGTTGATGCGTACATAGGTTGTTTTATTGGCTGGAACAGTTTCTCCCAAATCCATCTCGATAAAACCAGCCGTCGGACCGCTCACCAATAAATTTCCGGCGTCAGCATAGATGGTAGCATACGATTCATTATTGCCATCTACTGCTCGCTGTGCGAAATCGACATTATCAAAATCGATTAAACCACTTGCGCAGGACGCCTCGTCGAAAGGATCGGGCGTAGCAGAAGGCACTGCTGCAATTTCAGGATTTGGACAGCCCGCTGCATCGTCAAAGCGTTCTACATCGTAGATTCGGAATCCAGCAGATAATAAATTTAATCCTACAGGAGAGTTTAATCGGAACTCTATCCTATCAAATTTTCTTCCAGGAGCAAAAGTTAATGTAACTGGGTTGCCTGCATCCAGAAGATTAAGCGCATTTGTATTATGGAGCAAACTGCTTTTTAAGGAACGTTTATGTACTTCATCGCTACCTTGATAAAACACAATTTCTGTAGCACCTAATAAATCTAAATCCAATAGACCCGAAGAACTCATTCCCAACTTTACATTTACAGAAGCTGTTTCAGCAGACTCTGTAGGAAAATAGAAATATTGAGACAAAGTAGAAGCTACGCTAAGCCCTAACAAAGAAGAATTGCTTAATTCAGAATAGGTGTTCGGATCGTCATCTATAGCTCTATTTAAGTGTTGATTATCCAGATTTAATAAAGTTAAGTCTATTCCACTACTTCCATCAAAAGAAGTCGCTAAAGGACGGCCGCAATCTCCTGCCGAATCATTTTCGTCATAGGTGAAGGCGTAAAAAACTTTATTTGTAAAAGTATTTCCTAAGCCCAGAAGTGAATTAACACTTGCTTTGAACTTGACTTGGTTATAATCTTGATCGGGTTTGAGACCTATAAGATAATGCCCTTCCCCGGTTTCAATCAACCGTACTCGATCTGTATCAAAACCTTGATTTGAATTTCGTTTTAAAACCTCAGTTTCAGAATTCAAAGCAGAAGCTTCTACAATTAAATCCCCTAAAGCTATTCCGCTGATAATTCCCCCTAATGCATTCCCTAAGGTTCCGCCTAAAAGCACATCTACCAAACCACCATCCAATTCTACTCGAATATAAGACCACTGATTAGCAGGTATGGTCTCATCAAATTTCATTTGAAGAGAACCGGAATAAGCTCCTATTCCTAGTGCTACACCAGACGAAGTTTTAACTTCCGCATAATCATTATTGTCTGTATTGACATTGGTTTCATCGCTAACACCATTATTGGATTTAGATTCATATTCCGCCAATATTTTCGTTTGCGCATAAGATTGCTGTGTAAAGGTAGTTAGCAGCAGGAATGGCAAAATAAAATAATAGAACCTTCTCCATGGAAGCGGTCTTTTTTTACTATATAGATTGTATGTATTCATACTCATATTTTTTAGGCACAATTTTCTTTTGCGAAGCGATTATTCAAAAAAATATATTTTAACTCACTGCCAGAAGGCAGTGAGTTTATAAACAACTTAAGTTTAACAAATTAATGTTATGGGGAAGTTGTTGTGAAATGCAGGATTACTTCGTAGGTATCTTCTGGTAAAACTTGATAAAAGCTACCAACACCAATATTAAAAGCAACATCATTGCCAGTAATTTCCACATCGGTGGTTGCGTTCGTTACTAATACGCCTCCTTTGTATAGTTCTATGCTTACCACTCCAACTGGTGTTACTGGTAAGCTAACGCCAGTTGTTTCGGCGGTATGTCCTATAATTTGTGTGGTTGTCTTAAAGGCTGCTACAGGATTACCATCGATTTCATCGCCAGTGTAGATAACCGAATTATCTTCGTACTTATTCCCTAAAATATTCTTCAGGTCTTGTACTTGTGTAGAGTTATCTATTAAATTCTGTATCAAGGTATTTGCTACATCGATAAGCTGGGCATCGCCATTATCATCATAGTAGTACAATACATCGGTATAAGTATCTCCTTCGATAGTTATATCTCCAAAGAATACGCCACCGCCAGCTTCTAGAATATTGGTAATATTATTTTTGACCTCCTCATTATTAGTTAATGAGAAAAGCAAGTCTTCGGTTATGTTTAGATAATCGGTGCCATCTTCTGAATCATATTTATATAAAATTTGTCCAGCAAAAGTGGGGTCGGTTTCTACCGTATCCACATAATTAGGTGTATCGCCATCATTAGTTATTTCGGCACGAGTAATTTTTGTTTTCGTTTCTAAATCGGCTACTAAGTCCCCAAGATTAATACTAACATATTCTGTTCCATCAAAATACTGGAAAACCCAGTTATCAGGAGCATTAGGATCATTAGGGTCTTTATCATTTATATAAATTACATTCCCCTCAACTTCCGAAGAAATTATTTGGATGATTTCCTCAATAGTATGCTGATCGCCGTCGTAGGTAATCGTCTGATTAAGAATATACTCAAAATTAGCTGCTACATCATCGCCAAGCTCGATAGCTGTAACTCCAGTTGCAGTAATTGGCATATTAGTTTCAGGATCAATATTTGAAGCGTCCGCTGTCAACCAGTCTTTAATCGCTTGTTCAGAGAAATAATAATAAACAGTTGGAGAAGTGACCGTACCATCCGTAGCTATTACAGCATCTACTTTACGGATGAAGGTATTGGTTTCCAACTCGTTTACCAACTCATCAAGGTTGATAGTAATATATTCCTCAGTTGTAGTATCGTAATACTGGAAAACCATTTCACCATTTACTTCAGTGTAAATCACATTCCCCTCAACTTCCGAAGAAATGATTTGGATGATTTCCTCAATAGTATAGATATCTCCTTCGTAGGTGATTTCTTGCTCTAAGATATACTCGAAGTTTTCTACCACATCACCTACCACATCGATTTTAATAACACCCGACTCTGTTTCTGGCATATTGGCTTCTGGATCAGTATTGGTACTATCTGCTGCCAACCAAGCTTTAATAGCTTCTTCAGAAAAATAATAATACACATCTGGACCATCCGTTTCAGGTACTATTCGAATAAAAGTATTGGTTTCTGCTTCTGCTACTAAATCTATAAGATCAATCGTGATATAATCGTTTCCGTCGAAGTATTGGAAAACCCATTCACCATTTACTTCGGTGTAAATCACATTTCCCTCTACTTCCGAAGAGATCATTTGAATAATTTCTTCAATCGTATGTGTATCTCCTTCGTAGGTGATTTCTTGGTTTAGAATAAACTCGAAGTCTGCTGCAACATCTTCTGTTACTTCAATTGGCAATACGCCAGGTTCTGTAACAGCCATATCCGCATAAGCATCTGTATTGTTAATTGGATCTAAATCTACCCAGTCTTTAATTGCTTCTTCTGAGAAGTAGTAATAAACAGTTGGGGTACTATTAGCTGGATCGTTAGCATCTACAACCCCAGCTACCTTCTTGATAAAGGTGTTGGTTTCTGCTTCTGCTACTAAATCTGTAAGATCAATCGTAACATAATTCGTTCCATCAAAATATTGGAACACCCACTCGCCAGGATTAATCTCAGTATAGATTACATTTCCCTCCACTTCCGAAGAAATCATTTGGATGATTTCCTCAATAGTATGGGTATCTCCTTCGTAGGTGATTTCTTGTTCGAGGATGTATTCAAAGTTATTCACCACATCACCTACCACATCTATAGTCACTACTCCAGGCTCAGAACTTAACATATCTTGGACTGGATCTGTATTATTGGCTGGATCTATTGCCATCCAAGTTTTGATAGCTTCTTCAGAAAAATAATGATACACATCAGGTTCATCTGTAGTCTGTTCGATTCTGATAAAAGTATGGGTTTCTGCACCAGAAATTAAGTTCTCTAAATTTATAATAGTCCGTACATACGATTCAGATGTTGGGTCATAGGTTACTAGATAGAAATTCCCAGTACCTTCGTCCCATACTACTGTGGAGTGGTCTTCTGTTACTACTGGATCCCCATTATCATCGATATTATTTGGATTACTTGGAGCGATATAATTAATAAGGTCATGGATTTGTTCGATATTCTCATTAAAAATAGTATCCAAATTTTCAATAGCTGCATTTAGGTCTTCTGCATTCACTATACGCTGCCACTCATTATCTCTCCAATAATAGAATCCTGGCCAAACCGCATCAGCTTCATCCAAATCAGAGGAAGTACTTATATTATACACTAAAATACTCTCTTCGCTCGTTCCAACTAATGGAGCAAACTCACCTGTAGCAGTTAAACTCACACGTGGAATAAGAACACCTTTATCCGAAGCCTGTACTTCTAACATAGTCGCATCACTTGGGTTGGGAGTCCCAATTCCCATCTGTGCATTTGCCTGAAACACTCCAGCTAACATGAGCGCTGAAGCTAAAACTGTAATTTTTTTCATAAGCCTTACTTTAAAAATTTCATGAATTGTCATACACTTTACTTTCCCATTTTTAAATTGTTAAGTGTTTTTCAAAACTCACAACTCATTAATCTAGGTTATAAAACCGCGACTTTAAGATGTATGACTAATGCAATATTAGAGCTAGATAAGAGGAAAGAGGTAGCAGATTGCTTACTCGAAGGTTTAAAAAGAAATCTATTAGGTTCAAATAAAAAATGACACTTATAACTGACTAATAACAAAGGAACTACACCTAAGGCTATCTTTAAAGTGTCAAAAAAAATTAGCCATTAATTTCGAATAGTACTAATAAACTTCCTGGGAGTTTGACCCATTACTCTTTTAAAATGTCGATTGAAAGTAGATTTTGAATTAAATCCCGCTTGAATATAAAGTTCTTCAATAGAGAGAATTTGATCGTCTTTTACTTGTTCTTTTAATGCGTCCACCACATATTTTATACGTATGTTATTTACATAGGTATTAAAATTCACACCAAGTTTTAGGTTTAAAACCTCTGAAATAAGAGCTGGACTGGTATGGGTAGCATTGGCTAAAGTTTGCAAATCGATAGTGGAATTTAAAAACCAATTCGCATCGGTTAAATCCTGAAGCTTTTGCAATAGAACATTCACCTCCTCTGCATGGTCAATAAAAGAGTCATGTGAGTTATCGTGAGAATCTATCAAATGATTTTCGACTTTCTTAGTAACTTCTATGGGTGGAATGCTATAAGAATGATCTTTATTATGTCTAACGACTTTTGAGTTATCACTTATAATTTCTTTCTCCATAGTAATGACATACAACAATACAGCAAGTAATAGTAGAAAGATCAAACTATACTGACCGTGCCGATCTAGCACGATATCTTCCTTATACAGAAACTCAAAAAAACGTATTAAAGAAAAACTTCCTTTAAGTACCATTAGCATAATAGCAATTTCTATAGCAATTCTCATACGAGATTGGCGCCTATCGCTTTTTTGTGATTTATAAAGAATAAGAACACTCCATATAGAATAGAAAAAAATAGATGTTATCTCTACAAGTAGCAACATCTTAAAAATAAACACACCATATAAGTCTCTTAGAATTTGAGAAAAGGAAAGGATTACAAAAATTAATAAAAAAATAAATATTGGTATAAGATGGAATATAATATATTTCTCAAGTTCTCCTCTCTCTTTTTGGCTCGATAATTTAACTGTAAAATAAATCAATGGTGGATATAGTAATCGATAGGGCAGTAAAGCATCTAAATACAAACTGTTTGGAAAGTATGTGTTTACAATGTAGATGTGGATTGTTTGCAATAATACTACTCCTGTAACCAAACTTAATATTTTATCTAATCTTGTAGATTCTGTTAATCGAAGACGTACATATAAGGATAGCGTACAAATTACAATGATGATTATGGGAAAAATCTCCATGTTATTTATATATATAATCTTGATGAGGATTCCTTTGAAAACTCAGAAGGAAGGCAGCCTGTAATTTCTTTAAAATGTTTATTGAATGTGCTTCTTGAACTATAGCCACATTCAAAGGCTATAGCCTCCCAAGTATAAATGGAGTTATTTTGAGCTAACTTAATAGCTTCTTTAATTCGATAACTAGCTAATAGAGTATAGAAATTCTTGCCAAAATAATTGTTAATACAAACCGATAGATGGTGCTTTGGGATTTGCAAATGAGAAGACAACCTGTCTAAATTAAAATTTACATCCAAATAAATATCTGAAGTGGAAAAAAACTCTTTGATCTTTTGTGCATATTTTTCTAAATCTTGAGTTTCTAAACCATAGCGAGCTTGCCTATTAGCTAACAGATCATTCTTATGTAAACGCAATTTATTTCTCTCTAGATTATTTATCACCACATATATCAAAGAAACTATGAGCATTAAAACCAATACTGCCAAAATGGTACTAAGTACCCCCGTTATACTTTCTTCTGGTGTAACTATTCGCCTATACAACAACACTATGAAAATACCCATCATAATTATGTAAGAAAAATATAACTGACGAATATAGAACTTTTTGAACCAAGAAAAACCTTGTGTGCGTTTAGTACCAATAATATAGTACATGTATGCAAAAATAGACAGGACCGAGACACTGTCATAAAGAATGTAATAAATGTTCTCATATTCTTTAAAAGAGGCTATTAGGTAAACCAAGTACAGTTTATAGAATAAGAAAATGAGGAATGGAGTAAAATGAAGTAGAAACCTAGAGAAATTTATTCTTCTACTTGAGATAACAAACAATAAGATCGGGCCAAATAACACTGCTATTGGTAATCTAAAGTCAAATAAAAGAATACCTAAGTACGATAAAAGTACAATAAAAATAACAAGAACCCTATTGTTGTAAATCCTGGAAATGATATTTTTAAGCAGCTTTATAAACATAAACTATAAGATCTGATTTAATATCGTAAATAAATGTCAACATACAAGTCACTTCCCTAAAAAATCCTTTAATAATTCATAACACTCCACAAACACACTTGTTAAATGTAGTGAAAAAATGTTAAACATATTATTCTCTCATAAAAATCTCATTTTTCAGCTACTATTAATTTCGAAATATTATGAGCATTTACATATGCTCTTTCTCTTCTTCTAATTGCCTATCTAATTTCAGTAAATTATATATCTCATCAAGAATAACATCGTTTTCATACAACACTATCAACATATCGTCAGGCTGGATTTTTGTTGTTCCTTTTGGGGTTATAAAAACATTGTCTCTCGAAATCATGGCAATAATTCCTTTCTCTGGAAATCCAAGTTCCATTATTTGTTTTCCGACCGCTATATTTCCTTCAGGAACTACGATTTCTCGTAAAAAAGAGTTAGCTCCATCAGACAAAAGAATATCCACAGGAGATTTAGTTTTGTCTTCTACTGGAATAGACATACCCAACCATCTAGCAACAACAGGAATTGTACTTCCTTGCAATAAAACTGAAGTTAGGGAAACGAAAAACACCACATTAAAAAACACTAGTGCGTGATCTAAACCTGCCATTAACGGATAGGTTGCAAATACAATAGGTACAGCCCCACGTAATCCCACCCACGAAACATAAATTCTTTTTTGGATAGGCATTTTAAACGGAATTAAGCTGATAAAAACACTGATAGGTCGAGCGGCGATAATTAAGAAAGCTGAAATCAACAATCCGAAAACAGCAATTGGAATTAATCCCGATGGATTTACCAATAGGCCTAAGGTTATAAACAGTACAATCTGCATGAGCCAAGCTAAACCATCGAACATACTGGTAATGGTTCGTTTGTTTACCAAGTTTTGATTTCCTAAATATAATCCAGCAAGGTAAACCGCCAAGAAGCCATTACCTCCAATAGCCTCTGTTCCTGAGAATACAAAAAACATGACGCCAATGGTGAGAACTGGATAAATACCTCCAAACCCAAGGTTTAAAACATTGATGAGTTTTTTGGCTAACCAAGCAAATAAAAGCCCACATACTGCACCTACTCCAATTTGTTGAAAGAAAAATGGAATGATAGTCCATAGACTCTGATCTGGATTTTGCACAAAACCTATAAAAGCAATGGTTAAAAAATAAGCCATCGGGTCGTTACTACCACTTTCTAACTCTAAAGTAGGTTTGATATGGTATTTTAGCGAAAGGCCTTTGGCGCGTAAGATGGAGAAAACTGCAGCTGCGTCGGTAGAGGAGACAATTGCTCCTAATAATAAGGCTTCGTAAATACTCAAACCTCCGTCGATATAAAAAGCAGAAAGCCACCAAATAAATGCCCCTAGAGTAATCGCGGTAAGAAAAACACCAAGAGTAGAAAGAATGGCACCTTGCCACAATATAGGCTTAACACTTTTCCAACTAGTAGAGAGCCCTCCATTAAACAAAATAAAGTTTAATGCGACTACTCCTATAAATTGTGCCGTGTTATAATTTTCAAATTGAATACCTAATATTCCATCCGAACCTGCAAGCATACCTACTCCCAAGAAAATAATCAGGGCGGGAACCGATAGTCTAACAGATATTTTCTTAGCTAAAACACTAGCTATTAATAGAATAGATCCTATTAAGATAATATTTTCTACTGTTAAAACCATTTGTCTTATTATTTTAGTGCGCAAATTACAAAATAATAGCTGTTTTTTGGCTCTGAAAACAGGCTATAATTCATAAAGTTTGGTTCTAACCTCTCCTTTTCAATTATGAAATATCTATCAGTAGAATCTTATACTAGTGTTTATTTATTTTAATACCTCTTTTTTTGCAATTAATCTAAGATTCAAATAAGAACTACTGATATCCAGCTGCTTGTAATTTAAAGAGCTTCGCATAGAGATTTGGATGGTCCATTAACTCATGATGTGTTCCTAATTCCAATACTTTTCCATCTTCTAATACAAGAATTCTATCTGCCATGCGAACGGTACTAAATCTATGGCTGATGATTATACTAGTTTTCCCTTCGGTCAAACCGATGAATCTTTCAAATACATCGTATTCTGCTTGGGCATCTAACGCACTAGTTGGTTCGTCCAGTATCATAATATCGGCGTCTTTCATATAAGCTCTAGCTAGTGCAATTTTCTGCCATTGTCCACCGCTTAATTCCTGTCCGTTAGTAAAACGTCTTCCTAATTGTTGCTCCAAGCCATGGTACATCTCTTCGATAACTTCGTCAGCAAGGCTTTTAGATGCAGCATCATGAATTGTCTCATCCTCATCCACTTTCTCTATATTGCCTACAGCAATATTTTCACGTACCGTAAATTCATATCTAAAAAAGTCTTGGAAAATTACACCAAAGCGTTTGCGATAGGCATCTACATCAAACTGGTTAATATTTATGCCATCCAATAATATTTCCCCCTCCGTGGGTTCATAAAATCGAAGAATGAGTTTGATCAAAGTGGTTTTCCCTGCTCCATTCTGACCAACAAACGCCATTTTCTCTCCAGCTTTCATTTTAAAACTCACGCCTTTCAAAACCTTCTCTTTACTTCCAGGATAGGTAAAATGTACATTACTTAATTCAAAACCTACTTGTATTTTATCTGGCAATGGTGTTTTCTCTTCCGTTGTCTGTTCAATTTTTAAATCTAAAAAATCAAAATAGTCCTGCAAATAAAGAGCACTTTCAGAAATACGAGTAAATCGTGAAAAAAATCCTTGTAGGTTATTGCGTAATCGGTTAAAAGAACCCGATAAGAAGGTAAGTTCCCCAATACTAATAACTCCTGCTATAACACGTAAAATGATATAAATGTAAGCGCCATAATAAGAAAGTACGCCAAGAATATTGAACAAAGAGCCATACAAACTCTGTTTTATAGAAAGGTTTTTACTTATCTGATAATAGTCATCGGATAATCTTTTAAAGCGTTCGGCAATAAAGTCGGTAAGTCCAAATAGTTTCACCTCTTTTGCTGTTTGGTTGTTTGCCCCAATAAAACGGAGATAGTCCAACTCTCTACGTTCACTGGTCCAACTTCTTGCTATAGAATAGCGAGTAGAACTAAATCTCGCTTCGTTGATAAAAGATGGGATAATACTTAAGATTAAAATAATTATGAGAATTGGGGCTAAGTAAATTAGACCTGCGATAAGGGAAATCATAGAAATAAGATTTTCTGCTTGTCCCAACACATTGCTCATCAGCCCAACTCTCTGACTAGTTTGTGTTCGCGCTCGTTCCAATTTATCGTAAAAAACTGGATCTTCTAATTGTGCCATACTGAGCTGACTAGATTTTCGGATAATTTTCTCGGAAGAAGAATTATTATACAAGTCACCTATTAATCCATCGGTCAGATTAATTAAACGACCTAATAAATCGGATAAGATAACTATAGAAAATTCTATTATTACATACTTCCACAATAGGCTCAAATCTTTATCGGCTATGGATACTTGAAGAATAATCTCATCGATAATTAGCTTACCTACCCAAAGAATAACTACAGGAGTAAATGCATTTAAAAGCCTAGCTAAGACATTTACTATAAAAAGCTTAGGACTGCTATGGTAAATTTCTCGAAAGAAGCGTGGCACTGCTTTCATAGCCAAGAAGGAGTCTTTAATAGAGGTTCGCTCTTTTTTATCGGTAATAGATCTAGGTATTCGTCTTGCCATTTACTTCAACAATTTCTAGAGTTTGACAGGTTAAGATAGTTTAAAAATTAATAAAATTCTAGACGATTAAATAATATTGCATTTTTCATTTAAAATTAATGGCTATTTATTTTCCTTTCTATTCATTCTTTACATTAAGCTCTTAGATTACCAATCTACGTGCAGAATGGTGTAATAATCCTTAACTTTACGGCAACAAAAATCTATTAAAAATGAGAAAATATCTTTTCGCTGCACTTGCTCTTATAGGAACAGGACTTGTGTATGCTCAGAAAACACTCACGCCAGAGGATTTATGGCAAATAAAAAGAGTGAGTCCAATCGGGATAACAGACAAAGGCGATGAAGTGGTGTATAAAGTAACCACACCGAATATCGAAGAAAACAGCTTTGACAGTGAACTTTTTGTTATACCAATTAAAGGAGGTACTCCAAAGAAAATTGAGGATTACGATCAGCTAATTCGCAACAGCAAACTATCACCAGATGGAAAGCACGAGTTATTTCATAAAAGTGTTCACGTAAACGATGTTTTAGGAAAAGATCTATACAAAGACTTAGAAAAGTCGGAAGTATATATATACGAAGCATTAGATTACCGTCATTGGGATACTTGGAATGATGGAAGTTATAAGCATGTTTTTGTAAAAGATGTTGCAACTGGAGAGGAAATAGACTTATTAGAAGGTAAGCCTTACTACACACCACAAGAACCATTTGGAGGTGGAGAAGATTATGTATGGGGACCAAATGGAAAATCGGTTTATTATGTTTCTAAGAAACTCGAAGGCACCGAATATGCCACAAGTACCAACACCGATATTTATAAATATGATTTAGCTTCGAAAACCACTACCAATATAACAGAGGACAATAAGGGTTACGACACCAATCCAGCATTTAGTAGTAAAGGAGCCATGGCTTGGTTACAAATGAAAACCGAAGGCTACGAAGCGGATAAGAATGATATTGTGGTATTAGAAAATGGAGTAAAGCAAAATCTTACGGCACATTGGGATGAAACAGTTAGCTCGTTCATGTGGGCTAAAAATGCTAAAGACATTTACTTTATAGCTCCAAAAAACGGAACTGTTCAACTTTTTAAAGTAGACTATCCAAGAAGAACTAGAAAAATGCCATCGATAGAGCAATTAACCGATGGGCAGTTTGATGTAAATGGTATAGTAGGTGAATATAACGGTGGTCTTATAGTTACAAGAACTTCCATGAATCAAGCTACCGAGTTATACCGATATGACTTTAAGACTAAGAAGCTAGAACAACTTACACATGAAAACGATGCTTTCTATAACAGTTTAGATCTACCAACAGTAGAAAAGCGTATGGTAAAAACTAGAGATGGAAAAGATATGTTGGTTTGGGTAATACTACCACCAAACTTTGACTCTAATAAGAAATACCCTACGTTATTATACGCACAAGGTGGACCACAGTCTCCTCTTTCACAGTTCTATTCTTTCCGTTGGAACTTCCAGCTTATGGCGTCGCAAGGCTATATTATTGTAGCGCCTAACCGTAGAGGAATGCCAGGTCATGGTGTAGAGTGGAACGAAGCTATTAGTGGAGATTGGGGTGGTCATGCTATGAACGATTATCTAGATGCAATAGACGAGGTAGCCAAAGAGCCTTATGTAGACAATGATAGACTTGGCGCTGTAGGTGCTAGCTTTGGTGGCTATTCTGTATTTTACTTAGCTGGAAATCACGATGGCCGATTTAAGAGTTTTATTTCTCACTGTGGACTTTTCGATAATCGAAGCATGTATGGTACCACCGAAGAATTGTTTTTTGTAAACAAAGACATGGGCGGGCCTTACTGGGAAAAAGATAACGAAGTGGCACAGCGCACATACAATGAATTCAACCCTATAAATTATGTTACTAATTGGGACACTCCGATTCTTATCATACAAGGAGCAAAGGATTATAGGGTGCCTATTGAACAAGGGCAGCAAGCTTTCCAAGCAGCACAACTACTTGGTATAAAGAGTAAGTTTGTTCTATTCCCTGAAGAAAACCACTGGGTGTTGAACCCACAAAATGCCTTAGTTTGGCAGCGTGAATTCTTTAATTGGTTGGAAGAAACTCTATAACATAAGAGCTTTTTATTAATAGAAAATCCCCATTTCAAAATTATGAAGTGGGGATTTTTATTTTTAAACATTGGCCTTCGATAAAACAAATGTAGCTATATTGAATAATACCATATGAGATACATACCTTTCATGTTGACCATGTATCTTTATCGGATTCAGATTTCACGAAATCAAACATTAAAAAACCCATAAGTCAATTTCTGGCTTATGGGTTTCATATTATACTGTAATACTAATTCTAATCTGAGAAGAAAGAATCTACAAACTCATATTTATTAAAAACTTGCAGATCGTCTATTCCTTCGCCTACTCCAATGTATTTTACTGGAATTTTGAATTGATCGCTTATTCCAATTACTACACCACCTTTTGCTGTACCATCAAGTTTTGTTACAGCGAGTGAAGTGACTTCTGTAGCTGCCGTGAAGTGCTTTGCTTGTTCGAAAGCATTTTGCCCAGTAGAGCCATCTAAAACAAGTAGTACATCGTGAGGTGCACCTGGAATTACTCTATCCATAACACGTTTTATCTTAGAAAGCTCGTTCATCAAGTTCACTTTATTGTGCAATCGACCAGCGGTATCTATTAGCACCACATCGGCATTCTGACTTACAGCTCTTTCTAAGGTATCGAAAGCTACACTGGCAGGATCGCTTCCCATCTTTTGCTTTACCATTTCCGTCTCGGTTCGATCGGCCCATATCTGTAGCTGATCGATTGCTGCAGCACGGAAAGTATCGCCTGCACCTAATATGACTTTTTTACCCTTCTTAGTAAACTCGTGAGCTAACTTTCCTATAGTAGTTGTTTTTCCTACACCATTTACCCCGACCACCATAATTACGTATGGTGCATCTTGTTTAGGTATAGAAAATTCGGTAGGTGATTCTTCACCATGGGTTTCGGTAAGAAGACCTGCTATTTCCTCACGTAGAATTTTGTTTAACTCTGCAGTGCCAACATATTTATCTCTGGCAACGCGTGCTTCGATTCTGTCGATAATCTTAAGCGTAGTATCTACCCCAACATCACTAGTTACAAGGACTTCTTCTAAATCGTCTAGTACATCATCGTCTACTTTGCTTTTTCCCGCTACTGCTTTACTTAGCTTATCAAAAAAGCTTGACTTTGTTTTCTCTAGTCCTTTGTCTAAAGTTTCCTTTTTCTCTCTCGAGAATAATTTTTTAAAGAAGCTCATAGGCTGAATTATTTAAAATAATATTTTTAGGTGATATTATTTACATAATAACCACCATTCAAACAAAGATACGTTAAAGCTAGATTAATTACGATGAGAAAGCGAAATTCTGTTCTTTTTCTGACTAGCTGCTTTTTCGTTTCTTTCTTGAGTAAACAAACAAATCGATTGGATTGAGTCCCATCTCCTCGTTTACGTTTAAGTAAATTGATATACTGTATTAACTTGGCAGACTATTTATTGTAAGTTTTGTATTCTTACTAACTATCCTCTGGAAGTAAAAATGACGGAGGATGCAGCTACAACAAGACAAGCCACCTTTTATTACAAAAGTGGCTTTATCTATATATTATTAAGTAGCAGGAATGCTTATTCTTGATCTTTAAACCAATCGTCTACAAAGTCTGGCGACATCATTGCCTCAACAAAAACGTATGCTCCAGTCTCCTCTGATTTAACCATCTTAATTGCTTTGGTCAATCTTTTCGACCCTGATCTTAATTTAGATATTGGTTTCTTTGCCATGATTATTTATTTTATTTCCTTATGGATAGTCATCCTCTTAAGGATTGGGTTAAACTTTTTTAGCTCCAATCTATCTGGAGTATTTCTTCTATTCTTAGTAGTGATATATCGAGACATTCCCGGTTTTCCAGAATCTTTATGCTCTGTACATTCTAAAATCACTTGAATTCTATTTCCTTTTTTCGCCATTGCTATTCGTTTTTAATAAAGATAATTTACTTCTTCAAGAAACCTTTTTCTCTAGCTTCCTTAACAACTGCGTAAATCCCTCGCTTATTAATGTTTTTAATCGCCGATGTAGATACGTTTAAGGTAATCCATTCATCTTCTTCTGGAATATAAAAACGCTTCTTCATCAAGTTTACATTAAACTTACGCTTAGTTCTATTCTTAGCGTGGGATACGTTGTTCCCAACCATAGCACGCTTACCGGTTAATTCACAAACTCTAGACATTTCCTTTTACTTTATGTGTTATTCAAAATCAGAGTGCAAACTTAAGAATTTAATTCTTTACTGACAATAAAAGACAAATAGTTTTTTAAATTTCTTTCCATAACATGGTTAATGCAGCATTTGTAGCTCTCTTAATAACCGTTTGTCTTATTTTGCCAAATTGATGTTTGACTACTTTTATTTCTGTTGGCGTTTTAAGTGCAATAAAAACTGTACCTATTTCTGCGTCACTATCCCCTTTTGTTGGACCCGCTTCGCCAGTGGTTGCCAATGCATAGTCCGTTTTATAAAGTCGGCTCACTCCCTCGGCCATCGCCTTTGCCACCTCAGCACTTACTACGCTATGTTTCTCTATTAAATGAGAATCGACTCCTAGAACATTCACTTTAGATTCTGTAGCATAGGCTGTAATACTTCCTGCATAAAAGCTAGAAACTCCAGACTCTTGTGTTATGCTTTTGGACAAGGAACCGCCAGTGATGCTTTCTGCTATACTTAAAGTGCTTTTAGTATGATTTAGTTTATTCATTATTTGTTCTACCAGATTGGTCTCCTCTTCTACACCTACTGCAACATCTGGTAACAAGGAAGTTAATTCATCAATATATTGATTAATCTTCTGTTCAACAACCTGTCTACTCTTGTTAGAGCCTAAAAGTCGTAAACGCACCTGGCTATCCGAAGGTAAATATGCTAGCTTTACGTCTGATGGTAAGGCTTCTTCCCATTCTTTTAGTCTGTGCAACAAAACGCTTTCTCCCAGTCCGTAGGTGAGCAAGGTGCGGTAATAGATATGCTCAGTTGAAAACACCTCTTGGATTGCTGGTAATATTTGCTTGGTAAGCAGGGCTTTCATTTCAAATGGCACTCCAGGCATAGCAATACAGGTAGTATCGTTATACGTCATCCATAAAGCCGGGGCTGTGCCATTTTCGTTCACAAATATTCTAGCATTGGCAGGAACAAGGGATTGATTTTTATTTACTTCCCAATTATCGCGTTTACCACGAGATATATAACGTGCTTTTAGTTCGGCCAATACATCTTTGTTTTGAACCAAGCTATCTTCTGTTAGTGTACAAAGCACTTTTTGAGTTTTATCATCATTGGTGGGACCTAGTCCTCCGGTCATTAAAACCAAAGAAGTTTCTCTAGCTGCAGACTTTATTGTATCGATCATTTGCTCCTCTACATCGGCAATGGTCCATATCTTACTCACCTCTATCCCAATTCGTTGTAGAGACTTTGCTATGAACGAAGCATTGGTATTTATGGTCTCCCCTAACAACAACTCATCGCCTATACTAATTATCTGTGCTTGTACTTTACTCATGATTAAAATTAATTATCGAATAGCTACTGTAAACATGGAACGTTCCTCAATAAACCCCTCTAACTTATCTCCATTAAACACTTGACCAACTCCTGCAGGTGTTCCAGTAAATATAATATCGCCAGGATGCAGGGTAAAATAGGTGGATATATAAGCAATTAGTTCATCGACTTTCCACAGCATATGCGAAGTATTACCATCTTGAACTATTTCACCGTTTTTCTTTAGACTGAATGGGATGTCCTCCATAGACTTGAACTGGTTTTTGCTTATGAAATCGCCTATTACTGCAGCATTATCAAAAGCTTTTGCAACTTCCCATGGCAAGCCTTTTTCTTTCATTTTTTGTTGAACATCTCTGGCGGTAAAGTCTATTCCCAAACCTATTTGATCATAATACTGGTGTGCTGATTTTGGATCAATGTTTTTACCTTCGTTATTTATTTTTACCAACACCTCAACTTCGTAATGCAGGTTGTTTGTAAAGTCAGGTATTTGAAAATCCTGATCAGTTGGTAATACTGCGGTACTAGGCTTTAAAAACAACACAGGGTTTTCTGGCCGTTCGTTTTCTAGCTCTTCGATATGTGCAGCATAATTCCGACCTACACAAACAATTTTCATAATTACTTCTTTGTATTTAATTCTTGTAAGCGAATACGGGTTAAAACGCGTTTAGTATACAACGGAAAGTCAGCATTTAATAGCCATCCAAAATATCCGGGTTCGCTTTCTAAAATATCCACCACTCGTTTTCCTCTATGTTTTCCAAAAGAAAACACCTCATCGCCATCCTCATTATAAGCAATATATCCAGCGAAATCAACAAATTCTTTATGCTTACTATATTCTGCCAAGAAGTTGACGTCATTCTCTAAATCATCATATCGCTCTAATTGAGCTTTCAACACCTCATACGTAGCCATAGTATCGGCTTCGGCACTATGCGCATTCTCTAGTTCTTTATCGCAATAAAACTTATAAGCAGCTTCCAAAGTTCGTTTCTCCTTCTTATGGAAAATAGTTTGTACGTCTACTGCAGAGGCTCTTTTTAGGTCGAAATCTATATCTGCTCGTAAAAGTTCTTCAGCTAAAAGTGGTATATCAAATCGATTGGAATTAAATCCTGCTAAATCAGAATCCTTAATCATTTCGTAGATACGCGGTGCCAGTTCTTTGAACGTAGGTTCGTTAGCTACCATCTCGTCGGAAATTCCATGAATGGCAGTTGACTCTGGTGGAATAGGCATTTCGGGGTTTACACGAAGCGTTAAGCTCTCTTTATTGCCATTCGGAAACACCTTTAATATAGATATTTCTACAATTCTATCGCTTGCTACCTGTATACCAGTTGTTTCTAGGTCGAAAAAGCAGAGTGGTTTGCTTAATTTAAGTTTCATCTTAGGTTTGTTTTATACGAAAAAACTTGCCTATTCCAGCTTGTTATAAACTTTAGGAGTAGGCAAGTTTTAATTCTGATTTAATTTTAATTTATTTTACTAAAAGTATCGGTCTACATCCCAAGCTTCTAAGTAATCTGCTACGCGCTTTACAAACTGTCCGCCTAACGCTCCATTTACCACGCGGTGGTCGTAAGAGTGCGACAAGAACATTCTATAGCGAATTCCAATAAAGTCTCCTTCTGGTGTTTCTACAACTGCAGGCACTTTACGGATGGCTCCTAATGCTAGAATACCTACTTGTGGTTGATTGATAATAGGAGTTCCCATAACGCTGCCAAAAGTTCCTACGTTTGTAACGGTATAAGTTCCGCCTTGTATTTCGTCTGGCTTAAGCTTGTTATTTCTAGCTCTATTTGCTAAATCGTTAACTGCAGTTGCCATACCAACTAAGTTTAGTTGATCGGCATTTTTAATAACTGGTACAATTAAATTCCCATCTGGCAAGGCTGCTGCCATACCTAAATTTACATTTTTGTGTTTAATGATATTATCTCCATCTACCGAGATATTCATCATAGGGAAATCCTTCAGTGCTTTTGCTACCGCCTCCATAAATATCGGGGTAAAGGTCAATCGCTCCCCTTCACGTTCTGCAAAAGCATCTTTCACTTTATTTCTCCAGTTCCAGATATTAGTTACGTCACACTCCACAAAGGATTGTACGTGTGCCGACGTTTGAATACTATCGGTCATATGCTTGGAAATGAGTTTCCCCATTCGTGTCATTTCTATAATCTCATCTCCACCCGATGCTACAACAGGTGATGGTGCTGGCTTGGAAGCTGCTGGTTTTGCTGCAGCAGGTTTAGCAGGCTGTGCGCCGCGATTCTCTACATACGAAAGAATATCGTTTTTGGTAACTCTGCCTTCTTTCCCAGTTCCACTGATAGCGTCTAACTCTTCTTGTGAAATCCCTTCGGTTTCAGCAATATTTCGAACTAGTGGAGAGTAAAACCTATCTCCTGTATTGGCAATAGTAGTTTGTGTAACCTCTTTAGCCTGAGCTATTTGCTTTTCAACTTCTTCTACAGCTTCAGCCTCTTGCTCGGTTGGTTCGATGGAGACAGCTGGAGCATCCTCTATCTCTGCATCTGTTTCTATTATAGCTAAAGTTTGGCCTACTTGTACCACATCGTCTACATCAAAAAGCTTTTCTACAAGCGTACCTTCTACTTCGCTAGGAACTTCACTATCTACTTTATCTGTTGCTATTTCCAGTACGGCTTCATCCATCTCTATGGTGTCGCCCACTTCTTTAAGCCAAGCAGTAACCGTTGCTTCGGCTACACTCTCCCCCATTTTGGGTAATTTCAATTCAAATCTTGCCATATCTATGTAAAGAATCAATTATTTTTTTGCGTTGCTAAATTAATAATTTTTTGCTGTTTTTTCGCTTAATTTCATTAAATAAACCCCACAACAGGTTTATCGTTACTTATTTCTTTTCCGACAACCATTAACATTTTGCAACAACAAAGTTTAATTATTAGATTAATTAGAAGTTTTAATTATATTTGACTCTTAATATATCACATATAAAGCATCATGACTAAGAAATTTCTATTTACCATAAGCCTTCTTTCGGCTCTTATATTTTTTTCTTGTAATCAAACAAACAAGGAGAGGATCGATTCTACCGAAACTTCAAAAGCAATAGATTTAAGTAAGTATGAAAACTTTGGTGCAAGTTTTACTACTGAGAATCTACTATCTACAGAAGAAATGAGGCTGAAGTACGAAAGTATGAAGGCAGGCGACTCTGTAGAAGTTAGTTTTAAGACGAAGGTAAATGAGGTTTGTCAGAAAAAAGGATGTTGGATAAAATTGGATTTAGGAGATAATAGTACCGAAGCTTTTGTAAAGTTTAAAGATTACGAGTTTTTTGTACCTAAAGACGCTGCCGAAGCCGATGCCATAATAAAAGGAGTAGCCTACAAAGCTGAAACTTCTGTTGCAGAGCTCCGACATTATGCAGAAGATGCAGGAAAATCGGAAGAGGAAATAGCGGCTATCACCGAGCCAAAGCTTGAATATACTTTCCTTGCAGAAGGGATTTTTCTTAAAAAATAATGAAGCGATACTTTAACTTATACCTCTACCTCGGTGCAGCATTCCTTTTATTAAGCTGCCAGCAAACGGAGCCTAAAAAGAAAGAAAGCGCTTTTCAGGATTTTTATGAGCAATCGGAAATGGC